>PLIR01000005.1 GCA_003139415.1 Myxococcales bacterium | reverse complement strand
CGAGCATGGATGGCTTCTCGCGGTCGTTGCCCTTGTTGTTGGCCGGGGGTTTCTGAGTAGCGCCGGGCTTGGTGGACTTGACCGGAGGAGCTCCCGCGGGCCGCACACGAAGGACGAACACGTTCTCGAAGGGGTCCACCCGAGAGTGGTCGGTCACGCGGACTCTGTAGCGGAACTCGTCGTCCACGTTGGCGTCGGTCGGCAACGGACAGTTCAGGTTGCCGACGCCGGTGGAAAGATTGAGCGAGAAGCTCGTGATCGCCGACCACGTGCCGTGGTTGTCGATGGCGACCTCAACCTGGCCCGGATCCACGTCCCGACTAAAGTAGCTATTCTCCGCATCGGTCTCGAAGACGATCCGGGGTCGTCGGTTCAAGAACGCATCTCGCTTCAGAATTTCGCCGTACTTCTTTTCCTTGAACCGGAAGTAGGTCGGGAAGGTCTTACCCTTGAACACCGTGTCGAGGCTCGCCGCACCGTCGGGCGTGAAGGGGTTCGTGATCCGTGTCCCGAAGTTGAACAGGCTGGCGAGCGCTGGTGACTCCTTGATCAGCTTCTCGATGATCTCTGCGAGCGGCTTCGAGTCGTTGATCTTCGTCGCGATGTCTTCCTGGCGCCGCATGTTGGCGAGAAGGCGTAGGAGCTTGTTGTCCTTGATGACATCTTCGAGCTGGTCTTCGATGTCACCTCGCAACTCGTTATCGCGAAGACGATCGCGACTGTTCATGAACAAATCTTCTCGAGCGCGTCCACCAATGCCGGTGCAATCGACAGCGACGAAGAGAGAGTCAGCGAGGTAGCTCATGCCGACCGCCGTCCGTCGGAAGAAGTCGTTCGGCAGATGCCCATGCGTCTGACCGTTGATCGCGAAGATAACACCTTGGCGGAGGCGGTACTCCTCCGCCTTGCCCCGCTTGAAGGCGAAGATCGTCACCCGCATCTCCTCGCCTAAAGCGTGGATGACTGCGGACGCCGGGAACCCCTCCTCCAGGTTCGTCTGCCCGTCGTCGTCGAGTCGAACCCCCACGCCGATGACGTTGGTCTCGAAGCTTCCCACGTGCCCCTTGTACGGCCTGCACTCATAGAGGCGGATGGGCAACGCCACCTCGGGGAGTAGAAGGTCGAGCCGACGCAGCAACCCGCCGCCGGACTGGACGATGTTCGATCGGAAGCCCTTCATCTCGTACTCGTAGAGCTTGATGAGGGTCCCCCAAGCGTGCATGCGAGCGTAGGCGTCGTGCCCTTCGGGAAAGATGGGCATCTGATCGGCATCGAAGGACAGCACGCTCCTGTCGGGAGCGAGGTACGTGTACGTCGAGTTGCGCCGTGATCCGGAAACCGGTTCCTCTCGGCGCACGATCGTGAAGCCCCACTGTCGATCGGTGGCCGCCGGGTTCTTCCCGAGCAGAGCCGGGTTGCGCCTCGAGACGACCAACTGGAGGTTGTTCGCGCCAGAGAACTGGAGGGCACCCGTGCCGCCCATGTTGAACTTGCCCTGCACGAACGGGATGCGGAGCTTGTTGGACTTGTTGAGCGACAGGAAGGTGTCCGGGAACCGGGACGGTGTCTGCCCCTCCCCTGCGTCCGCGATCGGCAGGCATGCGTAGCCTTGATCGTCGGGCTTCTTCCCGGTGGCGGTGACAGTGATGAGGCGTCCTTCATGCGTGCGCTGAGAATTGGGCCAGTTCTTGACCCGCCCGGCATCGGGTCCGAGTTCCTTCTTCTCGTTCTTCTCGAAGAATCGGGCGACCGCTGCTCTGATCGACTGCGGCGCTGCCGCGGACTCAGGGTCGATGCCCGCTACGAGGCACGCGTTCACGAGCCGTGCGTCGATCGCGTTGACGATTTTCTCGACGAGGGCAGCTTCGGAGCGNNCGCTGTCGTCGAAGAGTCGCCAGGCGGCGCCGTTCTTCCAGTACCCAGCCTCGGTAAGAATTTCGATCACGTCCTCCTGGCTGTCCGCGCGCATGAGCCGGACGCAAAGATCCTTCGGCGACATAGCCTTTGCCATTGCAGCCACCTTGCCCTCCCCGTTGGCGCGCACCGAATGACGGATCGGTGAGAACCGCCATCGTCCGACAAGGGTCGAACAAGATCCAGCGCGAACTGTTCGGTTTCGGCAGCCAAGGCCTGATTTCTGTCAACCGACGCTGAAGAAAACAATACGGGGAGACTTCCTTTTGGCCTGTCCGAAGAATCCGGCCCGACTGGACGAGATTGAGGGTGCCCCCCCCGGTTCGCGTAGACGAAGAGGGGCCCGCGAGCCGTGCGGCGTCCTACCGGAGCAGCCACGGGCGTCGAGGAACTCCGCCCCCTGCGCTACCGATAATCTGCCCACGTGCGGACTTTGCGATCGGACGCGTGGCCGAGTGCAGAGCTGGGCCCCTTTTGACGCACCCCCGATCCAGCGACGCCCGAAACGCTGCGGCGCAAGCGGTAGTGTCGGTCGCTGAGAGTCGAGCACCCACGCGACGCGGGTACGGCGTGGCTCACGGCGCGCTCCTGCCCTGCAACCATCGCCGGGTACGTGGGGCACGGTCTTAGGGGAGCCGCTCGCATCCCGACAAGACGAGCACTGTGTTCAGGAGCGCCTTGAGTTCTGGACACACGTTGGCTGCAACGGCGAGATCTTTGCCTTCTAGGATTCGCCTCGCGTCGCGAGGCTTGACGTAGCTGCCACGACCTCCGGCCTCGAAGATTTCGGCGATATGCTTCGATGGGGGTTTGTTGTGGTTCACCGCTTCCGGATGAACGGACGGCGCAGTCTTGTTGTGCTTCGCAAGGCGCTGAATGTCGGGCCAGAAGGGCAGGAGCCAGGCCTCGAAATCATGAAGGGCAACGTGCGGATAGAAGCGAAGATCGCCAGCCCACTGCTGCATCTTCTGTTTGGCGTCAGCGGCGCCACTGAAATCTGCCGTGCCGGTATATACGTCGGTCAAGGCGATCACCGCGTCGGCGGGCTGAGGTCTCTTCGTGAGAGCATCGGCGACGACGCGTCTGAGTTTGTCGCCCTTGGGGATCCGGCCGTCATACGGCCATGCGTCCAGCTTCGGCATTGCACCTACAGGGCAGCGTCCCACGAGGAAGGTTCGGAGCGACCCGAGAAAGACCGTCTCCGTCTTCCCCTCGACGAGAAGGACGATCTTCACGATCGACCTCCAAGGCGCCCGGCCATCCAGAGCTCGTCGAGCGAGTAGTCAGCGAGCCAGTCTGCGATGTCGAGCCCGTCGGCAGGGGTGACGCGGGCGATCCCTTCCGACGTGTCGATCACCAGGAGCTCCTCGGGCTTCAGGAAGCGAACCAGCCGATCAGAGTGAGTCGAGACGATGATACGGGTTCTCTTCGACGCTTCCCGCATCAGGTCTACGAGCAGCCGCTGCAGCTCCGGATGAAAACTAATCTCTGGCTCATCGAGGAGCGTCACCGCGCCAATCGCGTGGCTTTGAAGGAGCGTCGCCAGCCAGAGAAACCGCAGCGTTCCCTCCGACAGCTGATGCATGTAGAGCGGCTTCGAGAAGTTCCGGTCCTTCCAAGTCATTGAGAGGACACCGGCCGCTGCAGGGGGAAACGCCAGCTTCTCGAAGTCCGGGAAGCCGGCACGGAGAGAGTCTTGAAGAACCTCGAATCGATCAGGCTCGGATTCGCGCAGTCCGTACAAGCAGGAAACGAGATCCTCTCCACGAGGCCCGGGAAGGTCTGCGGCTTGGAGAGGCTGTGGCATGCGGATCGGCGAACGCGGAGCGACGTCCAAGGCTCCGTAGAAGGTGGTGGACGCAAGGGCACTCCGAAAGCGCTCGGCCGCGGGGAACATTCGCGGGATCGCGCAGAGGAGTGGTTCCCGTGGATCGTAGGAGACCCCCTTGAGCGCCACGAGGTTCTTCTCTTCTACGTCAAAGTAGCGTCCTTGGCCGTCGCGCGAGTCGATGTACTTGAACGGAGTTTGCTGGCCCCGATCCTCGGACAACGACTCGCGCTTGATCCAGTAGCCCTGTCCCTTTTGCTCGATCGTGAGCGCGAACGTGATCGGCGGCGATGACGTCTCCGTCGCGGTTGCTTCGAGCTCAAGAGCGGTAGCCCGGTCGCGCGTGAGCACGTCCGTGATGCCCCCCGATTCCGACAGCTTTCTGGCCATCTGACCACGAGCCGCGGCTGCCAGCACAGCGACGGCGTCGAGCAGAGAGGTCTTGCCGGATCCGTTGACGCCGATGACCATTTGAAGTGGACGCAGCTCGAGGTCCACGTCGAGAAGACGTCGGAACCCCTTGATGCGAATGCGGGCGAGCTCCACCATGTGCCGAACTTACGCCGGGCGCTGGGGGAGGTCCATCTTCAGCGGCGCACACATCGCCACGAGTGAGAGCCTTCGCGCCGCCGCACGCAGTCGAGTACACGGTTGGACGAGACGCCAGTCGACGTCCGTTCGTGCTCGTTCGCGTTCGGAAGCCCTCCGTTCGAGACCAGCGTGTCCAAAGTCGCCGACGCGGAGCTGGTGAACGCCGCCGCGCGCGCGATGTTCGGCGGAAGCGACGTGAGCGGGCCGCGGGGAACGTGGTGCCCATCCAATCGAAGCGACAACTTGACGGTCGCCGGAGTCAAGGTTCCAGTCGCTCGCATGAAGGCATCGCCCATACGAAACAACTGCCCTTCATCGGGGACCGAAAGGCCGGCGTGGTCAGCCGCCAGCGCGAAGCGGCTGACGACACTGAACTCCGTGATGGCCCGTAGGCCATCGAGAGAGCCGGCCGGCGCATCCCGTACCTCTGTTGAGAGAGGGAACACGCTCAACGTCGACCATCGTGGAGGATCGTCGACGCCGGCCCCATGACCTGCACGCCGGACATGGGCTCGTGGATCTATCAGTGGAACGGGTGACGGCGGCACGACGTGCTGTGAAGCCCCGCAGCCACGGGCTGCACCCGTCTCCTTGGCTGCTCCTGCCTGGGGACCAGCATCCTGATCTGCCAGGAGTAGGCTTCCCGCTGCCCCGGACTGGCTGAGCCAGCGGGTCACGCCGACCCCGAGGATGCGATTCCAGGCACATATTAGATGCACAACACTATGATATCACGAAGTTATTGTATGGCTCATTGATTTTAGTGGCTCAGAAATTTCAATGGCTTTCCATTTGTAATGGCTTTTTTGTAACCGTGGCTCTTTACAGCTGAGCCTCGTGTGCCTAAAGACAGTGCTGAGCCCGCAAGTTGGGCGCAGGCGCGCTCCTCGCGTCGGAAAGAACCACATGGAAATCATCGAGAACGAGAAGAAGAACGGGCGCGGAAAGAAGAAGGCGGAGCCGAAAGAGCCCAAGCGCGACATGCGCATCGACAACGTGCGCAAGGCGATCATCTCGCTGCCCGAGGTGCTCGTCGCCGCGGGTTACGGCGCGGCGCTG
>PLIR01000278.1 GCA_003139415.1 Myxococcales bacterium | reverse complement strand
GCGGTCGGCGCCGCCGCCGCAGAACTGGGGATTCACGCACGTCGTGCAGTTGGCCGTGAGCCCGCCGCAGCCGTCGCTTTGCTGCCCGCAGGTGCCCGCCGGGAGCGTCGAGCACGTGGCCGGCACGCATACGCCCGCGTCACCCGCGTCGCCCGCGTCCTCGGACACGCCGGTCCCGCAGAGGCTGGGGCCGCCGCCGCCGCAGAAGTCGCCCGCGGGACAGAGCGCGGCGTCGCTGACACCGCACGTCGCCGTCACGCCGCCACACCCGTCGCTCTGCACGCCGCAGGTGCCCGCCGGGTAGTCCGTGCACGTCTTGGGCGTGCAAACGGGCAAGCCCCCGTCGGCCGTCAAGTTCGGGTTGCCGCACTTGCTGAAGCCGCCGCCGCCGCAGAAGTCGGGCGTGCTGCAGGTTCCGCACGAGACGAGGTTGCCGCACCCGTCGGCGTTCTGCCCGCAGGTGAAGCCGGTGTCCGCGCATGTCTTGGGGACGCACGTGCTCCCCGATCCCCCGCTGCCGTCTCCGTTCCTCGACGTGAAGCCCGTCAGCGATCCGTCGTTCTGGACCGAGCCGTCGAGGTTCCCCGTGTCGTTGCCCCCTCCCGCGCCTCCGCAGGCGACCGCGAAGATGCCGCAAAGAGCGGCCACGACGTACATCAAGCGCCCCAAGTTGCGCGCGCGCATCTNNCATCCGTCGCCCGCCGGGCCGCAGCTGATGCCCTGCTGTGCGCAGGTGGCAGGCACGCACATCGAGCCGCCTCCGCACTGGCCGTTGATCCCGCCCCCGCCGCAGGTGCCGCTATCGCACTCGCCGCACTGGATCAGGTTTCCGCATCCATCGCCGGCTGGGCCGCAGGAGATGCTCTGCTGCGCGCAGGACTCCGGAACGCAGCTCGACGTGCCGCAGCACACCCCAGGCATGCCGCAACCGCCGCAGACTTGCGGTGCAGTGCAGGTGCCGCAAGAGGTGATGACGTTTCCGCATCCGTCGCCCGCCGGGCCGCACTGGATGCTCTGCTGCTGGCATGTCTCGGGGACGCAGCCCTGGACGCCCGCGTCCGGCAGCGGCGCGCACTGGCTCGGGACGCCGCCGCCACCGCAAACCTGTCCGGTCGGACAAGTGCCGCACCCGCCGACGATGACGTTTCCGCATCCGTCACCCGCGGAGCCGCAGGCGATGTTTTGCTCGGCGCAGGTGAGCGGCGTGCAGGCGCCGGCGTCGGGTGAGCCGCAGACCCCTGGGATGCCTCCGCCGCCGCACGTCTGCGGGGTCGTGCAGGTGCCGCACCCCGCGGTGATGGCGTTGCCGCACCCATCGCTCGCGGGCCCGCAGTAGATGCCCTGCTGCAAGCACGTCTGCGGTTGGCAACCGGCATCCGGCGCGCCGCACACGCCTGGCGTGCCCCCGCCGCCGCACGTCTGTCCCGGGGTCGTGCACGTGCCGCAGGAGAGCGTCCCGCCGCACCCGTCGCCCGTCGAGCCGCAGTAGCCGCCCTGGCCCGCGCACGTGAGCTTCGTGCACGCGCCGCCGTCGGGCAACCCGCACTGGTTGGCCGTACCGCCGCCGCCGCACAGCTGACCGCCGCTGCACGTGTTGCCGCAGCCGCCGTCGATCAGGTTGCCGCAGGTGTCGCTGGCGGGCCCGCAGTTGAAACCTTGCTCCGTGCAGCTCTTGGGCGAGCACGTGGACGTCGTGTTCGGGACGCACGACGACAAGTCCCAGATCATGTACTCGAGGATCCGCTCCTGCGACGTCATGAGGCCGGCCGTGCACTCGTTCGGGAAGGTCGTCTGGGCCGGGGCCAGCGCCCCCGGGACAGTGACGTGGAAGTCGCTGAAGATCCCGTGCCCGCACTGCGTCGCCTGCCCAACCGGCGTGTTGAAGGTGAAATGCAGCAGCATCTCGCCGGTGCCGTTGTTCGGGTCGCTCGGGGACGTGATCCACGCCGTGGACGACGCGGTCACGCTGTCGACATCGTGCCGCCCCTGCTGGATCGTCACATAAGCCGGGCTCGGCGGCGCCGTCGGAGGCGTCGTGTTCGTGTTGAGTGCTTTGACGTAGTTGAGCCACTCGACGAAGGTGCCCGGCGGCGTCGGCGTGGGGGGCGGCACTGACTGGCTCACGGTGCCCGTGAACGCTGTCTCGCCCAAGTTGGTGTCGTCGCCGATGCCCCAGTTGGCGACGCCGTTGTAGGCCCCGTTGTTGTGCAGCCAGATGTAGCTGTAGTGGGTGGCGAAGAAGTGGCCGCCCGCGGTGCCGTAGTTGATGATGTTGGCGAGCTCTCCCGCGCTGCGTGCGCCGTTGAACTCGTCGCCCCAGCAGGGGAGCANNCCCATCTTGAGGAGCACGCACTCGATCGGATCCCAGTTGCCGGTCGAAATCGCGGTCAGCGGGATGTTGCCCTCGGCTTCGACCGACGGCATGTTGAAGGCGCCCGCCACGGCCCCCGCGTCGGATTGCTCGCTGGCCGTCACCGTCGTGCACGCGCTCGCGGCGGGAATGGCGTTGATCGTGAACTCGCGCCGCCACTTGCCGAGCTGGATGACGAGGGGGAACGAGATCCCCACGGGGACGTTCGGCAGGGTGAACGTTCCGTCGTAGTTCGTCGTGGTTGACACGAGGGGAGTGCCGGATACGTCGGCACCGCACTGGCTGCACGAGATCTGGGGCAAGTTCGGATTCGAGTCGAACGACGTCAGCGCCGTCGTCGGGATGAAGACGAGGACGCCCGGGACCGGATCGGGTGAGCCGGTATTCCAAGCCGTCTGTCCACCCACCTGGATGCCGGCGTATACGGTGCCCGTGATGCTGGTCGTTGTGCCGCCGTCGCACGCGACCTGGTGCTCGCAGTACGTGTTCGTGCAGGGCGTGCTGCTCCCGCAGACGTTCGCGTTGCCGCTGCCGCCGCACACTTCGCCGGTGGGACACGTGCCGCCGCACGGCCCGATCGTGCCACCGCAGCCGTCGCCGGCCATGCCGCAGTTGTAGCCCTTGCTCGCGCAAGTGGCCGGGACGCACGACGAGATCGCGCCGCCGTCGGCGCCCACGTTGCCGCCGCACTTGTATGCGCCGCCGCCGCCGCAGTACTCGGGCGCGGTGCACCCGCCGCCGAGCGTGCCGCACGGCGCCGTGAGGCTGCCGCAGCCGTCGCTCGCTTGCCCGCAGTTGTAGCCGGAGTACTGCGTGCTCGCGCACGTGAGCGGCTGGCAGATGACGCCTCCGTCGGGGCCGATGTGATCGTCGCCTCCGCACTGGTTGAACCCGCCGCCGCCGCAATAGGCGGGGGAGGTACACGTCGTCTTGGTGCCGCACGGACCGACGAGACCCCCACAGCCGTCGCTCTGCGCGCCGCACGTGTTGGTGATGCCCTTGGCCGCGAGCGTCGTGCAGGTGACCGGCGTGCACGAGGCGAGACCACCGTCGGCGCTGCCGGCGGGGCCGAGGCCGCACTGGTTGTAGCCGCCGCCGCCGCAGTAGGCGGGCGCCGTGCAGGTCGTCTGCGTTCCGCAGGGGCCGACCAGCCCACCGCATCCGTCGCCCTGTTGTCCACAGGTGCTGGTGGCGCCCTGAGCGGCCAGATCCGCGCACGTGATCGCCGTGCACGTGCCGGCGCCGCCGTCGGGGAGGATCGCCCCGCCGTCGGCGTTGTAGTTGCCGCCACACTGGTTGAAGACGCCGCCGCCGCCGCACGTCTGCGGGAGTGAGCACGCGCCCGTCCCGCACGGTCCGACGAGTCCACCGCATCCGTCGCCCTGCTCCCCACAAGTGTTGTCGAGGGACGCACAGGTGATCGGCGTACAGAGCGGTCCCGCGTCCGCAGACGCATCCGGTCCGGTGCCGCACTGGCTGAAGCCGCCGCCCCCGCAGTAGCCCGTGGCGCACGAGCCGCAGGAGATCATGTTGCCGCAGCCGTCGGAGTTCTCGCCGCAGGTGTAGCCAAGGTCTCCGCACGTCTTGGGCGTGCAGGTGAGCATCCCGCCGTCGGGCCCGATCGTGGGGTTGCCACACTTGCTGAAGCCCCCGACGCCGCAGGAATCCGGCGCCGTGCACGAGCCGCACGAGATGAGGTTCCCGCACCCGTCCGAGTTCATGCCGCAGGTGAAGCCCAGCGCGTTGCACGTCGTGGGGACGCAGTTGCTGCCCGTCGACGTGGAGCCGTCGCCCTTTGGCGAGACGAAGCCCGTCGTTCCGTCGAACGACGTGGACCCGTCGAGGGTCCCGCTTGCCGTGCCCGAGCCGGCCCCTCCACAGGCTGACGCGAGTAGGACCGCGAGCGCGGCCACCGCGAGGATCAAGGACAAGCGGCCCACGCTACGCGCACGCATCTGATGTCTCCTGCGAATCTTGTGCAGTTTGATTGCCTCGCCGCGCTTCGCCGTAGTGGCGCACGCGAGCCCCCTAGTAAGGTCCCAGTATGGTGGGAGGATACTTCTCGAGCAACGACCGAATCGCCGTCAGGCTCCCAATACAGGATATACGGCGTCTCGGATCGCTCGTAGAGTTGAATCTTCGCATCTCTACGCGGCACGCCTGTCGCCAACGGCAAGAGGCCCTTGCCCCATGTCCGCGTCGTCCGCTGGGATTGGATCCGAAACCGGCCATGAAGCGAGCCATCCAGCGCATCTGGCTTTTGGCACTCTCGGCGCCCCTCGCCACAACGCCATGGGTCACGGCCGCTTACGCGACCGACATCCGTCCGGCGGCCGAGCGGAACGTCTCCGATACCGGCCGTGTAGGCAGCCCGGGTCGGGGCGGGCCCGGCGGGCGCGCCAGCGCGGGGGTACGAGAAGGTGAGGGCAACGGCCAGCCGGCCATCCGTGGGCCCAAGCTGCCGGAAGCCTTGCGCGTGCGCCTTCAGGCTCGGCTCGACGCCCGGGTCGACGCGGACGTGGCCCGCGAAAAGGCGCTGCGCGCCGAGGCGATCGCGCTCTTGACCACGTTCGTCGCCGAGACCCCCCGCGAAGCCCGCGAGATGCCGGAGGCGCTCGTGCGCCTTGGCGAACTGCAGTGGGAGAACGCCCGCGAAGGCTTCGTGACGTCGTTCCAGGCCTGGGAGAAGAAGCCCATCGACCAACGAGGGCCCGCGCCCGAGCTCGACTATCGGACGTCGCGCGAGCTCTTCGCGCGGGTCCTACGCGACTACCCCTGGTTCGGAGAGTACGACCTGGCGCTCTACGTCGACGGGTTCCTCGCGTCCGAGCAGGGCAAGGAGGACGAAGCGCGCGAGCGGTTCGAGCGCATCCTTCGCGACTACCCGCACAGCCGCTTCGTCCCCGACGCGCACATGGCGAAGGCGGAGGCGATCTTCAACGGCAAGTACGATTACGCCGGCGCCCTCTCCGAGTACGAGCAGGTGCTCGCGGCCAAGGCCGAGATCGACCCTGCGCTCTACGGCCTCGCGCTCTTCAAGAGCGCATGGTGCCACTGGCGGCTCGGCAACAACGACGAAGCGGCGCGGCGGTTCGTGGGTGTCTTCGAGGCGACCGACGCGGGATCGGCGCCCGCGAGCCGCACGAGCGCCGCCCAGCGCAAGCAGCTCGACGAGCTTCAAGGCGAGGCGCTCCGGTACATCGTCGAAGTCTTCACGGAGGACGAGAAGAACACCGCGCAGGACCTCTACAATTTTCTCACCAAGATCGGCGGCGAGAGGTACAGCGGCAAGATCGTCCGCGCGCTCGCGGCGCAGTACTACGACCAGTCGCACTACGAGCGCGGCATCGAGGCCTACAAGCTGCTCCTCAAGCTCGAGCCGACGAGCCACGACGCCGGGCAGTGGGTGCTGCAGATCGCCAGCGGCTATGCGTCGCTCGAGGACTGGGCGGGGCTGCGGGCGACGTTCGAGCTCGCGCTGGCGCAGTACACGGCGGGGGGGCCATGGTCGCGCACGCAGGGCGACCCGGCGACCATCGCGGCGACGACGGCGGCCATCGAGCGGGATCTTCGCGAGGACGCGATCTCGCTGCACGCGCGCGCGCAGAAAGACAAGACGAGCCGCGCCGAGTTCGAGGGCGCCGCCGGCCTCTACGAGGCGTACCTGTCGAAGTTCGCGCAGGAGCCCAAGGCGTACGAGGTCGAGTTCGACCTCGGCGAGATCCAGTTCTTCCGTCTCGGCAAGAACACCGACGCCGCCGCGCACTACATGGCCGCGGCGCGCGCGATCCCCTCGACCGAGACGACGGGCAACCTGGCCGCCATGCGCCACGACGCGCTCTACAACGCGCTCGTCGCCCTCTCGCGCGAGATGGAGGTGAAGGCCTCCGCGGAGTCCGGCAAGGGTGGAGGCGAGGGCTCGAAGGCGTCCGAGTCGTTCGCGCGCGCCGCCGACGAGTACGCCGAGGCGCTCGATCTCTACGCGCAGTTCTATCCCAGGGACCCGGAGCTGCCGGCGATGTTCTACCGGCAGGGCCGCTACTACTTCGACACGAGCAACTACGACTCGGCCGTTAAGATCTGGGGCATGCTCCTCGAGAAGTTCCCGAACAGCGAGCAGTCGCGCGACGCCGGCGACAGCATCCTCGAGTCGTTCAGCCGGGCGAAGAACTACGAGAACATCGAGACGTGGGCGCGCCGGCTGAAGGCCCTGCCGAGCTTCAGCGCGCCCAAGCAGCAGGAGCGACTCGACGGTCTCATCGTGGTCGCGGTGTTCAAGCACGGCGAGCAGTCGGGCGCGGCCGGCGATCACGCGGCCGCCGCCGCGGCATATCTGCGCGCCGCCAAGGAGTTTCCCAAGGACACGCGCGCCGCGCAGGCCTGCGTGAACGCCGAACAAGAGGCCAAGCTCGCCGGCGACGCCAAGACGCTCGAAGAGGCCGCGCAGCTCGCGATGGGCCCGCAGTACCGCGACCGGGCCGAGTCGCCGACGGGCGCGTGGATCGCGGCGACGACGCTGCAGGCCATGGGCCTCTTCGGCGAGGCGGCGGACGTCGCCGAGCAGATGGCGGCGCTCGGCGACCGCGACCACCCGAACTACGCGAAGTTCGATCACGAGAGGGACGCCGCCTACAACGCCGTCGTCCTTCGCGAGGCCACGGGCGAGAACACGAAGGCCGTGCAGGACGGCAACCGGTTCATCGCGGCTTACGGCACGGCGCCCGAGGCGGACGACGTCGTCTTCTTGATGGGACGCGCGGATCTCAACGCGGGGCACGCCAAGGACGCCGCCGATGTCTACAAGCGCTACCTGCCGCGCGCGAAGAACCTCGACCACCGGGCCCAAGCCCTCGTCCTCCTCGCGCAGGCGCAGATCACGATCGGCGACGACCGCGGGGCGGAGGCGTCGCTCAAGGACGCGGTGAGCCTCGGCGGCAAGCACGCGGGGCGCGAGCTCGGGCCCGACGGAAAGTACGCGGCGGCGCACGCCCGCTACATGCAGGGCGAGCGCGTCCTCGCGAGCTTCGAGCGCATCCAGATCCAGGGCGACGTCAAACAGCTCAAGGCGCGCTTGAAGCAGAAGACCGACCTTCTCAAGCAGGCGGCGAAGATCCTGCTCGACTGCGTCTCGATGGGGGTCGCGGAGTGGACGACTGCGGCCCTCTACCAGATCGGCCACATGTACGAGGCCTTCGCCAAGTCGCTGCGCGACTCGCCGCCTCCGGCCGAGGTGAAGACCGAAGACCAGAAGGCCGACTACCAGTCGCAGATCGAAGAGTTCGCGGTGCCGATGGAGGAGCGCAGCCTCGACGCGTACGAGAACGGCTGGAAGGAGGCGAACAAGCTGGGCATCTACAACCAGTGGACAGCCAAGATGCGCGACGCCCTCGGCCGCCTGAACAGCGAGCTCTATCCGCCGTTCAAGGAGACGGGCTTCGAGGTCCGGTCGACGGCGCCGCTGCCCTTGCCGCCGCTCATCGAGGCTCCGACGCGGGCGGTGGTCGCCTCTTCGCCGTCGCCGGGTCCGGCGGGGAAGAAATGAGCGGCGCGCGTCACGCCCTGATCGTTTGCCTCGTCGCGCCGCTCGCGGCCTGCGGCGGCGCGGAGAGGACGGCCGCGCCCAAGACGGCGGCCACGGTGCAGCTGCCCCCGGCCAACCCGGTGGCCGCGAGCAAGATGGTCCAGGGGGTGCAGGCCGCGAAGGACGGTCAGCGCGATCGCGCCGCCGATCTCCTGAGGGAGGCGCTGCAGCTGGACCCGAACCTCTGGGAGGCGCGCTACGACCTCGGCGCGGTGCTGGCCAGCACCGGAGACCTCGCCGGGGCCGAAGAGCAGCTCGCGCTCGCGGCGAAGACGTCGCCCGGGGTACAAGGGATCGCCGTGGCCCTCGCCGAGGTCCGGCGGCGACGCGGCGAGCAGCGGCTCGCGGCCGAAGGTCTGGCCGACTTCGTCCACGATCAACCGAACGACGTCGACGCGCGCCTCCTTTACGTGGCGACGCTGCGCGACAGCGGCCAGATCGACAAGGCCATCGAGCAGGCGCGCGAGGTGCTGGTGCGCAAACCGTCGGACGCGTCGGCGCTCGCCGAGCTTTCGTTGTCGCACCTGGCGAAGGGCGAGAAGGAGGCCGCGGCGCTGCTCGCCAAGCAGGCGATCGACGTCAGCCCGAACAGCGCCGTCGCCCACCGCGCGACGGGCCTCATCGACCTCGCGAACGGCGACGACGCCGAGGCGTTTGCCGAGTTTCGAAAGGCCGCGCAAGCCGACCCGCACGACACCACGTCGCGCCTGAACATGGGCGTCGTCTTGCTGCGCGCGGGCGCCTACGCGAAGGCCGAGGAGCAGTATCGAGAGCTGCTCCACGTGGCCCCCGAAGACACGCAGGGTCTCGTGGGCCTCGCCGCGGCCCTGCGGGGCGGGGGCGACGCCGAGCACCCGAAGAAGCTCGAAGAGGCCCGTCAGGTGCTCGAGAAGGTCCTCGCGGCGGATCCGCACGAGACGAACGCCGAATTCAACCTGGGCGTCCTGCTCGCCGACTTCCTCAAGAGGCCCGCCGACGCGGCCCCGCTCTTCAAGCGATTCCTGTCCGACGCCGCCGGCGACGATCCGCTGCGCCCCGAGGCCGAGCGCTTCGTGTCGGCTGCCGTGGCCAACGCCCCTCCTCCAGCACCGGCCCCCACGGCGAGCCCGACACACGCGGGTGCGCCGACTGGTTCGACCAAGAAGTGATGTAGAATTCCTGTCGATGAGGGGCCCTCTGCACTCCGCGTCGTGGGCTCGCTGGGCGGCATGCGGGATCGTCGGCTCCGCGTGGCTGGTGATCGTCGGCCTCGGAGACAGCGCCCGGGCGCAGCAGGCCAAGCCGCGCAAAGCGTCGGCCGCAGTCGATGCAGGTGCCTTCGCGACCCGCGCCGGGTCCGTGCCTGCGCCCGTCGCGACCGCCGCGCCCAATGCGCCCGCCGACGCGGGGGTCGTCTACGCGGCCGCGACCGACGGCGGCGCCCACGTCTTCAAGTTCACGGAGCTCGACATCGAAGGCCGCCTCAAGACGCCGCAGCTCGTGTACTTCTTGCGGCGCGTGCGCGCGGAGTTTGCCGCCGAGGAGCTCGGCCATCGCAGCTTCTTGCGCGAGATGTCGGAGACTCGCAAGGAGTCGAGCTTTTGACGGCTTCCGCGCAGCTTCATCCTCCGTCGCAGGTGCTGCGCGTCGCCGCGGCGTGGGGGACGACCATCGTCGGCATCCGGCTGCTCGATCGCGGGCAGGACTGCGTTCTCGGCGACGCCCCGGGCGCCCTCGCGACGATGCCGGACGGCCTGGAGGCCTCTCCCGCCCCGCTGCGCGCTGTCGGCGGCGGCTGGGAGCTCGACCCCCGCGGGGCCCTCAGCGGCTCGCTGATGCTGCGCGGACGTGAGGAAGACGTCTCCGCGCTCGCGCGAACGGGCGCTGGGATCCCCGTCCTGCCCGGCGACTACGGCTTGATCCAGTACGGGCTCTTCTCCGTCTTCTTCCAGTTCACGACGCCGGCCGTATCGCTGCGGCCCAGGCGGCGGTCCCCGTGGGTGGCGCCATTCGTCGCGCTCTGGCGGGCCCTCACGCGCGACCCGCTCGCCGGCCTCTCGCTGTTCTCGAGCCTCGTCCTTCACCTGGGCCTCATCGGCCTGCTCATCGTCAACTGGACGCCGGACGACTACCGCCTGCCCCCGGAGCTCGTCAGCCCGGAGGACTACGCCGCGCGCTTCGGCCTGAAACGCGTGCTCCCCGAGATGCTCCCCCCCGAAGCACACGACAACAAATCCGGCGGTGGCTCGGGCGTGAAGGACCCGGGCGCCAAGGACCCGAAGAAACAGGGCGGTGGCCAGAAGATCCAGGGCAAAGAAGGAAAGGCCGGGCTAAACGGCAAAGAGGATCACTCCGAGCTGCCCGGCGAGATCAAGCCGGTGACCAACTACGGCGGCCTGAGCGAAGCGCTGGCCGACACCGGCAAGGACATCCGCAGTACGCTCAACCAGATCGCGACCGTCGCCGACGCGCTCGGCGGCCTCAACTCGGCCAACGTCGTCCTCGGCAGCGGTCCCGGCACGGGGCTCCACGGCAGCGGCGGCGGGGGTGGAGGCACCGGCGCCGGGGTGATGTTCGGCTCCGGCACGCTCAACACGGGCTGGGGTCCCGGCTCCGGAGGGGGCTTCGGCAGCGGCACGGGCGGCGCTGGTGGACGTGGCAGCGGTGGGTTCGGCTCCGGGGGCAACGGCACCGGGACGGGCGGAGGCAATGGCGCGGGCAGCGGCCCCGGAGAGCACGGATTGACGGCGGCATCGGGCGGCGGCGCCGCGCACGGGGGCCTCAGCGCCGAGCAGATCCGCCGCGTGGTCATGGCGCATCAGGGCGCCCTTCGCGCTTGCTACGAAATGGAGGCCGAGAAGGACCCGACCTTGCGCGGCGGCGTCACGGTGGCCTGGACCATCGACCCGACGGGCTCCGTCACCAGCGCCAACCTCGCGGGAACGACGATCCGAAACCAGCGCGTCGAAGGGTGCGTCTTGCGCCAGGTCCGCACGTGGCGCTTTCCCGCTAGCGACGGCCCGTCTCAGGCGACCTACCCATTCTCGTTCGGCATCGGTCATTAGGGCAGGGTAAAGCGCTCTTCCGCCTGTCATCCTGAGGCCAAAGGCCGAAGGACCCCACAGAAATCGCGGTTCGCACGGGGTCCTTCGCTTCGCTCAGGATGACAGCAAACCCTGATCGCATCTCGACGGCGGTGCACTCGGCTGCGGAGCACTCACTAGAGGGCGTTGCGGTAGGTGGGCCTACCGTGGTAGCGCTGTTCGGCGTCTGTAGGAGGCTATGCGTATGACGCTGGCTGCCGAAGCGTTCGAGAGAGGCCTGACGGTGCACGAGGGCGGTGCAGCCGCGGTGCCCTGGGCGCCGGCGCCCGCCACGATCTCGGCCGGCTTCCCGCAGGGTTCGCGACGCCCGATCGCGCTGGCCGCGTTCGCGTACTGGCTCGTCTTCTACGGCACTTTCGCGCTTTACGTTCGCGGGGTCGTCTCCCCGTACGTCTTCGCGACGTTCGGGCTCTTCGTCTTCATTCGCTACTTCGACATGACCCACGAAGAGATGCACCGCAGGCAACGCGACCACCGCGCCTGGGACGTTCTTCGGCGGGTGTTCTCGGTGAGCGGCCCCTTGCAGCTTGGCTACACGCAGCTGGCCCATAACCACAGGCTGCACCACGGCTACGAAGGGACGGAGCGCGACCCCGACCTCTGGATCATGCGCGCCAGCATCCCCGTTGCAGTCCTTCATTGCCTGACGCAACCCGAGCAGGCGGTCGTCCGGTACGTCCGGGCGAACGGCGTCGATCGCCGGCTGGCCTTCGACCTGACGCTGCACTTCGCCGCGTGGATCGGCCTCGCGTGCGTGTGCACCTGGCAGCAGTTCTTGCTCTACAACCTCGTCGTGCGCGCCGGCAACGGCGTCAGCTGGTTCGTGTTCACCCACGTCTTGCACCGGGCGTCGGTCTATCGAGATTTCGGCGCGGTCGCGGTGCCCGCCTGGCTTCGCGCCGCGTGGATCGTGCTCATCGGGCGGAACAATCTCAACGCCATCACGTTCCACTTCCTGCACCACGCCTACGGCTTCGTCCCGGGGCCTCGGCTTCCGGAGCTGAGCGCGCTTCTGACAGCCCCGGCAGGCCGCGCACAGAGCGGAGTCTACCCGAGGGTACGACGCGGCTAGCTGTCAGCGGAAGGACGTTTGGCCGCGCTTTGGGCTCGCCGTTGCGGGGCAAGGCGTGGCATGAGAGACACCCTCGTGAAAAAGAGGCACAAGGTCGCCGTCGTTGGCCTCGGGGTCATGGGACTACGGCATCTGCGGGTGCTGCTCGGACTCGAGCAGCGGTTCGAGGTGGTCGTCACCTACGACGTGCGCCCCGACGCGCCGACGCCCGCTGCGGCGCCACGCTTCGGGTCCGAAGACGAAGCGGTCGCGTGCGCCGAGGTGCTCGTCGTCGCGACGCCCATCGCGTCGCACGCGGAGGTCGCCGGGCGCGTGCTCGCCGCGGGCAGGCACGCTCTCGTCGAGAAGCCGCTGTGCGCCACGTCCGACGAGGCCCGTGCGGTCATCGCCGCCGCCCGGGCCGGAGCGCGCCTCTTCGTGGGCCATTCCGAGCGGTTCAATCCCGTGGTCCGCGCGCTGGCCAACCTCGTTCGGGGCGACGACGTCCGGGCCATCGAGTTCGAGCGCCTCGGTCCCTCCAGGCCGTGCGGTCACGGTGTGCTGGTCAACGTGGGGGTGCATGACCTCGATCTCGCGGCGTACCTTGCGGGCGGGGGCGTCGCCGTGCGAGGTGCCACCGGCTCCCGCGCGTCGGGCTCGTCTGGCGAGGACTTCGCCGACGTCGCCTTCTCGACCGCCGGCGGCGCCGCTGGACGGCTCACCCTCGACAGAACCTCGCCCGCGCGGCGTCGCTCCGTCGCGGTGACGACGAGCCAGTGGCACTACGAGGGCGACCTCCTCGCGCACCGTCTCGTTCGTACGGCCCGCGGCAAGGCGCGAGCGCAGGCGCTTGCCCCCCTGCCCATCCCGGCCGACGAGCCGCTCGTCGCGCAGGCGCTTGCCCTGGCCGACGCGCTCGACGGCCGGACGGGGCGGGACCTGGCGACCGGCTTGGACGGCCTCCGGGCCGTGGAGCTCGCCGAGCGGGCGGTCGCGTTCTGCGCTGCGTCGCCCGGGGCCCTGCCCGTCGCCGAAAAGTTGTCGCTCGACGTGGCCCGCTGATACCCGGGAGCAATGCCCCGCAGCGAGCTCGCCGAGCGGTTCCGCCCGATGCTTCGTGGGGCGGGCGCGCGGTTCTCCCGCGAGGCGGCGCAGCGCCCCATCCTCGTGTTCGAGGACGTCTACAAGTCGTACGAGCAAGGGGCCCCCGTCTTGCGCGGTATGACGCTCGTCATCGAGCGCGGCGAGTTCGTGTTCGTCACGGGCCCCAGCGGGTCGGGCAAGTCGACGCTGCTACGCCTGCTCTATCGCGCCGAGACGGTCGACGATGGGCGCATTCTCTTTCTCGGACGCGACGTCGCGCGCCTGCGGGCCGACGCGGTGCCCTTCTTGCGCCGAAACCTGGGCATCGTGTTCCAGGACTTCAAGCTGGTGCCGTCGTGGACGGCCTCCGAGAACGTCGCCGTCGCGCTCGAGGTGCTCGGGCTTCCGCCGCGCCTCATCCGCGCGCGCGTGGGCGAGGCGCTCGAGCGCGTGGGGCTCTCCGGGCGCGGCGATGCGCTCGCGGCCGTCCTCTCGGGCGGCGAACAGCAGCGCGTGGCGGTCGCGCGCGCGATCGTCGGCGAGCCGGCGCTCATCCTCGCGGACGAGCCCACCGGGAACCTCGATCCGCAGCTCGCCATCGACGTGCTCGGCCTCTTCGAGGAGATCCACGAGGGCGGCACCACGGTCGTCTTCGCGACGCACGACCGCACGCTGCTCGAAGTCCGCCCGCGTCGCGTCGTCGTCCTCGACGACGGCAAGGCGATCGACGTGCCCAACGGCGTCGCCTCGGACGAATACGACAACCGGTTGCCGCTCTGATCCCGGCGCCGCGACGCCACGACGGAAGGAAACGATGATGCTGTCGGTCACCACCACCCGCAGAGCCAAGCGAGGCATGGTGCGCGAGTGGCGGCTGCACGCCCTCAGCGTGTTCTCCCTCGCCGTGGCGTTCGTCTGCCTCGGCGCGGCGCTGCTCGTCGTCACCAACCTGAGCGCTGCGCAGGACCGCTGGGCCCACGCCGGGCGGGCCTCGGTCTACCTCAAAGAGGGCGCCAGCCAGGACGACGTCGACGCCCTGCGCGCCGCGCTCACCCGCGTGCCGGGGGTCACGGGGGCTCGCTACGTCTCGAGCGGCGACGCGCGCGCCGAGTTCGGCCGCGAGTTCGCCGGCCACGACGCCCTGGCGGGCCTCGGCGCCGACGCGTTCCCCGCGTCGCTCGAGCTCGACGTGGCGCCCGACATGCCGGACGCCGACCTCACCGATGCCGTCGCCAAGATGAAGCTCCTCCCCGCCGTCGACGACGTCGAGACGTACCAGTCGTGGACCGAGCGGCTCGCGCGCCTGGTGCGCGGGGGCGTCGCCGCGTCGGCCCTCCTCGCGGTCGTCGTGCTCGCCGCCGTCCTTGCGGTCGTCGGCTCGACGATGCGCCTCGTGCTGCAGCGCCGGCGCATGGAGGTCGAAGTCCTCAAGCTCGTGGGCGCGACGGACGCCTTCGTGCGAAAGCCCTTCGTCGTCGAGGGCGGCGTCCAGGGGGCGCTCGGGGCCGTCGGCGCGATCGCGCTGCTCGCGGTGCTCTTTCTCATGGTCCGCGGCCGCCTCGACTCCGAGCTCGCCGCGCTCGTCGGCGTAGAGCCAAGCTTTCTACCCTGGCAGGTGGCTTGCGGGATGGTCGTGCTGGGCGGCGTGCTCGGCGCTGCGGCCTCGCTGGCGAGCCTGCGCCGCTTGGTGGCGGTGTGAAGCGCGCTGTCCTCGCGCTCATCGCGGGGCTCGGCGGCGCGTCCCTCGGCTCGATAGGACGCGCGGCAATTCCCGCGGCGCCGCCCTCGACCGACCCGGCCCTTGCCCTCGCCGCGCTCGATCGCAGAGTGGCCGATCTCGACTCCGAGGAGCAGTCCGACAAGCTGGAGCTGACTCGCCTCGGGGGCGACGTCGCCGCCACGCACGCGCGGGTCGTCACGCGCGGGATCGCGTTTTACAAGCTGACGCGCGCCGGCCTCTTGCCGGTCGGCGGCGGCTTCGACGCCCTCGTGACCCACGCCATGCGCGTCGAGAGGGCGCGCCGGATGCTCGTGTCGGACCTTGGCAACGAGGCGCGCCTTCGCGCGCGAGCGGTCGAACTCGAGGGAGGCCTCGAGCGCGTCACGCGCGACCGCTCGGCCCTCGCCAGCCAGCGGACCGCGATGGACGCGGCGCGCATGGCGATGAGGGACGAGGCACGTCGCCAGGCGGAGTTCGACCGCGCGTTCCAGTCGTCGACCGGCGCCGGCGCCGACTACGTCGCGGTGTACGGCGGGGCGGGAGGGGTCGCGCCCGACGTCCCGGCCGGCGGCTTCGCGGCCGCTCGCGGCCGACTTCTCTTCCCCGTCGCGGGCCGCGCGGACGTGCGTCCGGCCCAACGCGATGGCACCGACCGGGCCGGCCTCGAGATCCACGCCGCGGCGGGGACCGTCGTGCGCGCGGCCTTCGCGGGCCGCGTCGCCTTCGCGGATCGATACGGCCCGTACGGCCGCATCGTCATCCTCGATCACGGCGACCACTACTACACGGTCAGCGGGAACCTCGACGAGATCGACGTCAAGATCGGTCAGGACGTCGGCGCTGGCGAGCGTGTGGGGACGGTCGGCGACGATGGGCAGGGGTCGATGCTGTACTTCGAGGTGCGGCACGGGTCGCAGACGGTTGCTGCGAATGCGTGGTTGGGGCTGTAGGGCTCACGCGGGCGAGAGCGCAGGCGCGGACGCGGGCGCGGGCGCGGACGC
>PLIR01000285.1 GCA_003139415.1 Myxococcales bacterium | reverse complement strand
CGATCGCGTTCGGTTCGTACAACCTGCACGGCCCCGGGGCGGGCGCGCTCGCCGCGGCGTCGGAGCCGCTCTCGATCGCCGCGCTCGCGGGCCTCGCCTGGGTCTTCTGGCGTGACGGCCAGCGCGACCAGCGCTCGGGCGAACGAGGTCCCGAGCGAGTCGCGTGCGCCGCGTTCGCCGCCCTCGTGCTCCTTTGGCTCACCGGAAAGGCGTTCTCGACGCAGTACATGACGTGGGGGATCCCCCTCGTGCTGGCGATCCCCGGCCGCGTCGGGGTCAAGCTCGCGTGGCTGCTCGTCGGGGCGATGGGGCTGACGCAGCTCTATGTCTGCGGGCACCACGAGCTCGTCGTGCAGGGTCGTCCCCTGGGGCTCCTCAATCTCGGCGCGCGGCAAGCGCTGCTCGCCGCCGCGGGCTATCTGGCTGCGCGGAACGTGCGCGGGTTGTCGAAGTGCTGAGAGAGTTCATCGACGGTCTGAGTGACCTGCAGATACGGCGACCTTGGTGGCCCATCCTCGGCGTCACGCTGGCGACGTGCGTCCTCGGCTTCTTCGCGTCCCGGCTCGAGCTCCGCACGCGCTACGACGCCCTCCTTCCCGACAGTCAGCCGAGCGTGAAGGAGCTTCACCGGGTCGAGGCGCGCACCGCCAGCGCGCAGACCTTGCTCGTCTTGCTCGAGGGGCCCGACGCGACCGTGTTGCGCGCGATGGGCGACGAGGTCGTGCGCGACGTGCTCCAGCTCGGCCCCGACATCGTGGGTAGCGCGGAGGACGGCACGCAGGCCGGGCGGCAATTCCTCGAGCCCAGGGCGGGGCTCTTCCTCAGCGTCGCCGAGCTGCGGCGGCTGCACGACGACGTTTTTGCGCGCTGGGACTACGAGGTCGCCAAGGAGACGGGCGCGCTGCTCGACGACGACGGCCCCCCGGTCACCGTCCAGCAGATCGAGGATCGCTTCCAGAAGAAGGCGCACGAGGCGGGCGCGGACGATCACTCGGACGGCTACTACGCCCGCAAGGACGGGACGGGCCTCGTGGTCGTCGTGCGCTCGCCGGTCCCTGGCGGCGACCTCGCCAAGACGGGCCCCGCGCTCGACAAGATGGAAGGCGCGGTCGCCGCGGCGAAGGCCTCGAACCCCGCGTTCGCCGGCGTGCGGATCGGTTACGCCGGCGACATGGCCACGGGCTACATCGAGTACGACCGTATCCGCAACGACCTGGTCGGCGTGGGCGTCGAGGGCGTGGCGCTCGTCCTGGCCGCGGTGCTCCTCTATTTCATGCGCTTGCGGGCGCTCTTCGTGATGGGGATCACTATCGCGGTGGGCCTGATCTGGACGCTCGGCTTCACCCAGATTTTCATCGGCCACCTGAACCTCGCGACGGGCTTTCTCATCAGCATCATCGCGGGCAACGGGATCAACGTCGGGATCCTCTACCAGTCCCGGTACTTCGAAGAGCGCCGGCGCGGCGTCGGCGTCCCCGAGGCGCTGCGCTCCGCGGTTCGCAGCACGTGGCAGCCCACCGCGATCGCGGCCCTCGCCGCCGCCGCGTCGTACCTGTCCCTCCTCGTCACCGATTTCCGCGCGTTCAAGCACTTCGGCATCATCGCGGCGACCGGGATGCTCCTTTGCTGGGTCGTCAAGACCCTGATGGTGCCGCCGCTCCTGCTCCTCTCGGAGCGCCGTTGGCCGCTCGACGACGACTCGACGCAGACGGGGATCCTGGCGCGCCTGCGGCGCTCGGGGATGGGCTACGGCAAGGCGTTCGCGTGGCTCGTGCCCAAGGCGCCGACGGCCCTCTTCGGCGCTGGGGTGCTGCTGATCGTCACCGGCGTGCTCTCCGTGGTCCTCTACGTGCGCCGCGATCCGATGGAATACGACCTCGAGGCGACCGAGAGCGACCCGAGCAACAACCCGGAGCTGCACCGCGTCTGGGACCGCGTCATCGAGATCCTCGGGGCCGGCCACGAGGGGATGGTGATCCTGACGGACACTCCGCAAGAGGCGCTCGAGCTTCGGGACAAGCTCCAGGCGGACTGGGACCGCGCCCCCGAGAAGGCCAAGCCCTTCGTCGCCGTCCACTCGCTCTGGGACGCGGTGGCTACCGACCAGCAGCTCAAGATCCCGATGCTCCTCGAGACGGCCGAGCGCCTCGAGCGCGCGCACACCCGAGGCTTCATCACGGACGCCGAGTGGGCGAAGGTCAAGGACCACCTCCCGCCGCCCGATCTCGAGCCCTACGGCATCGGCGATCTCCCCGAACCTCTCGCGCGACCGTATTCGGAGAAGGACGGGACCCGCGGGCGTCTCGTCGTCGTCGAGGCCGAGCCGAGCCATTCGAATGACCTGCACTACCTGCTCCGCTACTCGAACTCGTTCCGCGAGACGGTGCTGCCTTCAGGGAAGGTCGTGCGCGGCTCGGGTCGCGCGGTGATCTTCTCGGACATCTTGCAGGCCGTCATACGCGACGTCCGCCGTGCGGTCGCCCTCTCGTTCGGGCTCACGCTCCTCGCCGTGGCGGTCACGTTCCGGGGCGGGGGCTGGCACGCGCTCAGCGTCGTGTTCGCGCTGCTCGTGGGCGTCTCGGGTGAGGCGGCGTTTCTCTATGCAGAAAACGTGAAGCTGAACTTTCTCAACTTCGCCGCCCTCCCCATCACCTTCGGCATCGGCGTCGACTACGCGGTCAACGTCGTGCAGAGATACCGCGCCGACGGCAGCCGCGACATCCTGGGAGCGCTTCGCACGACCGGCGGTGCGGTGGTGCTCTGCAGCCTCACGACGACCCTCGGGTACCTGGCGCTCCTCGGCTCGGCAAACCGCGCGATCCGCAGCCTGGGCCTCATCGCCGTCGTCGGCGAGGTGAGCTGCCTGCTCGCCGCGGTCACCGTGCTGCCGGCGCTCTGGCTGCTGGTGGAGCGCCGTCGTCGTCGGGAAAACGCAAGTAGCGCCCCTTGAACCAGAGAACGAAGACGACGACGAGCGCCCCCGTCGTCACCGCGCCCCACGCGGGATAGACGGCGGAGCTTCTCTCGAGCACACACGCGAAGTCGACGGGGACGGCGACCGCGACCACCGCCGTCCACCAGCGACGCCATACGTCCGGGCACGCGAGTCCGAAAAACGGCAGCGCGGCGGGCAGGTACCAGCTCTGGAATCTGTGCCCGGCGATCGTCAGCAAGGCCACGGTCACGACGCCCGTGCCCAGGGCGAGGGTGCGCTCGGGATCGTGCCCGGCGGCGGGCCTCCGGACCATCGCCGGGACGACGCGGGCCACGATCACCAGGAACACGATCCGCGTGATCCACGAAACGATGCGCCACGACGACTCTTTGGTGGCGCGATCGAGGTCCACGGCCGCTTGGACCGCCATGTCCGGCGGAGTGACGGACCCCGTACGGAGAAACTGCACGACGATGCCGAGGACCTCGGTGATCGATCCGCCGGGGTTCATCCGGGCGAGGTCGCGGAGCGGGCCGGTGATGGTCGCCGGCCCAGCCCAGAACGGGGCGTAGAGCACGACGGCCACCGCAGCGAAGACGACGCCCATCATCGCCAGGCGCGAGGCGAGGTGCCGTCGTGCGGTCGGAGGGACGCCCGACAACCAGAACCACAGCCCCGCGGGCGCGAAGGAGTACTTGGCGAGGACCGCCGCCGCGTAAATGGCGAAGCTTGCCCGGAGCTTGCCTGCGTGGTGAAAGGCGATACCGAGCGTCACGGCGACGAGGCCCAAGAGATCGGCGTGCATCTGACCGGGGCCGACGACGATCCAGAGGGGATTGAGCCAAACCATCGCGTGATAAAAGGGCCGATCGCCAAGGCGCCGGAAGGAGAGCTCCATCGTCAGCGCGAGCGGCACGAACCAGACGAAGCGCAGGATGAACAAGCCTGCCCACGGGTTGCCCCGGGCGAGACCCGCGGGCAGAGCGGCGAGGAGGGTCGTCGGTCCGTACATGCATGCGGTCTGGTTCCAGCGCTCGCCAACGAAGGGGTAAAACGGGCTGTCGCGGAGCGACGCGGTCGTCGCATAGACATCGTGCCCTGCGGCGGCGGCCGATCCGTACGACAGGACGCTGAAGAGATCGTTGCTCAGCATCGGCAGCATGAAGGCCGCGATGCCCAGGGCGGCAAAGGCCGCGCGGCGCGGTCGCGCGGGAGGATCGGCGAGCAACCCGCGCCATCCGCGGACGGCCAGCGCCCACCCGACGACCAGCGTGGCGAGCAGGACGTAGCCGATGGAGCGCGGGGGGTAGTTCTGGTCCACCCTCAGAGACCCCGTCGCCAGGAACCGCGCCCAGGAGCAAGCCGTCACGATGGCCACCCCGCCCAGCAAGCGCTTCTCGTCGCGTGAGGACAACGGGCGCCACCGTACCATGGCGAACTCGGGCCTCGACGTGCGCGGATCTTGCTGTGACTCGGCGCGGACCTTTCGCAAGGAGAACGAGGAATGCCGGAAAAGAGGACAAGGCAACGAGCTCGAGCGGCCGAGGCCGAGGGCAAGGCGCCGACCACGCAAGCAGGCGCGTTCGTGCGCGAGGAGATCCTTCATGTGCGCGAGCGCAAGCACGGGGCCCGTTCCCCGCGGCAAGCCATCGCGATCGGTCTCTCCAAGGCGAGGCGCACAGGGGTTCGGCTGGCGCCGCCCACCCGAGCCGAGCCGTCCGAAAAAACGCGCCGCAGCGCCGTCCGCGAACTCGGAGAAGCCCAGGGGGCGAAGCCAGGTCGGCCGGCCTCCGCTCGTCGAAAGAGCGCGATAGTCCGTGCGTTGAAACGCGAAGGGCGTGCGGCCGCCTCTCGCGAGGCGCTGTCGAGTCAGACTCGCGCGGCGTCCGCTCGGCGGTCTCCTGCCGCGCGCTCGGCGGCTTCGCGCAAGGCTTCCCCGACGAAGGGAGCCCCCGTGCGCCGCGCCGCAGCAAAGAAAGCGGCGCGTACGCGCGCGGCCACAGCTCGTTCTCGGCGTTCGCGCGGATAGGAGCGGCTAGCCGGGGGGGACTTACCGTCTCGTCGATTTCATCGCTCGCCGACTACGCGTCGGGAACTAACGGGAGTGCATGCGCTCGTCCCGNNCCCGAGTCCGCGTCGCCGATTCGTCCGAGAAGAAGTCCCGACAGACGGCTTTCGCGGTCGGTGCGCTTGGGGGGCGTGCCAATGCGTGCCGACCGCGACGCGGCCTTCATGGGTCGACCGGACGAGCCCCACAAATTTTCGAGAGATTGTCGCGCGGCGCAAGCCTTGCTGAGGCAAGCACCGCCGCGCGGCGCCGTGTGCGGGTTCGTTCATCGGGAGGCTAGCGATCATGGGTGGGTCCAGTGTCCGCAACGTCGGGATCTTGCTGGCGTTCAGTCTTGCGATGGCCACGACGACTACGGGTTGCAAGGTGGAGGTCAGCTCGCTCGGCCCCTCCGGCGCCTCGAGCCCGCCCTCGTCCGGGCTCTTGATGGCGGAAGATGGGGGATCGGTAGCCAACGAGATCGGCCCCAGCTCCGGGGGGGGGTGCGTGGGCGGATCGCTCCAGCAACCTACATTCCCCGGGTGCACGGCGAGCACGCCGCCGCCGCCGATCAGCGGTGGAACAATCCTCATCACCAAAGACGGACTGACGGCGATCATCTCGGATCCCGACCGCGACGCCATCTACATCGTCAACCTGACGAAGGGGACGGTGTCGTTCACGGTGGCCCTTCAGGCCGGCGACGAGCCGGGTCGGCTCACCGAGGACGCGGCAGGTCGGATTCACGTGGCTCTACGTTCGGGCGGCGCGCTCGTCACGATCGACCCCACGACGGGCGCCGTCGTCACGCGGCGCTCTGTGTGTCCCGCTCCTCGCGGGGTCGCTTACGATTCGACGCGCGACGCCGTCTGGGTCGCTTGCGCGACCGGCGAGCTCGTGGCCCTTCCCGCGGCCGGAGGTGTCGCGACCACGAGCTGGGTGCTCGAGCGCGACTTGCGTGACGTCCTCGTGACGGCCGCGGGCGCGCTCTCCGTCAGCGAGTTTCGCTCGGCGCAGCTGCTGAATGTCGGGAGCAACGGTTCAATCGCGACCCGCCTCCAGATGCCGGCGCCCGACGGGTCCTTCACGCCGCACGTCGCGTGGCGCACGGTGCCCGGCCCATCCGGGACCACGGTGTGCGTCCATCAAGAGCACTCGCAGTCCTCCATCAACACGACCACCACCGGGGGCTATGGCGGTGGGTGCGGCGGGCCGACGGGCGTGCTGGCCCTGCCGCTCGACGCTGGCTTGGCCGCCTTCGACGACGGCGGTATTGCCGCCTTCTCCCTTCCGCCGTCGTCGGCGAGCGCGGGCCCGATGGGGAGCGTGCTCACCATCTTCGGGTCCGACGGGACCGTTCAGCTGAATCGCACCTTCAACGGCGTCCTGCCGGTCGACGTCGCCGTCTCGCCGGATGGCTCCAACGTCGCCGTCGCTTGCCCCGGCAGCAGCTTCACGCAAAGCGGGGCCTTCGTTCTCTCGCAAGGGGGACAGGGAGAGCAGACGGCGCTGAACTTCTCCGACTTCACTCAGGTGCCCATCGCGGTGGCGTTCGACCTGGCCGGCAACGTCCTCGTCCAGACGCGGGATCCGGCCACGCTGTGGACCTTTCCCGCCGGTTCCGGAGAGGCCGGTTCCGGAGAGGGAGGTGGCCCGAGCCCCGTCTCGATTCCGCTCTCGACGGTCTCGTCCTGCGACACCGGGCACGACATCTTTCACACCCACGCCGGCGTGGCGATCGCCTGCGCATCTTGCCACCCGGAGGGCGGCGACGACGGACACGTGTGGCTCCTGAACGAGGAGCAGCGACGCACGCCTTCGCTCCGCGGGACCATCGCCGGGACCGCGCCCTACCACTGGCCTGGCGACGAGGCCAACCTCCCCACGCTGGTCAACGACGTCTACACGGTGCGGATGGCGGGCTCGAGCCTCAACGACGACGAGATGTCGGCGCTGACGGGCTGGGTGCAAACCATCCCGCCGCCGCCCGCTCCGACGTGGGTCGACGCCGCCTCCGCTGCTGCGGGCCAGGTGATCTTCCAGAGCAGCGCCGCCGGGTGCTCCACCTGCCACTCCGGGTCCAAGTTCACCAACAACCAAACGCTCGACGTGGGGACCGGCGGCGCGTTCCAGGTGCCCCCTCTCATCGGCGTCGGTTGGCGTACGCCGTTGCTCCACGACGGCTGCGCCCAGACCATCGCGGACCGCTTCGGTGCGTGCTCGACGTCCCAGCATGGGTCCATCGCCTCGCTTACGGCGACGGACCTCTTGAACCTCGAGGCCTACCTCGAGACTCTCTGAGGGGCCGAGGCCTCTCCGGGTCTCCACGCGGTTCCCACGCGCGGAGGTCCGTGCGATGTTGAAGTCGG
The DNA here is from genome assembly GCA_003139415.1 of Myxococcales bacterium. Taxonomy (GTDB): domain Bacteria; phylum Myxococcota_A; class Polyangia; order Polyangiales; family Polyangiaceae; genus Palsa-1150. The sequence continues at coordinate 7,092 of PLIR01000285.1, read as the reverse complement.
AGTGCGTACGGGTCGTGTCGGGCTCGCCGGTGAACGTGCTCCGAGGGCGCTGATCGCCCTTTTGGCCGGAGGCCCTCGGGTCGCGCTCGGCGCCCTGCTCGGGTGCACGAGCGCGTCGCCCTCCGCGGTCGAGGACGACGCTGCGACGCGCGCCATCCTCGACAGCACGGCCCCGGTCGGCGGTGGCGAAGCGGGCCGAGTCGGTTCTTCCGACGCCGGCGCGGACGCGAGCACGATCGACGCCACGGCGACCGACGCCACCACCGTCGACGGCGCCACAACCGAGGGCTCGACGACGGCGGGACCCTTCGCGCTCGTGCGTCGCTTTCCGTCCACGGCGCAGCCCGGCGTACAGACCGCAGGGTGCACGTACGCGTCGCCGGTGGTCGTCGACGAGGACGGCACGCCGCGAATCATCCTGGCCGACGGAAGCGGGACGGTCACCGCCGTGGACCCTGTCGCCGGGCAGAGCGCGTGGTCGGTCACGCTGCCGGCGCCCGACGGCGAGCAGGCGTTCGTCGTGGCCACCCCGGTCGCCGTCGGCAACTTGCTCGTCGTCGCGTACCACACGGTCGCGGCCGGGACGTCGCCGCTCCTCGTCACCGCGGCCCGGCTGCGCCATCGCGTCGCCGTCGTCGACGTCACGGCACACGCCGTCAGCGCCGACTACCCCGCGTTCGACCTGACGGCGAGCGTCGCCGGGCCCTTCGGAGACTTCGGCTTCGTGCCCAGTCAGGCCATCGCGCGCAGCACTCTCGTGCACGCCGTACCGCCCGGGGACACGCAGGGGCGCGTCTACGTCACCTTCGGCAACGTCCGCGATCTGCAGCCATACCGCGGCTGGGTCTTCGAAGTGGATCTCGACGCGTGGAAGGCGTCCGGGGCCGACGCCGCCGTCACTGCATCGCTGCCGACGGCGCAGGACGTCGCGTGCGGCCCTCAAGGCGGAAACGGAGCGCAGGCCGATCTCTGCGGCGCGGGCATGTGGAGCCCCTCCGGCCCCCTGCTGGTCGACGAGGATGGCGGGGCGTACCGCGTCGTTCTTCCGGTCGGCAATGGTCAGCTCGATCCGTCGCGCGGGGACTACGGCAACACCATGCTGCGCACCGGGCCCGGCCTCGACGTGGACTCGGGGTGCGATCCCACGGCCTGTCAGGACTTCTCGGTCGATACGCTGGCCTCCTCGTGCGTGGAGACCTGCACGGATCTCTTCATCCCGCGGCTCCTGCCGGGCGAATCTCCCATCCTGCCGGCCTCCGGCGCGTGTGCGGGCCTCGACGTCTGGGGCTGCTGGATCGTGCAGGACCAGCTCGACGCTGCAAGCTCGCCGATCGCGGTGGTGCTGCCGAGCGGGCGAAGGGTGCTCGTCTATCCGACCAAAGACGGCCACCTCTGGCTCGTCGACTACGACCGCATGGGCACTGTCTACGCCCACCAGCGGCTCGTACAATCGTGTGGCACGACGTCCGACCCCTGCGCCACGACGTGGTCCGGGACGATCGTGACCCAGCCCGCGCTGACCACGATCGCCGGCGCGCCGGCCGTCGTCGTCCCGACGTTCATGCCCGACCAGACGAACGCGGCGGGGGTCTTCGCGCTCAAGGTCGTCGAGGACGAAGGCACGCCGCAGTTCGAGGCGGCCTGGCAGTTTCCGCCCCTCTCGAGTCCCGCGGCGACGACGTCGTTTCGGGGCGCCCCCTCACGCGCGATCGTGGCCGTCCCCGCGCCTGGGTCCACCGAAGACCATGCGTTCGTCGTCGACGTCGGGCGGGGAGGGGCAAGCGGCACGCTTTACGCCATTCGCGCGAGCGACGGAGCCCTGGCAGCACAAGCCACGCTCGCGGGCTCGGGCTACCGCTTCACGGCGCCCGTCTACCTCGGGGGCACGGTGTTCGTCGTGTCTTGCCCGAGCGACTCGGGGCCCGGATCCTTGGAGGCCTACGACATCGTTCCTTCCGGCGATTCAGAGCAGTAGCTTGCCGGCCGAACTCGTCGATGACAGCGCGCCCGGGATGTCCGAGGCACGAGAGGCCGGCAACCTGCCGGGTGCCTCTTGACCAAAGTGCCACGGCGTAGCCACGCTGCGCGCGTGGGTCTTCTGCGTCGCCTCGACGAGGCGCGCGCATTTCGGTCACGGGACGAGAGGTGGGAGCCGCGACTCCGGCACCGCTGCCAGGCGTGGGTACGCCCGGTCTTTGCCCGACAGGACGGGCTCCTCCACGGGCCACGTGATGCCGATGTCGGCATCATCCCAGGCGATGCCGAGTTCGTGTTCCGGGTGGTAGAGCTCCGTGCACTTGTACGCGAAGAGCGCCGACTCGGACGTGACGCAGAAGCCGTGGGCGAAGCCCGGCGGGATGTAGAGTTGCCGCTTGTTGTCCGCCGACAGCGTGTAGCCCACCCAGCGACCGAACGTCGGCGACCCGGCGCGAACGTCGACGGCGACGTCGAAGACTTCGCCCTGCAGAACGTAGACCAGCTTGCCCTGTCCCATCGGGTGCTGCAGGTGGAGGCCACGAAGAACGCCCTTGGCCGAGCGCGACAGGTTGTCTTGCACGAACGCGCCGGGTATCCCCGCCTCCGCGTACCGGGACGCCGACCATGTCTCGAGGAAGAAGCCGCGCTGGTCCCCGAAGACGCGCGGATCGATAACGCACACTTCGGGGATATCTGCTCGCGTCACTTTCACGGGCGTCGCCTCTCTCGTCTCTCTTAGTCTCCGGCCTGGAGCAGGCCGAGCAGGTATTGCCCGTACGGGTTCTTGGCCAGCGGCTCGGCGATTCGGCGCAGCGTGGCAGCGTCGATCCAGTTTCGCTGAAACGCGACCTCTTCGGGGCACGCGACCTGGAGCCCTTGCCGGGCCTGGATCGTCTGGATGAAATTGCCCGCCTGGTGCAGCGATTCGGTGGTACCGGCGTCGAACCAGGCGACGCCTCGTCCGAGCTTCTCCACGTGAAGGCGCCCTTCCTGGAGATAGAGGCGGTTCAAGTCCGTGATCTCGAGCTCGCCCCGCGCCGAGGGCCGGAGCGAACGAGCGAAGCGCACGACGTCGCGGTCGTAAAAGTAGAGACCCACGACGGCCAGGTTCGACTTTGGGACCTTGGGCTTCTCTTCGATGGATACCGCGAGCCCGGTCTTGTCGAATTCGACGACGCCGTAGGCCTCGGGGTTTCGCACCGGATAGCCGAACACCGTCGCGCCATCTTCTCGCTGCGAGGCCTCGCGCACGAGGCCCTGGATGCCGTGCCCGTAGAAGATGTTGTCGCCGAGGACGAGCGCGCAGGGTTCTCCCGCGATGAACTCTTCACCGATGAGGAAGGCCTGAGCGAGGCCGTCCGGGCTCGGTTGGGTTGCGTAGCGAATCGACAGCCCCCACTGCGACCCATCGTGCAGGAGCGCCTGGAACAGGGGCTGCTCGCGCGGCGTCGTGATGACGAGGATGTCGCGAACGTCGGCCAGCATCAGCGTCGTCAGCGGGTAGTAAATCAGCGGCTTGTCGTACACGGCGACGAGCTGCTTGCTGACGGCGATCGTCAGCGGATAAAGGCGCGTGCCGGACCCGCCCGCGAGGATGATGCCCTTCCGGATCATGGCTGCGTCCTGTCGGCGTAGTTGGTCGCGATCCACTTTCGGTAGTCGCCCGATCGCACCTCGTCGACCCACGCCTTGTTCGAGAGGTACCAGCGGACCGTCCGACGCAATCCCGTCTCGAACGTCTCCTGCGGGGTCCACCGGCACTCGGCCTTCAGCCGTGTCGCGTCGATGGCGTAGCGCAGGTCGTGGCCCGGCCGGTCGGTGACGTACGAGATGAGCGCGAGCAAATCGTCTTCGCGCTGTCCTGTCTCTTCGGCGAGCAGCCGGCAAATCTGCCGGACGACGTCGATGTTGCGAACCTCGTTGTTGCCGCCCACGTTGTACGTCCGCCCGGGGCCGCCATGGTCGATGACGGCCCAGATCGCCTCGCAGTGGTCTTCGACGTAAAGCCAGTCGCGGACGTTCAAACCCTTTCCGTACACGGGCAGCGGCTTGCGATCGATGGCGTTGAGGATCGTCAACGGAATGAGCTTCTCGGGGAACTGATACGGGCCGTAGTTGTTCGAGCAGTTCGTGATCTTCGTGGCAAGGCCGTAGGTGCGCGCGTAGGCGCGGACGAGGTGGTCGCTCGCCGCCTTGGACGCGGAGTAGGGGCTCGACGGATCGTACGGCGTCGCTTCCGTGAACGCCCCCGATTCTCCGAGGCTCCCGTAGACCTCGTCGGTGCTCACGTGGTGAAAGAGGCCGCGCCCCTTCGGCCAGTACTTGCGGCAAGCCTCGAGGAGGTTGAACGTCCCCTCGATGTTCGTGCGAACGAACGCCCGCGGGCCGACGATGCTGCGATCCACGTGGCTCTCCGCCGCGAAGTGCACCACAAGGTCGGGCGGGTGGTCGTGGAACAGCCGGTCGACGGCGTCGGCGTCGGTGATGTCGACGCGGACGAAGGCGTAGTTGGGGCTCTTGGCCGTCTCGGCGACGTTCGCCAGGTTGGCGGCATAGCCGAGGTGGTCGACGTTGACGAAGCGCCGATCGCGATACCGGGGGACCGACAGATTGAGGAAGTTGGAGCCGATGAAACCGGCCCCGCCCGTGACCAGCACTTGCATTGAGCCCACAGTTTCTCTTCTCGCTGCCCTCTGTCATTACCCCGGTTTTGCTGAGGGAAGTCAAGGCGCCGTGGTACAAAAGGGGTGAGTGCTGCCGGTCACGTCGGGGAGAATTCGGGATGTCCTCGGCGCGGCGATCGGGGCCGTAGCGATGGGAACGGGCCCACGACGAACAGGCCTGCCAGGACGCCTCCTCGTCTGATTGAATCGCCACGCCTCCATGGTCCCCCGCCTCGCCCTCGTCGTCTCCACCTCGGTCCTTGCCGTCTCGGCCGGCCTTTCGGCTTGCGAGCAGCGCTATTCCGGCGACGCACCCCCCGCGGCCCCGACGGGGGCGCCCGCGACGTCGTCGTCGGCCGGGCTGAACGCCGTCCTTGCCATCGGCGCCCAAGACGCCGGCACGGTGGGGCTCAGCGCGTCGCACGCGATGACGGTGACCAATTGCGCCTGGCCGACCGGGCCATGCGCCGGCGTCGATATCGATGCTTCGGCCGAAGGCAGCTATCGGGTCGTCTTTGGGTCAGGGCGCGCGTCGATCCGGTCGCGCGGTCAGGCGATGGCGGACCTCTACCGCGAGATGCGGGACCAGACGAGCGCGGGCCAACGCCTCGACCTCGAGCCGCACACCCCTGGAGCGGCCGATGCCTCTGCAGGTCCGGCCGCGCCGCATGCCTCCAATCCCTCGGGCAGCGACCCCATTACCCAGAGCGCCTTCGTGGCGCTCGACCTGGTCGACGCCGTCGGGGAGGTGAACGTCGACGTCGTCTACGGTACGGGCGCGGATGGGTGCCTGATTTCCCTGGGACGAGCGGCCCGCGGGGGACAGCAGTGCCTCGTGCACGAGCCCGAGCGCGCCAAGCGCATCAACACCTCGAGCCCAGGGATGTCGTGGTGAGAGCGACGCCTTCGGTCGTCGCTCAATCGCCGAAGACGAGCTTGCGTTCCGGCCAACGCAGCGCTGCAAGGCCGCAGTCGGCGCGCGGGTCCCGACCAAAGTACCGCGCCTTGACCCGGTAGCCGACGCTGTAGTCGACGCAGAAGGCCTGGCCTCGGTCGCCGAACCACGCGTCCGGTGCGATGCCGTCGAACACGTCGACTTTCCCTTTGACATGGGCCGACCCGCGGCGGCGCCAGTAGTGCCCGAAGACGACCGGGCGGTCCTCGCCGTCATGCTCCCACCACGGGTCGCGCTCGAGCAGGCGCCATTGGCCCGAGAGCCAGCGGGGGGGCGTACCGGGCGCGATCGGCCGCTCGAGGCCCGAGGTGAGCACCCTGATGGGCTGGCCGTTCTGCTCGGCCTGCAGTCTGGCCGCGAGCCCGGCGTGAAACTTCACGGGCACACGTGGGTCGGTGAGCTCGATGCGCGTCGGCGCCCCCGAGAGATCGACAGAGGGCAGCTCGACCGGCTGCGCCGCCATGAATTCGCGGAGATCATGCGCCCGGCGGGCCGCGTCGACCGCCGCGGTGGACCACGCGGCGTGCACGACCCGCAACTCGGGCGACTCCAGGGCGACCGGCAGCGTCTCGAGAAAGGCTGCGATGCGATGCCGCTCGTCATCGGCGGCCTCGCGCGACACGAACGGAACGTGGGTCGTGCCGTCGAACCACCCGTCGGTCGGCTCGCGCGGAAAGTACCAGCCGTTGCCTTCCTTCGGCTCGGCCGAAAGCAGGTTGAACTCGTGATTGCCGAGTACGGCTTGCGCGACGCCAGCCTCGACGAATCGCTGCACGAGCGAGACGACCTCGACGCTATCCGGTCCGCGGTCGACGAGATCGCCCACGAAGACGAGCGGTCGCTCGACTTCCGCACGCTCGACGTCGCAGCCGAGCCTCGCGAGGAGCGCGCGAAGCGCATCGATCTCGCCATGCACGTCGCCCACGATGTCGACCCGATCGGAGATGAGGGGCGTTACCAGGCCTCGCCCCGTCACGCCCCGGGCCAAGGGTTCGTCACGGCGCGTGTTGGTCAAAAGCGGTAACCTTTCTGGGGCGGGGGGCCACAGGCTGGGCGAGCGTAGGTGTGTCCGTGGCTCACCCACGTCTCGGCGTAGTCTCTGGAGGCAGCGAGCCCGTGGCTCTTCCTTCTCCGTAGTACCAGCCCATAAGAGGTCGTCATGCGTGTTCTCAGCCTCGGTCCGGCGGCGTTCCTGCTCCTCCTCGTGGGCATCGCGAGCGTCGCTTCGTGCGGCAGCTCACACGACGGCGGCGGCGGCAGCGGCAACGGCGGCAGCAGCGGCGGCCCCGCGTTCGTGATCGGCAATAGCTCCGGGGGCAGCGGGGGCCAGGACGGCGGCGTGACGTGTCCGGCGGGGCTCCAGTGCAACGTCTCTAGCCCCAGCGGCGGTACGACGAGCATCACGGGCACCGTCTACGATCCGGCCGGCCACGACCCGCTCTACAACATCGTCGTCTACGTTCCCGCGACGCCGCTGCAAAAGCTGCCGAGCGGCGT
>PLIR01000090.1 GCA_003139415.1 Myxococcales bacterium | reverse complement strand
AGGTCGGCCTGCGGGCCTTCGTGCGGGCCCCAGTACACGCTCGTAATCGCGTTGCCCGTGGGCGTCAGGTAGTTGGTCACGTCGACGCGCGAGCGGTGGCACCACATGCACGTGCTGCCCGGACCAAAGTCGCCCCCGGCCGGGCCGCTGGCCTGCGTGCCCGTCACCGCGGCGGTGGAGGGGCTCCGCTCGATGTTGATGGCCCCACCGTCCTCGTCGATCTGCAGGGGGAACGAGCCCGGCGTCCACGGGATACCCGTCTTGTGCGGGTCGTTCGCGTTCGTCACGGCATGGCAGGTCGTGCAATAGACTTCCGCCACGGTCGCGCTCCCAATGTAGTTCGCGCTGGAGAGCAGCCCCGTCACCGGATCGCGATACTGGAGCTCACCGGAGGCGAGGTTCACGACCCCGCCATCGTGGGTCGTCCCAACGGCTCCGGTGACCCGCTGCTGAAGGCCATCGATCGCGTGGCAGTTGCCGCAGGGCGCGCCGGCCGACGTCCACTCCGTCTCCGGCGTCGCCGAGGACACGTTCACCAGGTACTCGGTGTAGTGAACGCTCGTCTGGAATTGCGCGACGACTCCGTTGAAGCCGTGGCATGGCGACAAACACGACACCGGGATGCTCCCGGTGATGCTCCCGTCGAGAGAGGAAAGCGCGCCGGCCTCACCCACGGCCCCCATCGAACCCGGCGCACCTGGCGGGCCCGCCTCGCCTGTCGCGCCGACGGCGCCTGCGGGCCCCGGGGGACCGTCAGGTCCCGAACACTCGGACAGGATGCAAGCGACGGCCACAATCATCCCAAGTCGAAAGCCGTGCATCGATCTTCGTGCTCCTTTGACGACGTCAGCCGGTCCCGAGCGGAGACACCGCCCCAATCCGAGTTCGCGGACCGAGCGCGCGGCTGCAGGAACCGCGCCTTCACGTCGTGCCGGACGGGAGCCATCGTGGCCTTCAGAGGACCGGCTCGATGATTCCGTCGATGTGCAGCGTCTTTCCGCTCTGCGAAATGAGCGGCGCTCCGTTCGACTCGAGGGTGACTTCGCCGCCATGGCAGTCGGATTGATTGCAAGACGCCGATGCGGTGTGCTGGGAAGGCGGAATGCGATGGCATGCGCCGCATTTCGCCTGGGCACCCGAGGTGTCTTCCCAGGCGGGCACGGCCGCCGGGTCGGCGAGGTTCGCGCCGTGGCAGGCAACGTTGGTGCACTGGGTGCCGTCCCACGCCGGCATCGAGCCTCGCGCCGTCGCCAATCCCGAGAAGACCACGTGCACCGTACCGTCGAGATGCACTGGATCGAGAATCTCGGCGGGCACGACGTGGCAATTGGTGCAGGCGAGGGCCACGGTGAGAGTTGGTGTTTGGTGCGCGGGGTGGGCAGCGGTGACGGGCCAGGGACTGTCGCCGGTTCCATGGCAGGCGCCGCATAGGCCGCTGCCATTGCCGAGATCGACCTTGCCGTTCAAGTGCAGCGGTCCCCCGCTCAGCGCCGTGCCCGTGGCGTTGGCCTCGGCATGGCACCCCGTGCACGGGCCCAGGTAGTGACCGGCAGGCGGCGAACCGTGGCAGTCGCCGCATCCGACCGGGCTGGCCGCTTCTGTCCAGGTGACCATCGGTTTTGCGCCGCCTTGTTCGTGGCAATACACGGCGCACGCCCCCGTGGAGCGGTCGTAGCTTGGCTGACCGGGAACGAGCGTGGGGTCGAACGTGACCTCGACGATGCCGTCGCCGTGCAAGCCCCCGATGACGGGGTTGCCGGGCACCGGGTGGCACGTCGAGCACGGGAGGCCCGCCGCGCGGATCGGCGAAGGCTCTACGTGGACGGCGTGCGCACCGGCGACGTCCCCAGGAAAGAAGCACGGGTCGCGCGGCGGGTAGTCCGTCGCGCCATCCCCGTGGCACGTCGAGCACGCGAGCACGCCCCCAGGTTGGTCGTGGCAACTCGTGCAAGATGGGGCTCCGGGCGCCGCCATGGTGACGCCGGGCGGACGCACCGGAGCGCCGTCGTGGCAGCGGCCGCAGGCATTGGGATCGCTGGGGTCGAGCATCGACGACCAACGGATCGCACGCAGCGTCGTGCCGTGAAATCCCGACGCGCGCGGGTCGATGATGCTGGGATCGTGTACCGCCGCCTGGAACGCCGGAGTCCCACCCTCGACCCAGGAGGTCAGGGTCGTTCGATCGACCGCGCTGAGAAGGCCGCCGTGCGGGCTCGTGTCGAGAGCCGCGAGGATCGGCGCCCGCGCGTCGGAGGGCAGCGTCGCCGCCGCGTTCGAGGGCGAGACGCACGCGATCGCACCCAGAAACGACGTCGCGCTCCAGCCTCCCGCTGGATTCACGTCTCCGTGACACGAGGCGCAGTGAGCCTGGAGGATCGGCGCAACGTCGACGTCGTAGACCGGCGGCTGCGGCGCGCCGGCGCGGTCCTGGGAGCACGCCGCGATCAGCGCCGAGCAGGCGCCGGCGTATAGGACCGCCGTCCGATTCACCCTCGCCCCACGGCGCTCACATCGGCGCGATGCTGTCGACGAGGTGATCGAAGGCAGCGCGCGCGGCACGAACGGCCGCCGCAGGGCCCGTCATCTTGAAGAAGTACGGGAGACCGGGGCCCTGGGCGATGGCGGCCACCATGGCCCAGTCGGGGCGGGCCTGGGCCTCGGCTCCCATCGCCATCCCCCCGCCGACGTACGTGCCCGCGAGGTCGACCGTGATCACATGAACTCCGTGCGACGTCTTCTCGGCGCGCGCCTCGTGACCGACCGGATCGAACTGCCCGACCCAGCGCTGGATGTTCGCCTCCGTGTTCCCGCCGGCACGCGAGACGCTGACCTCCGCGCCGCCGGGAACGCGGTACGTGGCCAGCCGCATCGAGCTCACGTTCGGGGCGTCGTCCCACGCCGCGGGCTTCTTCCAGGCCAGCGCGGCCGGTTCATCATCGGCGGCAGGTGCCGACCCCTGCGCCGACATCCCAGCTCCGATCGGCGGGTGATTCGGCGGCATCCCAGCTCCGATCGGCGGGTGATTCGGCGGCAGCGTTCCGCCGTTGTCCGTTGGCCACCCTTGAGCGCCGCTCGAAAGCGGATGCACGTCCGATGTCGGCAGGACGGCGGCGTCCGACCGATGGTCTAGCCCGTACAACCCCACGCCGATCGCCACAGCGAGCGCCGAGATGACCAAAAACGACGCGACCCGAGTCGACATGAGGATCGCGCCCATGCGGGATGCATGCCCGACGCGACCGTCCCAGCTCTCGACGGTGTCCCCTCAAGAGCCGCTCTGGGGACCGGACGTCAACGGCGGAATGGGCGGCTTGTCGGTGGCACTTTGCGAATCGCCTTCGTGCTTTTTCCCAAAGGATTCTCGTCCGGCGCGGAGCTGACCGCGGAAGTCGACGACGACCACGTAGGCGAACGCGGCGAGAGACACCGTCCCCAGAACCTGACCGAGTGACATCGCAACCATCACCGGCCACACGCTTGGATCAAATATCTGCCACGTCATGAGCGCAAGGGCGGCGAGGGCCCCGACGCACGCCACGTCCAGCCACCGGCGCTTCGTCATCCCGATGTGCTCTCGCCGGGTGGGCGAAAGAACGGGTGGGCGAAGCCATGGCAGCCCTCGCTCGCGCAGCTCACGCGGCCCACCCGGACGTCGTCGAGCGCGGCTTTGTGGTCCGGCACACGGAGCCAGACCGTGTCGAGGGTGGAATGGCACTCCATGCAGTTGCCGTTCATCTGCTCGGGTGCGCGCAGCCGGATCGTCTTCTTGGCTTCGGCCAGAGATGTGTTGCGGTACTCCGTCAGGTACAGCCACACGTGCCGCATGCCACCGGCCTTGGTCACGACCGTCCCGAACATGCCGTAATCGGCGTGGCAGACGTAGCAGTTCACGTCGCCGAACATGGCGTTGCGTGCGTGCCGTGCGGCGAGCGACCCGCTCGTGGGATCGTCCGAGTCCCTCTGGTGAAGGGCCATCACATGGCACGAGCCGCAAAAGCTGCGCTTCTTGGTGGCCTCGAACCCCTGAACGTTGCCCGCGAAAGCGGCGCCGATGGGGAACACACCCAGCCCGAGAAGAAGCCATAGCTTGGTGGCGCGCACCAGCGGCGGGTGGAGCGCGAGGTACCCGACGAGGATCATCGCCGAGAGGCCCGCGCACGCGAGCTCGAGGACCGCCAGGGGCGACGCGAGGACGCTCACGCGAACGCCTCGCGACGCGCGCCTGGGACTTGCACGGGCACCACGCGCTCGATGTCGTGCAAGACGATGGCCAGCGGATGCCTCCGGCGCCGATCCGCCGCGATCGCGATCGCCGTCGCGAGCGCGATCGGCTCTTCGTACCCCGCCGATGCCGATCCCCTCCGGCTACGAGTCGACGTCCTCGGCGAAACACAGGGGACACCCGCGCCAGCGGGGCTCGTCGTGCTTCAGGGTCAAGATGCACTAAGGCCCTGGGTCGACGCCGAAGCGCTGGTCTGGGCGGGCGCGCGTGGGGCCGGCCCCACCGCCACCGGCGATGTGCTCGCGCTGACCCTCCATCTCCGCGAGCCGCACGGGTACGCGGAGGCGCGCGCGGGGCGCTTCTTGCTCGCCACGGGCGCCGTGCGCCCGGTGCAACTCGACGGCGCATACCTGACTGCGCGCGCTCCGTGGGGCTCCAAGGTCGAGGCGTTCGGCGGCCTTCCCGTCGTGCCGCGGTTCGGGGCTCGCAGCTACGACTGGCTCGTCGGCGGTCGGGTCGCACAGTCGATCGCGAACGTCGCGACCCTGGGTGCCTCGTACGTCCAGCGCCGAGAAGACGGAGAAATATCCAGCGAAGAGGTGGGACTCGATGTGGCCTCGGCCCCGGCACGCTGGCTCGATCTCGCGGCGTTCGGAGCTTACGACGTCCTGAACCCGGGTCTCGCGGAGGCTCGCGCTTCGGCGGCGGTGCGTTCGAGTGACTGGCGGTTCGAGCTCTTCGCTTCGCAGCTCTCGCCCGGCAGGTTGCTGCCGGCGACGTCGCTGTTCTCCGTGCTCGGCGACCTTCCGTCGCAGACGATCGGGGCGACCGTCCGCTGGCGCGCGGCCCCGCGGCTGGAGCTCCTCGGGAGCGGCGCAGCTCAGGACGTCGCGGCCGGCCTCGGTGGCAACGGATGGCTGCGCGCGACGCTCAAGCTCGATGATCGCGGGGCCGGCAGCCTCGGGCTCGAGATTCGCCGGATGGACGTTCCTTGCGCCGAGTGGACCGGAGTGCGGGTCATCGGCGCGCTGCCGCTTGGCAATGGCTTTCGCTATTCGTCCGAGATCGAGCTCGTCGTCCCAGACAATCCCGACGGCCGAGGCGTCGCGTGGCCGTGGGGTCTGTCGGCGCTGTCGTGGCGTTCCAGGAGCGGGTGGGAGGTGGCGGGCGCCGTCGAAGCGTCTTCGACGCCGCTGCGGCGCTACGAGACCGACGCCCTCGTGCGCCTCTCTTACGCGCTGGCCAGTCCGCCCACGACGGCGCCCGGACAGCGGCCGGGCTTTCGATGAAGATCCGCCCCGCCTGGGCGATCGTCTTGTCGGTCGCGCTTGCCGCCTGCGCGAGCGTGCTCGGTCTGCGCCCTGAGCCCCCGTCGCACCCGTTCGAGCACCGCGCGCACGTGCTGAAGGGGATCAACTGCGTCGAGTGCCACGCGGACGTCGCCAACGCGGGAGAGACCGGCCCTCTCCACCTCCCCAGCGAGGCCGTCTGCCGGCACTGTCACGAAAACCCTCACGACAACCGGCCGTGCATGAACTGCCACGGCGAACCGTACGTGCGGCAGG
>PLIR01000025.1 GCA_003139415.1 Myxococcales bacterium | reverse complement strand
TGGCGAGGGCCATGCCCGCACCGGTCAGCTTCCAGAGACCTCGCTTTGCGCTGGTCGAGAGGCCAGCGCGTTTGAGCCTGTCGTGCGCCCAGGCGATCCGGTTCTTGTAGACTGGCTGGCGTCCGCTCGGCAAAGAGTCAGTCGGTCAGCCGGCAGCAGGCCGATGGCGTCTGCTACGCCCTCGAACGCGTCATCGGTGTCGACTCCGTCGGAGCGTTCGGCGAGGTAATGGAGGAGCGGCTCGATGAACTCGTCGAACGACGGGACCGGCATGCGCCCGAGCGTAACGCATCAGGTAAATTGCCGAGCGCGGAGAACCGCGCACCGTTGGCGGCGCGTAGCCGTACTCACACGGTGAGGGGGCCGGCTTCGAGGGAACCTCACGCGTCGGCAAGCTGGCCGCGCAGGACGTGCCCGACCAACGCTTCGCCGCGCGTGTACGAGGCGATGATCGATCGCAGGCGGGCGCGAAACTCGCCACCGACGCCGAGCCGGTCCGCAGCCTCCTTGGCGGGCGCGTACGCCGCCCAGACGTCGGCGCTCGTCAGCTCGTAGCCGTAGCCTTGCGCGATCCAGTCGAGCGCGACGAGCCCCGCTTCGATCGCGAACGCCGGCGCCGTCGTGACGTGATCGCGCGCCGCGCGGGCGAGCGTTCGCGGATCGGTGGGCGTTCGCCTCGCGAGCGCGATCGCCGCGTCGAGCAGGCCCGCGTCCTTCGCCGCCGCGAACCACTTTCCCTCGTCCCCCGGCGTCGACGCGACGAGCTGGTCGAGCACTTCCGCTGCGGACTTCGCCGGATACTTCTTCGCGACCGCGCGGAACGTCGCGACGTAGGTGCCAATGCGGTTCGCGACGGCGGCGTAACGCGCGAACGCCTCGTCGACGAGGCCCGACGATAGCAGGATCTCCTCGCAGAGCCACGCGACGTCGGCTTCGCTCGTCGACGGTCCGCGCGATGCTTCGGCGAGCCGGATCGCCTCCGCCTTCTGTCCCTTCGCCGCGAGCGCCTTCACCGCCCAGCGCTTATGCGGCCAGAACTTCTCGTGCACGAGTAGCTCGAGGATGTCGTCGTAGCGTTCCGCGCGATAGAGCGCCTCGAGGCACATGGTCGTGCCGTGGTAGTGCCCGCGGAGGTTCGGATCGGGCGAGAGCGCCTGCTTCGTGATGCCGAGCAGCCGATCGGCAGCGCGCGAGGCGATCTCCTTCGTCACGCACAACTCTCCCCAGTGATCGGCGAGCTGCTCGATGTAGGGGATCTCGTCGGCCGCGTGTGCTTCGTAGAGCCGTTCGAGCCAGGCCTCGCGTTTCTTCGCGTCGACGGGCGCGCCCGCGATGACCGGAACGAGCTCCTCGATGGCCCGGTTCACGGCGGATCCGATCGCGCCCGACGATGAGTCGACCTGCGCAAGCGCGGGCGATACGCGCTCGAGGAAGAGGACCGCGCCGTCCGCCGCGAGCACCGGATCGCTCTTCGCGACCCTCTTGATCTCCGCGACCGCCTCGCGCACCCGGGTGATCGCCGGCTGCGACTTCCAGCCGAACGTCCCGCGTCGGAAGCGCGCGCGGAACGCCCAGGGATCCGCGGCCCTCTTACTCGCCATCCGCGAAGCTCCTGGTCCCGACGAACCTCCCTGCGCCGCCGAGCGCCGCGCGGAGGGCCTCCTGGTATGCGGGGAAGCGGGACGTGCGCGCGCGCAAGGCCTCGCACCACGCCGCGGATCCCTGGCGATCGGCTTCGACGCAGCACGCGACAAGCCTCGCGGCGTGCTCGTAATGGCGGCGTCGCTTCTCGCCCGTCACGCCTTCCGTGCGCTTCGATGCGGCGACCCTCATCGCATCGAGCGCGGCGGCACGATCTTTCGGAGTCAATCGGGAACGAACCTCGGCGCGATCGAGCACTGCAAGCGTGGTCGGCGTCGACAGCCCAGTCGACGGAGCCACCGGCTCGAGGGGCGACGGCGGCGGGCGATGGAGGGCGTCGGTGACCATCGCGCAGCCGCCCTTCGGGGTCCCGTCTCCGATCATCCACGCGAACGCCGGGAACAGCACGTGACCAGGGTGATCGTCGCTTGACCAGCCGAGTCCCGGTGCATCCCGGAGCGCATTCGCTGCAGCGGGGACGTCGCCAACCAGCACGCGCAGGAACGCGACGAGCCGACTCGAATCCGTAGCATCTGCTTCGAGGGCTGCGGCGGCCCGCCTGCGGATGGATGCTCCCTTGGCATCGTCGGCAACGACCCAGCGCAGAAGCCGCGCGAGCGAAGGCGCGCCGAGCCATGCGGCCTCGAGTTTCTTCTTCGTGTCGTTGCGTCCGAGCTTTGAGGCCATGAGGGCCGCGCCATCGAGGAACTCGCCGCGCCAGAGGTCCGACGTGACGAGCGCGACGCCTTCTTCGTATGCGGCGAGCGCGCTCTTCCAGTCGCCGTCCTTCACGACCGCGTTGCACCACGCCGCGACGACCTGCGGTCGCTTCGTCGCGCGCGCGATCCGCGCGAGGCCTTCGGTGCCTTCGCGACGTGCCACGGCGTCGCGGAGCCAGCGCTCTTGATCCGACTCCCAGTCGCCGTCGGTGGGAGCCGATGCTTCGAGACGCGCGATCCACCGGTCGAGAAACGCGTCGGCGTCGGGGAGCTCGCGCCCGAGTGCTTGCTCCATCGCCCGAACCGGCTCGATCAGGGCGCCGATCCCCTGAACCGCGTCGATCGCCTCCAAGATCGCGTCGACTCGGCCCCGCGGCGACGTCTCGACATACACGGCGAGCAGGCACCGCCCGACGCAGTCGTGGAGATCGACAGAGAGCACCTCCTCGACCATCTCGTGCTGCCCGAGATCGATCTCCGCGTTGGCGATCGGGAGAAGCAGCGCATCGAAAATGCGCCGCGCCGTCGCGTGCTCGCCTGCGAGCGACGCGCGGATACCACGACGCAGGTACTCGTCGACTCCCCGCGGGTCGGCGTAGCCCACGCGCCGCGCCGCCTTCGCGAAGTCGACGACCTCGTCGACGATCTCGGGCGTGGGAGCCGTGGGACGGAAGCCACCCCGGGTAGCGGCCCGGCGAAGAAGCGCGTCCTCGAGAGGGACGCGCTGGTCATGGTCGACTCGTTCGAGCGTCTCGCCAATGAACGCGCGGAGCTCGTCGGCGTCGAGCGCCGCGAGTGCTGCGGCGACATCGCCGCTGCCGCCGGCCTGCTCCCGAGGAAGCCGCTGCCTTGCCATCCCGGAGCATCTTCTAGCGCGATCGAGCGCCGATCGGCGTGCCGTCTTCGACGACGACTATAGGCTCGGGCCTCGACCCTTCGGCGCCCCCCATACCGCGAGGACCTTCACCAGCTCGGCGCCGTCATCCACCGAGTAGTAGAGGTGCGCTCTTGTCTTCCGCAACAGCACGCGCCGGACGGGTATGCCGTCGAGCGTCGCATACACCGAGCCGATGGTGGGCGCCTCGCACAGCAACGTCTTCGTCATCGCTAGCTCACGGGCGAAGAGGTCCTGTACATCGCGGTGTTCTCGCCACCATCGGTCGCACTCGTCGGCCTGCTCCTCCGCCTCCGGCGTGAAGACAAGCTTCATCGACGAGCGAGCAGCCTGCCGATCACCTTGTCGCCGTCGATGAGCTGACCGGCCTTGGCCTGCGCGATGCTCCGTCGCAACGACTCGTGCAGGCGAGCCCGCTCGGCGTCATCCATGCCGTCGCTGTCCTCGGCGACGGCGAGCACCAGCTCGGTCCCCTCGGGCAGCTCCGTGGGCTCGTCCATCACGATCCGGCCCTGCTTGACCACGGCCCTGAGGTGCATCGCATCCAATTGTAGTTCTCTATGACCTTGGCGGCCACCCTCGGTGGCCACCCGACCGCCGTCGAGTCGCCTGACCTCGGCACCGACGCCGAGCTTTTGCACCTGCTCATCCAACGTCACCCCCGCTATCCGGCCACCGAGGCGCCTCCAGCGCGGCCCCACGCTCCGCCCGCTCGAGCCGCCGCGCTTCGAGCTCCCGAGCGAGTTGTGCGACAACGTCGAAGCGACCGGCAACCGCCGCCTCCACCAGGCCGACGGCCAGGGCACGCTCGACGACGTCACCTGGAGGAGATCCCAAACGGGGGCTGCACAAAGCCAAAACCTCGCATGGCTTGGCGTCGCCTTGCGTCGTCACTTCCCGGGAGATTTCGCGACGATCCGCGACGCTTGGCGCGGACGTTGTCGGAGTGTTCGATCCCCCGTTGCTCCA
Source organism: Myxococcales bacterium (assembly GCA_003139415.1). Lineage (GTDB taxonomy): Bacteria > Myxococcota_A > Polyangia > Polyangiales > Polyangiaceae > Palsa-1150. The sequence goes on along the minus strand of PLIR01000025.1, from coordinate 1,177 downwards.
CTCGGTTTCGCCGGGAAAACCTGCCCTTTCTAGGGCTCCGAGTCAACCCTTGCCCCCGTAGAGCCCCGCTCCTCGTCGAAGAGGCGGACCGCGGCGGCCTGAACCCCGGCGGCCAGGTGCATGTACTTGGCCGTCGTCTGCGGGGACTCGTGGCCGGCGAGGGACTGGATCGCGATCATCGGCGCGCCCATCGCGGCGAGCGCTGAACACGCCGAGTGGCGCATGACGTGGAGCTTCACGCCCTTCTTCTTCGGGATGCCAGCGCGCGCCATGGCTGCTTCGGTCCACCTGTAGAGGTGCTTCGCCAGCGCCGGCCGTCCGGAGTCCTGGAGGAAGACGCGGCCCGTCTTCGGCGAAGCGTCGCGGTGTCTCTGCAACGCGGCCGTCAGCTCCGCAGACAGATCGATCACGCGCCCGTGGCCGCTCTTCGGCGTGTCGAGGATCCTGGAGATCACGTTCCTTCGCACCGTGATCTGCCGGCGCTCCACGCTCACGTCGGGCCACTCGAGCCCCAGGATCTCCCCGCGGCGGAGGCCCGCGTGGAGGCCCAGGAGGATCAGCGCGTGCGTGCGGGCGTCGATCTGCGCGGCGGCATCGATCAGGCGCCGCATGGTCTCCTGCTCGTAGAACGTCGGCGGTGAGCGTTGGGCCTTCGGGATTCTGATCTTGCAAGGCATGGCCGGGAGCACGTCCCAGTCCACCGCGACCCGGAGGAGCTTGGCGAGGACGGCCAGGTGATTGCCGAGCGTCTTGCGGCTGTAGGTCGCCTTGCCGGCGCAATACTGGGCGACCCGCTCGGTCGTGATGTGGTCCAGCCGGAGATCCCCGAACGCCGGGTAGAGGTGGGTGCGAAGGACCATCTCCTTGGTCGCGATGCCGGGGCGCTTCTGCTGCAGCGCCTCTGCTGGCGATAGGAGGGGACGACTGGGGCTTCCGCCTGCGCGACCGCGACTGGGCCGACGTCCTCGAACAGCCGATGTCGAGGGGGCGGCATACCAAGCAACTATGGACCCGGGGCCAGCTCTGCCTCGACGTCGACCAATCTGGTCGGCCAGTTCACATAAAGGCGCTTCGGGGTCGAAGGCGGACCCTGGTCGAGCCTTGGTCGACCTAGGAAGCCTCTACGGCTGGCTACTCGCATCGCGCGGTGGACGGCGCCGCGAGCGGGCGCCTACGA
>PLIR01000163.1 GCA_003139415.1 Myxococcales bacterium | reverse complement strand
GAAAGCGGCGCCTCGCGCCTGGCGAGGGCCATGCCCGCACCGGTCAGCTTCCAGAGACCTCGCTTTGCGCTGGTCGAGAGGCCAGCGCGTTTGAGCCTGTCGTGCGCCCAGGCGATCCGGTTCTTGTAGACTGGCTGGCGTCCGCTCGGCAGCAGAGTCAGTCGGTCAGCCGGCACCAGACCGATGGCGTTTGCTACCCCCTCGAACGCATCATCGGTGTCGACTCCGTCGGAGCGCTCGGCGAGGTAATGGAGAAGCGGCTCGATGAACTCGTCGAAGGACGGGACCGGCATGGGCCAGAGCGTAACGCATCAGGTGAATTGCCGAGCGCGGCGAACCGTTCACCCTCTGCGCCGGATACGAGGGCCCAGGCGGTGTTCACTGCTGCCGAGAAACGCGCTCGACCGACCTTCCCGTCAGAACATGATGGGCTTGCGTCGCTGATGCTCGCGCAGCAGTACGCATGGTCCTCGCGAACCGGTAAGGGATCGTGGGTTCGCGATCCTTCCAAATTGATGCATGTACGGCGTCCTGAGACGTCGCACCCGAGCCGGGCACGCCTCACTGGATCGCGACCTGCCCGTACTCCCGGAACGCCCGCTCGATGAGCCGGAGGAAGGCGCGCCCGCCCGGCTCCGAAAGTAGCGACAGGGCCGGGTAGCCGTACTCGCACGGCGTGAGCACCGCCCGACCGCGCAACCATGGGTACTCCGCGTTCTCGGGCGACGTGGCGCGGTCGATGGCCGGGGCGAGCTTCTCGATCTCGCGCGCGAAGCGCGCCGAGGAAGAGCAGACCGCCCGATAGCGGGCGAGCAGGCCATGGTACTCCGCGACGAGAGTCGGCGAGCGCAGGAACGCGTTGACGAACTTGGCGAAACCCGTGTGACGCGAGGTCACGTCGTCGACGGTCGCGCCGGTGTCACGCAGGCGGTAAGCTTTTGCGAGCTTTTCGCATGCGGCCTGCAGGTAATGCAACGAGTGACACGAGGGCAGCCCGCTCGTGGCGGCTAGCAGCTGGTAGACGTGCCAGTCGGAACGAGCTTGCGTGAAGAACGCGGCCGCGAAGGCGAGCCGATGCCCCTCGCTCACGCCGCGGGCCGCTCGAAGGTCTCCGCACCCTGAAGCGACCAACCGCCGGGCAGACGGAGTTTGCCCTCCTCCAGCTGCTTGTGTTCCTCCGGCGTGACCTCCGCGATGACGGTCGGGACGGGTACTTCCTTGGTTGGCGCGAAGGTGAAGGTGTCGATGCTGCCGGTGGCCACGGTGTTGGCGTTCACCTCGAGCAGCTTGATGGGTTCGCCGGGCTCGTCCTCCCGCTCCGATCGGATGCGGTAGATGCGGGAGAGGGCCGGCTCGACGCTGAAGTGAACACGGACGAGCTCCTGGGCGACGTCATCCTTCGACCGGATCATGACCCCAGAATGATGCGCGGTCCGGGGCGCCGTGTCGAGCCACCGCGGCGTTCGCAGCCTAGCGCCAGTCGGGCAGGGGCGGGCTCCGCGCGACTCTGCGAGCTTCGAGCTCACGGGCGAGTTGAGAGCACGTCGAATCGACCTGCAACGGCGGCCTTCACCAACGCGACGGCAAGGGCGGTGTGAGGCTCACAAAGCCAAAAGCCGAAACTGACGCCAAAACCCCCGGGGCGTTCCGACGAGTTCGGGCGGGAGCGGTGGGAAGACCGACCCGAAGCCGTCCCTGAGGTTCTCCGCCTCCCAGCCGCGACGTCGCCGCTGCCGCCGGCCCGCTGCCGAGGAAGCCGTTGCCTTGCCATCCCGGAGCATCTTCTAGCGCGATCGAGCGCCCATCGTCTCGTCTTCCGCAACAGCACGCGCCGACGGGCATGCCGTCGAGCGTCGTATACACCGAGCCAACCGTGGGCGCCTCGCAGAGCAACGTCTTCGTCATCGCTAGCTCACGGGCGAAGAGATCCCGTACGTCGCGGTGTTCTCGCCACCATCGGTGGCACGTCGGCCTGCTCCTCCGCCTCCGGCCTGAAAACAAGCTTCATCGACGAGCGAGCAGTTTGCCGATCACCCCTCGAGTCACCCGACCTCGGCGCCGACGCGAGCCTTACACCTGCTCATCCAACGTCACCCCCGCTCATCCGGCCATTGTGGCGGCTCCACTCACTCCGTACCAGGGGAAATTGGCTGCGCCGCCTATAGGACGGCGCTGAAAAAGTCGAAACCCTAAATCAGTGATAGTCGGCGATTCGCACGCCAGTGGCCTGGCCCTTGTCGAACGCGAATAGGAGTCAGTCCCCTCGCCGCTCGGCGACGAAGGGGCCACGTCCTCCTGGGACGGCTACCCGTCGGGGACGTGCGCGCTGGGACGGCGTGTGTCAACCAGGCCTGCGTCTCGCCCGGGGGCTACGTCGCCACGTTCTGCGGGTACGCGGAGGCGCCGGACTCGTCCGCATTCGAGTGCACCGGTGCCTCGGTGCCCACCTGCGTCGAGACGCCCTTCGTGTGGCCACCGCCCTCGGGCGGGTCCGCCCGTGCAGGGAGTCCTCGCTGAACCGGGGGCTGACGGCGGCTCGTACTGTGTCGGGCCCCATGAGAGGATGGCTCGTCGTGCAGCATCCCAAGCTTGCCATCGTCGCTGCGGGCGGGCCAGCGCCCGGGATCAATAGCGTCATCGGAGCTGTGACCATCCACGCTCGACAGTCCGGCGTCGAGGTCCTCGGGGTTCAGCAAGGGTTTCAGTGGCTCATGGCCGGCGACACTTCTCGCGTCGTCCCTCTGACGATCGAGGCCACGAGCCGAATTCATTTCCGGGGCGGGTCGTGCATCGGTGTCTCCCGCGCGAACCCCACGAAGTGTCCAGAGCTTCTTCGCGCCGTGCTGGGCGCGCTCGAAGAGCTCGGGGTCGGGATGCTCGTCACCATCGGCGGCGACGACACCGCGTTCACGGCGCGCAAGCTCGCGCGCACGGCGGGCGGAGCCCTGCGCGTCGTGCACGTGCCGAAGACGATCGACAACGATCTCGACCTCCCACAGGACGTCTGGGCGTTCGGCTACCAGACCGCGAGGGCCGTCGGTGTCGACATCGTCCACAATCTGATGGTCGACGCAGAGACGGCCGGCCGCTGGTACTTCGTCGTGGCCATGGGGCGAAAGGCGGGCCACCTCGCCCTTGGCATCGGCAAGGCCGCGGGAGCGACGCTCACGATCATCCCGGAGGAGTTTCGGGGCCGCCCCGTCCGGCTGAACGCGATCGTGGACATCCTCGTGGGCGCGATCATCAAGCGTCTGGCCGACGGCAGAGCCGATGGCGTCGCCGTGCTCGCCGAGGGTCTTGCGGAGATGGTCCCATCCGACGAACTCGCGGAGCTCGGGACTGCAGAGCGCGACGAGCACGGACACCTCCGCCTGGCCGAAGTCAACTTCGGAGAAGTCTGCAAGGCGCGCGTACGCGAACGGCTCGCTGAATACGGCATCCGGAGCACCATCGTGTCCAAGAACATCGGCTACGAGCTGCGATGCGCGGACCCAATCCCGTTCGACATGGAATACACGCGCGACCTTGGGTACTGCGCCGCCAAGTACGTCATCGAAGGCGGCTCGGATGCGCTCATCTCGATCCAGCAGGGGAGCTTCAAGCCCGTGCCCTTCGACGACATCATGGACCCCCAGACGGGGCGCATGAGGGTCCGCATGGTGGACGTGGACAGCGATCGCTACCGGGTCGCCTCCGCATACATGCTGAAGCTGAAACGGGAGGACTTCGACGATCCGCCGACGCTCGAAAGGCTGGCCGCGGCCGCGAACTCTACGCCCGAGCGGTTCCGCGCACAGCTGGGATACCTGGTCGAACGCGACTCGGTCTAGAACCCCGGCAGCGGCGAAACAGGCCGTCAGCGCCAAAGAGCCGACTGGAGACGATGCCTGGCCTCTCAGAACGGTCAATTCTGCGCCGCCGCGTAACCTACGTGCACTTCCGGCAGGAGCGCCGCTCGCAAGGGATCAACGAGCGATGGGAGCCGAAGGACGACCTATCGCAGCAGGCGGGGTCGTTTCATCTGCTGGTTGATGTGGCTGTCAATGCGTTCGCGGCGCGGACGTCGCCGGCGGCCACGTACGCGAACCTGATGGGGCGAACGGCGCCCGGCGTGCACGCGGGCTTCAAGCTGTTTTTCTACGAGGATACGCAGCACGGTTCGCCTCCATGAGCGCCAGGCAAGTGCTGGCGCTGTCGCCGAAGCCCGAGTACGTGATGTACGAATAGGCGA
>PLIR01000173.1 GCA_003139415.1 Myxococcales bacterium | reverse complement strand
CGTGAAGGGCCCGTCCGGCATGTCGATGTACACGTCACGCTCTTCGTACGGCTGCCCCGGCGGCGCCGTCAGGTCGGGCACGAGGCTGCGCCCCGACAGCTCGCCAGGCCCCGGCGGCGGGATGTTCAACAGATCGAGGAGCGTGGGCACGAGGTCGATGTCGCTCCGTTTGACGTCGATGCGGCGCGGCGCCTGCCCCGGCACCGACAGCACGAGGGGCACGCGCACGAGAGGCTCCCAGATCTCGAAGCCGTGCTGGAACGCGAGGCCGTGCTCGTTGCTCATCGCCTCGCCGTGATCGCTCGTGAGCGCGACGACCGTCCGCTTGCCCCAGGGCTCGTTGCGAATCGCGTCGAGGAGCCGGCCCACGGCCTTGTCGACGAACCACACTTCCCCGTCGTACGCGGCCCGCATCTTCCAGCCCGCCGGGTGCGAAGGGTCGGCAAAGTCCGGCGCGCCATCGTGGAGGACGTACTGCTCGTGGGGGTCGAAGTAGTGCACCCACAGGAAGAACCGGCCCGTGCCGGCGTGGGCGGCCAGCAGCTTGAGCGCGGCGTCGGTGATCTGTGGGCTGGTGCTGTTGGTGTCGGTGTCCGTCTGGCCGGACGCGGGCACTGCCGACAGGTCGAACACGTCGAAGCCCTGCTCGAGCCCCCAGCTCTCCCGGAAGTACCAGTGCGACGCGACGCCCATCGTGTACAGCCCCGCGGCGCGCAGGCGCTCGGCGAGGAACGTGTTGCCGGGCAGGTACCGGTTGAAGTGCCCGCCGTCGCGCAGCGTCTCGCTCGGGTACTTGCCGATGAGCACCGGCGCGAGGGCCTTTCCCGTGTACGACGCCATCGAGTAGGCCCGCTCGTACACGGCGCTGGCCGCCGCGAGGGCGTCGAGGTTGGGCGTCGTCGGCTTGTCGTAGCCGAGGAAGCCCGTCTCACCCGCGCGCAGCGTGTCGACGGTGATGAGAAGAAGGTTGTAGTCCCCACCGATCGCCGGGCCGGCCCGAGCGGGCGCGACGCCCGCCCCCTTGGCGACGATCGCGACGAGCGGCAGGTCGGCCCCGGAGCAGTCCTCGTCGATGCCGTTGCCGGGGATCTCCACGGCCAGCGGGGAGATGTGGGGATCGTGGTCGTTGCAGTCGCCGCCGCCGAAGTAGGGCGACGCCCCGTCGTGGTCGCGGTCCGTCGCCTTGCGCGCCAGGGCGAGCCCGATGCGGCCGAGCGGCGCGTTCGCCTCGATGGCCAGGGCGATGCCGGGGTTCTCCTCGAGAGCGACCGCCTCCCGCACGGTGACGCACGAGGATCCGCCGACGATCGCCAGCGCCATCACGAACGGCAGCGGGCGCGCGGGCCTTCCCCAGAGCGCGAGCGGGGCAAGCCACGCGCTGGCCGCGATCGCCGCCAGGTCCACGATCGGCCGGAGGTCGAGCTCCGGCCTCCGGAGCACGCCGAAGATCGCGAGCGCGCCCTCACCGCCCCCGCCGGTGTCGCCGCGCGAGACAGCGACGGCGAGGACGGCGAGGGTCGCGACGATGCCGATGCCCCCCGTCGTGGCCGGATCGATGGCGCGCGGCCACCGTGACGCCGCGGCCGCGAGCACCCGGCGCAGCGACGGGAGAAGCGCGAGGGCCCCGGCCGAGAGCAGCAACAGGCACGCCACCGACGCGAGCGCGATCGCCAGGCCGGCGGCCATCGGCGCCCACCGGGAGAGCGCGATCCGCGCGGCGTGCGCTGTCACGACGAGCCAGGTCGTCAGGACCCCGCACGCGAGCGGGGCGAGGGCCGCCGTGCGCGACCGCGCCAGGACCGGCTCCGCCCTCGCCAGCGCGATCCGCTCGGCCGGCGCGAGCGGCCGCTTGGGCTCGAGAAAGAGCGAGGCCAGCGACACGGCGATCCCCACCCCCGCCGCGATGGGCGCGAGCACGCCGATCTCTCCGAGCACGAGCGCCGCGAACGGCGGTACCCGCGCGGCACCAAGCGCCGCCTCTCGCGCCTCGGCGAGCGAGACGAGGATCGCGCCGAAGACAGCCCCCGTGAGCGCGAACAGAATGCGAGACGCGACGCGGGCCACGAGGAGCGGCCAGGGTACAGGAAAAGCGCGCGTTATCGCTTACCCCGCGCGAGCGGGTGGGCCGCGTCGTAGACCCGCATGAGATGCTCCGCCGAGACGTGCGCGTACCGCTGCGTCGTCGAGAGCGAGGCGTGCCCGAGCATCTCCTGGATGGCGCGCAGGTCGGCGCCACCGTCGAGCATGTGCGTGGCGCAGGTGTGCCGCAGGGCGTGCGGGTGGAGATCGGCGCGGCCCGCCCCCGATGCGCCGTAGGCGTGCACGAGTTTGCCGAGGCCGCGCGGGTAGAGGCGGGCGCCGAAGGTCGTGAGAAAGAGGGCACGAGGGTCCTGCGTCTTGCGCCGCGGGTGCACGCACCCGGGGCGCGCGGCGAGCCAGCCGCGGAGGGCGTCGAGGCTCTCGCGGCCGAGCGGCACGATCCGCTCCTTGCTGCCCTTGCCCATGACGCGCGCGCTCGCGCCGGGGAGGTCCACCGCTTGGAGGTCGAGGCCGCATAGCTCACTTGCCCGCAGGCCCGAGCCGTAGAGAAGCTCGAGGACGGCTCGATCGCGGACCCCAACGAGGGTGTCGAGGTTCGGTGCCTCGACGACCCCCTTGGCGGCGTCCACCGAGAGATGGGTCGGCAGGCCGCGCCGGACCTTGGGCGTCGCGAGCTCGTCGGCGGGACACGTGGAGATCGCGCCGCGCCGGCGGAGCCAGCGCATCCACGTGCGCAGGGCCGCGACTTTGCGCGCCACCGAGCTCGGGGCGTTGCGGCGCGCGAGAAGCGCCAGCCACCCGCGCAGCAGGTAGACGTCCACTTCGCGGACGTCGAGCGCCGCGGACGCCGCACGCTCTCCGGCGAACGCGGCAAAGTCGGTGACGTCGCGCTGGTACTCGGTGACGGTGCGCGGCGAGGCGCGCCGCTCCCCTTCGAGGTGACGCACGAAGCCGGCGATCGATTCGTCGAGCGTCACCCGTCGAGCGCTACCACGCCCCCAACGGGTGACACGAGTTTCCGGGACAGTTCAGTGGAAGGCCGGGTATCCCTCGGCCACGCACTGGGCGAGAGGCGAGGTGCCTCCGTCCGGGGCAACGCTCGAGAGGGCGGTGCAGCTCCCGAAGGCCGCGGCGCCATCCGTCGCGCCACCGTCCGTCGGGGCGCTCGCCGAGGCTCCCACGCACACCTGGCATACGTCGCAGTCCAGATCCGTCGAGCAGGCCCCCTGGGCGAGGCATTCACCACCGGAGGCGGAGCTGCACGTCGATCCGGGGGGGCACGAGATGGTCGAGTCGCAGTAGAGCGCCGGGTTCGGGATGACCCCGTCCGTCGACAGCGAGGCGAGGCCCGCGCTGGCGACCGCATTCACGTAGACGTAGATGGCCTGCAGGTCGTCCGACGTCATGTTCCGGAAGTACTGCCAGGGCATCGGGTAGGCGAGCGGCTCGGGCGGGTTGTCCTCCGCATGGATCCCCTCGGTGATGAGGGTCAAGAACGTGGCGTAGTCGACGTCGGGGTTCGTGAAGAACCCGTTGTGCGCGCCGACGAGATCGGCGGCGGCCGCGCGGACCGTGTGCACGACAGGCTCGAGGGGCGCCGGCGTGGCGAACACCTGCCCGCCCGTCAGGTAGGTTCCTCCCGAGTTCGTGTGGCATCCGCTGCAATCCGAGATCGCCGTGACGAGGTAGCAACCTCGCCCGAACTGCGACTGGGTCGCCGGGTCGGCGGGCGGCGTGACGTCGAGCGGGTTCAGCGCCAGACCGCGCAGGGTGAAGCCCGGGTCGGGCACGGGCGCCTCGGCGTCTCCACTCGTGGTGAACTCGGGCGGCAACGGCGCGCCGCCCGGCCCGTCCGCGGGGAACGGCGTCGGCGGCGCGACGGGCTTGGTGTCGGCCGCCACCGCGTTCGTGACCGGCGGGATCACCTTGAGATACGCCCAGATCGAAGCGAGATCGTATGTCGATGCCCAGCGCAGGGCGTCCCACGGCATGACGAGCAGCGAGGCCGTCGGTGTTCCACCGTCGGGCACGCCGCTGAAGTCCGCGCCCGTGCGCATCGAGACGATGAACTGAGGTTCGGTCAGCGTCATGCCGGTCGTCGAGTCCGGCGTCAGGTTGCGCGACGTGACGGGTCCAAACGACACGCCCCCCGCGAGAAAGCCCGCCGTCCCGGTGTGACATGACGCGCAGTCGCTGGCCGCGTTCACGAGATAGCTGCCGTTGCCGACCAGCTCGATCTGGTCTTGGTTGAGGCCCGTCAGGTCGACCGGCACCGGCGAGATGCTCAGGCCCTGCGCCGCCGTGTCCGAGATCCCGACGACGATGGTGGCGCCCGCCTCCCCGGCCGCGCCCGCGGGGCCACGTGCCCCGGCTTCTCCCGACGCTCCCGCAGCGCCAGGCACGCCGGTCGCGCCCGCCTCCCCGGCCGCCCCGGAGGTCCCGGCGGCACCGGCCGCGCCGCTACTACCGCTGCCGCACGCGGCTATCGCCGCAATGGACAAGACTGCAAGGGCCGTCGACGCGGGCAACCATCGTGATCTCATTCCAGACTCCCTCCATGACAAAGACATCGGCGTATCCCCCAGGCTGGCCGGAAAACCCCCGCGCGGACCGCGCACGCGCGACCATAGATGGAGGCGACGCTTTGGCTCAAGCGCAAATACCCAATTCCGGGACCGGCCCGAGGCCCGCGTCTCTCCGGGTCCGCCTCACGCGACGCGCCGAAGCCAGCGTTCGGGGCGCGTGGGAACGCGCGAAGAGCGAGCACTCCAGCCCGGTCCGGATCGCGCTCTCGGTGGTCGACGTANNGCGCTCTCGGTGGGCGTCGGGGTGTTCTGCGCCTGCACGCCCTTCATCGGCGCTCACATGTGGATCGCGCTCGGGCTCGCGACGCTCTTTCGCCTGAACCGGCTCTGGGCGCTGCTCGGGTCCCGCTTCACGTTCGGGCCGATCTTCGCCTTGGTGGCGTTCTCGGAGATCGAGATCGCCCACTTTGTTCGGACGGGGGCGTGGGCGCCGCTGTCGCCGGCACAGGCGCTCGCCCACGGCCGCGAACTCGTCGTCGACTGGGCTCTCGGGGCGCTCGTCGTGGGCGGCGGCATCGCGGCCGTCGCCACAGGGGTCGCCTACATCGTGGCCGTCAGTTGGCCCGCGCCTGACGCAGCCCCTCCACCGTCTTCGGAATATCCGCCGTCAGGACCTCAGGATCGCCAGCCGTGACGAGGACGTCGTCCTCGATGCGCACCCCGATGCCCCGCCACTCGGCCGAGACCGACGGCTCGTCAGGCGCGATGTAGATCCCCGGCTCGACGGTCAGCACCATCCCTGGCTCGAGAAGGCGCGCCTTGCCGGCCACGAAGTACGCGCCGACGTCGTGCACGTCCATGCCGAGCCAGTGGCTCGTTCGATGCATGT
>PLIR01000582.1 GCA_003139415.1 Myxococcales bacterium | reverse complement strand
CGCACCCGTTCGAGAACCCGACGGCGCTCACCAACCTGCTCGAGATCTACGCCCTGCTGATCATCCCGATCGCGCTGACGTACACGTTTGGACGCATGGTCCGCGATACGCGGCAGGGCTGGGCCGTGCTGGCGGCGATGATCGTCATGTTCCTGCCGCTCTTGTGGCTGTGCGTGTCGCAGGAGCAGGGCGGCAACCCGGCCCTCGACGCGCTTCACGTCGACTCGGCGGCGAGCCTCTTGCAGTCCGGCGGCAACATGGAGGGCAAGGAGCTGCGGTTCGGCATGTCCGGCTCCGCCCTCTTCGCCACGGCCACCACGGGCGCGTCTTGTGGCGCAGTGAACAGCTTCCACGACTCGTTCACCCCGCTCGGAGGGCTCGCGCCGCTTTGGCTCATCCAGCTCGGCGAGGTCGTCTTCGGCGGCGTCGGCGCAGGAATGTACGGCATCTTGATGTTCGCCATCATCGCGGTGTTCGTCTCCGGGCTGATGGTCGGGCGGACGCCCGAGTACCTCGGCAAGAAGATCGAGGCCTTCGAGATGAAGATGGCGTCGCTCGCCATCCTGTTCCCGGCGGCCGCCGTGCTCGTCTTCACGGCCATCGCCGTGGCGACCGAGGCTGGGCGCAAGGGGGTCGCCAACCCAGGCCCCCACGGGTTCACGGAGATCCTCTACGCGTACTCGTCGGCGGCGAACAACAACGGCAGCGCCTTCGCGGGCCTGTCGGCGAACACGCCCTTTTACAACACCACCCTCGGCCTCGCGATGTTCTTCGGGCGCTTCTGGGTCAAGGTCGTCGTACTCGCGCTCGCCGGGTCCCTCGCGAAGAAAAAGACGGTGCCGGCCAGCGCGGGCACGCTGCCGACGCATACGCCGCTCTTCGTGACGATGCTCGTCGGTGTCGTCATCGTCGTGGGGGCCCTCACGTTCATTCCGTCTCTCGCCTTGGGGCCAATCGTCGAGCAGTTGCTCGGGAGGTCGTCGTGACGACTCGTATTCCGCAGGTCCGGCTCCCGTCGGAGGGGCTGGGCAGTCTCGTCTCCACTGAACCGCAGACGGCGAGCCATCGGCCGCGGGGCCAGGCGCGCCCGCTCTTCGATGCCCGCATCGTGCGCCGCGCCATCGTCGAGTCCTTCGTGAAGCTCGACCCTCGGCACCAGATCCGCAACCCCGTCATGTTCGTCGTCGAGGTCGGGAGCCTGTTGACGACGTGCCTCTTCGTGCAGGCCCTGGCCGGTCGGGGCGAGGCGCCCGCCGGCTTCATTCTGGCGGTGTCTCTCTGGCTATGGTTCACTGTCCTTTTCGCGAACTTCGCCGAGGCGATGGCCGAGGGGCGAGGGAAGGCGCAGGCCGACTCGCTGCGCCGGGCCCGGCAGGACGTCGACTCCGTGCGCCTCGACGGTCCGAGCCGCGACTCGGTGCGGACCACGGTGTCGGCGGCCGCTCTGCGCAAGGGAGACCACGTATTGGTCGAGGCGGGACAGGTCGTCCCGTGCGACGGCGAGATCGTCGAAGGGATCGCCTCCGTCGACGAGAGCGCGATTACGGGCGAGAGCGCGCCAGTCATCCGTGAGTTCGGCGGCGACCGCAGCGCCGTCACCGGCGGCACGCGGGTGCTCTCCGACTGGCTCGTCGTCCGCGCGACGGCCAACCCGGGCGAGACGTTCCTCGATCGGATGATCGCCATGGTCGAGGGCGCGAAGCGCCAGAAGACGCCGAACGAGATCGCCCTCGACATCCTCCTCGCGGCGCTGACGATCGTCTTTCTCCTGGCCACCGTGACTCTGCTCCCGTTCTCCCTGTTCAGCGTCGCGGCGGCGGGTCACGGCGCGCCCGTGGCGGTGACGGTCTTGGTGGCGCTTCTCGTGTGCCTCATCCCGACGACCATCGGCGGGCTGCTCTCGGCGATCGGCATCGCGGGGATGGATCGCATGATCCAGGCGAACGTCATCGCGACCAGCGGTCGCGCGGTCGAGGCGGCCGGCGACGTGGACGTCCTGCTCCTCGACAAGACGGGCACCATCACGCTCGGCAACCGTCAGGCGACGGCATTCCTCCCCGCGCCCGGTGTCACCAGCGAGGCTCTGGCCGACGCGGCCCAGCTCAGCTCTCTGGCCGACGAGACCCCAGAGGGTCGCAGCATCGTCGTCCTCGCGAAGGATCGCTACGCGATCCGCGAGCGGGACGTGCACGCGCTCAAGGCGACCTTCGTCCCGTTCTCGGCGCAGACGCGCATGAGCGGCGTCGACATGGGCACGCGCGAGATCCGCAAAGGCGCGTCCGACGCGATCGAGGCTTACGTCAAGGCCAACGGCGGGTCGTTCCCCGCGGACGTGCGCGCGTCGGTCGATACCGTCGCGAAGCAGGGGGGCACCCCGCTCGTGGTCGCCGAAGGCGCAAACGTGCTGGGCGTGGTGCAGCTCAAGGACATCGTGAAGGGCGGCATCAAAGAGCGCTTCGCCGAGCTCCGTCGCATGGGCATCAGGACGGTCATGATCACGGGCGACAACCCCCTGACCGCCGCCGCGATCGCCGCCGAGGCGGGCGTCGACGACTTCCTGGCCCAGGCCACCCCGGAGACGAAGCTCGCCCTCATCCGCGAGCAGCAAAAGGGCGGCCGGCTCGTCGCGATGACGGGCGATGGCACCAACGACGCCCCGGCGCTTGCCCAGGCCGATGTCGCCGTGGCCATGAACACCGGCACGCAAGCGGCGAAAGAGGCCGGCAACATGGTCGACCTCGACTCGAACCCGACGAAGCTCATCGAGGTCGTCGAGATCGGCAAGCAGCTGCTGATGACGCGCGGCGCGCTCACCACGTTCAGCATCGCGAACGACGTGGCCAAGTACTTTGCCATCATCCCCGCCGCCTTCGCGTCGACGTACCCGGCGCTCGGCGCCCTCAACGTGATGCACCTCGCGACCCCAGGCAGCGCGATCCTCAGCGCCGTCATCTTCAACGCGATCATCATCATCTTGCTCATTCCGCTGGCCCTCCGCGGGATCACCTACCGCGCCGTGGGGGCCTCGCGCCTGCTGCGAGACCACCTGCTCGTCTACGGGCTGGGCGGCGTCATCGCGCCGTTCGTTGGAATCAAGCTGATCGACGTCTTGCTCGTCGTCTCGCACCTCGCGTAAAGCGCGGAAAAAAAAGGATCCTCCCCATGCTCAGTCAGATTCGCGCGGCGTTGGTCTCTCTGCTCGCGCTCAGCGTGGTCACGGGGCTCGCGTACCCGCTCGTCGTGACGGGCGTCGCCCAGGCCGCCTTCCCCGCGCAAGCCAACGGGAGCCTCGTCGCGCGCGCGGCCGGCCCGGTCGGGTCGCGCCTCATCGGACAGTCGTTCGACGACCCGAAGTACTTCTGGGGCCGGCCCTCGGCCACCACCGACGCCGATGGAAAGCCGCTCCCCTACAACGCGCAGTCCTCGGCGGCGTCCAACCTCGGACCCAACAACCCTGCACTCGTCGACGCCATCACGGCGCGCGTTGCGGCCCTGCGCGCCGCGGACCCGAGCGCCCAAGGCCCGGTTCCCGTGGACCTCGTGACTTCGTCGGGCAGCGGGCTGGATCCGGACATCTCGCCGGCCGCGGCCGAGTTTCAGGTTCGCCGGGTCGCCCGGGCTCGCAACCTGCCCGAAGAGCAAGTGCGTGCTCTCGTGGCGGCCCACGTCGAAGAGCGAGAGCTGGGCGTGCTCGGAGAGCGGCACGTCAACGTCCTCGCCCTCAACGTGGCGCTCAACGCACTCGCGGCCCACGTCAGCCCGCCGTCGCTGTGAGGCGAATCGAGGTGAGATAGGGTTGTCGTCGCGGCCCGCGGCATGAACGAACGTCGTCCCGACCCCGATGAGCTGGTCGCCCGGTTGCGGGAAGAGGAAAAGAAGTCCTCGCGCGGCAAGCTGACGATCTTCTTCGGCGCGGCCCCCGGCGTCGGCAAGACGTACACCATGCTCGAGGCCGCGCGCCTCGAGGTCGAGAATCAGCACCGAGACGTCGTCGTGGGCGTGGTGGAGACCCACGGACGCTACGAGACGGGCTCCGTTCTGATTGGCCTCGAGCTCATACCGCGCCGCTCGGTCGAGCATCGAGGGATCCGACTCGACGAGTTCGATCTCGACGCTGCGCTCGCGAGACGGCCGCAGCTCGCCCTCGTCGACGAGCTGGCCCACAGCAACGCCCCGGGCTCGCGCCACCCGAAGCGCTGGCAAGACGTCGTCGAGCTGCTCGACGCGGGGATCGACGTCTTCACGACCCTCAACGTCCAGCACCTCGAGAGCCTCAACGACGTCGTCGCGCAGATCACGGGCGTGGTCGTGCGCGAGACGGTCCCCGACGCCGTCTTCGATCGGGCCTACGAGGTGCGCGTCGTCGACCTGCCCGTCGATCAACTCCTCGAGCGCCTCCACGAAGGCAAGGTGTACGTCCCGGACCAGGCGGCGCGCGCCGTGGAGAACTTCTTCAAGGAGGGAAACCTCATCGCGCTACGCGAGCTCGCCCTGCGCCGCACGGCCGAGAGCGTCGAGGCGAAGATGCGCGGCTACAAGGCCGCGCACGGCATCGAGGAGTCCTGGCATACGGGCGAGCGCGTCATCGTGTGCATCTCCGCGAGCCCCACCAGCGCGCGCCTCATCCGGGCCGCCTCGCGGATGGCGTCGAGCCTCCACGCAGAGCTCCTCGGCGTGTACGT
Source organism: Myxococcales bacterium (assembly GCA_003139415.1). Lineage (GTDB taxonomy): Bacteria > Myxococcota_A > Polyangia > Polyangiales > Polyangiaceae > Palsa-1150. The sequence continues at coordinate 6,285 of PLIR01000582.1, read as the reverse complement.
CGAGACGCCGGCCTCGATCCGGATGTCGCCGGACGACCGCGCGCGCCTCGCGCAGAACGTCCGCATGGTCGAGGCCATCGGCGGCGAGGCGGTCACGCTGCGCGGCGAAGATGCCGCCATCGAGACGGTGCGCTACGCGCGCAAGAGAAACGCGACGAAGATCGTCGTCGGCAAGCCCACGCACTCGCGGTGGCGAGACATCCTGAAGCCGTCGTTTCTCGACGACCTCGTTCGCAAGAGCCAGGAGATCGACGTCTACGTCATCTCGGGGAGCGCCGTCGAGAGACCAACGCCCCTCGACACCGACCGGCGCCCCTCGGGGGAACTCGAAGTGTCCGGTTACGTCGCGGGCACGGCCGTCGTGGCGGCGTCCGCGGTGTTGTCATGGTTTCTCTTCGGCCGTTCGCAGCTCGCCGACGTCGTCATGGTCTTCTTGCTGGGCATCGTCGTCGTGTCGATGCGGTTCGGCTACGGGCCCTCGCTGCTCGCCGTGCTGCTCAGCGTCCTGACGTTCGACTTCGTCTTCATTCCTCCGTACATGAGCTTCGCCGTCACGGACTTCAGCCACATCGTGACGTTCGTCGTCATGCTCTTCGTGGCCCTCGTCATCAGCAACCTGACGAAGCGCATCCGCGAGCAAGCCGACAGCGCGCGGGGCCGCGAGCGACGCACCGCCAGCCTCTACGCCGTCAGCCGCGAGCTCGGCCTCGCGACCTCTCGCGAGTCCCTGGTCGACGTCGCGGCGCGGCACGTGCGTGAGCTCTTCGGCGTCAAGGTCGCGCTGCTGCTGCCGAAGGGCGACCGGGCGCTGGAGATCGTCCACGCCGACGACGACACCTTCCGGGCGGACGACAAGGACCTCGGCGTCGCGGAGTGGGCCTGGCAAAACCAGCGCGCTGCCGGAAACGGGACCGACACCCTGCCGCTTGCCCGGGGGCGGTTCGTGCCCCTGCTCGGATCGCGCGGGCCGGTGGGCGTGCTCGGGCTCTACCCCTCGCCCGAGTCCCGGCTCGACGACCCGGACGAGCGGCAGCTCCTGCATACGATCGCCGGTCTCATCGGCCTCGCGCTCGAGCGAACGGAGCTGGCGGCGGAGGCCAGGCGCGCGAGCCTGCGGGTCGAGACCGAGCAGCTCCGCAATGCCTTGCTAAGCTCGGTGTCGCACGATCTGCGGACGCCTCTCGGCGTCGTCACGGGCGCGACGAGCGCGCTGCTCGAAGAGGGCGTCCCCAAGTCCGCCGAGACACGCCGCGAGCTGCTCAAGACCGCGCACGAAGAGTCGTTGCGGTTGACCCGCCTCGTGCGGAATTTGCTCGACATGACCCGCCTCGAGGCCGGGGCTCTCAAGGTCCACACGGATCTCCAGTCGGTCGAGGAGATCATCGGCGCCGCCCTCGATCGGCTGGACGACCGCCTCCGCGGGCGCGAGGTCCGCACGGACGTGCCTGCGGATCTCCCCCTGGTGCCCTTCGACGCCATCCTCATCGAGCAGGTGCTCATCAACCTGCTCGAGAACGCGACGAAGTACAGTCCGCCCGACTCACCCCTCGAAGTCTCCGCGCGAGCCCACGCGACCAGCTTGGAGATCGCGGTGAGCGACCGGGGGCCGGGGATCTCCAAGGAGAACGCGGAGCGAGTATTCGAAAAATTTTATCGCGTCCACGAGGGCGAGGGCGGCGGTGCAGGCTTGGGTCTAACCATCTGCCGCGGCATCGTCGCCGCGCACGGAGGCAACATCTGGGTGGAGGAGCGAGAGGGCGGCGGCGCTTCGTTTCATTTCACCCTCCCGCGCGGATCGAAGGCGCAGGAATCGACCGCGCCCGCGGAGCAGCGTATCCATGACTAACGGATGACCGAGTCGAGGCCCCTCATCTTGCTGGTCGAGGACGAGTCGCAGATGCGGACGTTCGTGCGCCTCGCGCTCGCAGCGCACGGATACCGCGTCCTCGAGGTGGCGACGGGGCAGGAGGGCTTGCAGCAGGCCGCGGCACATACCCCCGACCTGATCCTCCTGGATCTCGGCTTGCCGGACATCGACGGCCTCGAGGTCACCCAGCGGCTTCGCGAGTGGAGCCTCGCGCCGATCATCGTCATCTCCGCGCGCGGTCAAGAGGAGCAGAAGGTCGGGGCCCTCGACGCGGGCGCCGACGACTACATCACGAAGCCCTTCGGCTCCGAGGAGCTCATGGCGCGCATCCGCGTCGCGCTCCGCCACTCGGCCCGCTCCAGCCAGGATCCGGCAAGCTCGGTCGCCACCGTCGGAGACATCCGGGTCGATTTCGCGAAGCGCCTGGTCTTCGTGGCCGACCGCGAAGTGCACCTGACCCCCATCGAGTACAAGCTGATCGTCGCGCTGATGCGTCACTCGGGGATGGTGCTCACGCACAAGCAGCTGCTCGACCAGGTGTGGGGGCCGGGCCACGCGCACCAGATGCAGTACTTGCGCGTCTACATGGCGCAGCTCCGGCAGAAGCTCGAGGAGAATCCCGCCCACCCGAAGTACCTCGTCACCGAGCCGGGCGTCGGCTACCGTCTCAAGAGCCGCGAGCCGCCGGCCGCGTCGTAGGCGCCTCCTACGATCGAGCCCCGATCGCCTCGATGAGTCGGTTGGCCACGCCGGGCGCGTCGCCTTCGTCGTGCTTGATGTAGACGAACGCCTCGGACCACGGTTGTGCGCGGATCCGCGTCGCCCACTCGCTCAGCAGCGGATCGGGGTACTCGTCGCGACGCAGGCGCACGTAGCCCCAGTCGGCCGTCGCCACGAGCGGAGCCTGGAGCGCCTCGCCCTCGGCCACGCAGAGGGCCGCGCCGTGCGCGCGCAGCGCTTCGTAGACCTCGTCGCAGAACCATGACTCGTGGCGGAACTCGAACGCGACGCGCGGCGGGGGCCCGTCGTGCAAGGCCGGCAACGCGAGAAACTCTTTCAACGTCGCGACGTCCTTTCGCAGAAAGGGCGGCAGTTGGAAGAGCAGGGGTCCCAGTCGCGTGCCGAGCGCTCGCACGGTGCGCACGAATACGCCCACCATCTCGCCCGCGTTCTTCAGCCTGGCGATGTGCGTGATCCGCTGCGGACCTTTGACCGCGAAGGTGAACGTCTCCGGCACCTCCGCCGCCCACCCTTCGACGAGCTTCGCCGTCGGCATCCGGTAAAACGTGTTGTTGATTTCGACGGTCGCGAGGGCCTTCGCGTAGAACCCGAGGAAACGGCCGGCGGGGAGATCCTTGGGATAGAAGGGCCCCTTCCACTCCTTGTACGAATATCCGCTCGTGCCGACCCGGACATGCATCAGGATTCTTCTAGCAGTTCTCGTCTTGATCCGACGGCGCTAAGCTCGCGTCCGTGACGCACGAGTCCAAGCGTGAGCCGGGTGGCCGGCGCGAGGCGTTGAAAGCGATCGCCGCGGTGGGCGGCGCCGTCGGGTGCGCGTCGCTCGCCGTCCCGGCGGCCCGCTTTGTCTTGGCCCCCGCGAAGGGCGGAGCGGAGGGCGGGCGCTGGATCAAGACGGTGCCGGTGGCATCGCTAGCCGAAGGAGAGCCGAAGCGGGTCGCGCTGATCGCCGATCACCGCGACGCGTGGACCCTCGAGAAGCAAGTCGAGCTCGGCGCGGCATGGCTCGAGAAGCGCTCGGACACGGTGCTGGCGTGGAGCGTCGTCTGCCCGCACCTCGGCTGCGCGGTCGGTCGGGCCGCGAGCGGCCCTGGCTTCTACTGTCCGTGCCATGACTCGTCCTTCGACGGCGACGGCCGGCGCCTGACGGGCCCGTCCCCGCGGCCTCTCGACGCTCTCCCGACGCGCATCGAAGGGGGCATCGTCATGGTCGAGTTCCAGCGGTTCCGGCAGGGCACCCCCGAGAAAGAGCCCGTCGGTTAATCGGGAACCATGCCGGGCCTTCGACCTCTCGAGGATTGGTTCGACGAACGTACGGGCTGGCGAGCCGCCGTGCGCGCATGGGTCAATCACCCGGCTGTCGGCGGCGGACCCTGGGCTCGCGCCATCGGCTCGGCCGTCGCGACGTGCGTCGGCATCCTCGGGCTGACGGGGGTCGTCCTGATGACGGGGTACTCGCCGTCGCCGCAAGGCGCGTGGGCGAGCGTCGCCTTCGCGCAGCTCGTTCAAGACGGGGGATGGCTCGTCCGAGGGATGCACTACTGGGCGGCGCAGGCGCTCATGGTGCTCGCGGCGCTGCACGTGCTGCACGGCGCGTTCGTCGCCGCCTACCGCAAGCCAGGCGAAATCGGCTGGTGGCTCACCCTCGCGGTCCTCGGCGTCGCGATGGCTCAGGGGATCACCGGCGGCCTCTTGCCCTGGGACCAGCGCGGGTGGTGGGCGCGCGTCGTCGAGGGCAACATCGTCGGGCTCGCGCCGGTCGTCGGCGGCTGGCTGCAGCAGATGATGTCGGGCGGGCCGGAACTCGGTGCGCTCGGGCTCGCGCGCGCCTACGCGCTTCACGTCCTGGTCTTGCCGATCGTTCTGGTCGGCGTGCTCTGGGCTCGGCGAGCGCTCGCCCTTCGTGTCGCGGCCTCCTCCGCACCCCCCGCGACGGGCACCGTCGGCTCGCGGCTCGCGTCGGGACTTCTCCTGGCGGCCGCCGTCGTCCTGGTTCTCTTCGCGATCACCCGCGCCACGCACGGCGCCCCGCTCGACGCTCCCGCGGACCCGCTGAGCGACTACCCGGCCCGGCCCGAGTGGTTTCTCATGCCCATGTTCGCCCTGCGGAAGTTCTTTCACGGCGCGATGGAATTCTGGGGTACGTCGCTGGTCCCGGGACTTGCTGCGGGTTACCTGGCGCTGCTTCCGTTCGTGGACCGACGGGATGGGCGCCGCGCGGCCGTCCTCCTTCCCGTCGTCGGGATCTTTGGCGGGGCCATTGCCCTAGCCCTTGTGGCAATGAGGCACGATGCCCGCGACACCGGCTACGTGAAGGCTCGCGCGAAAGCGGACGTCCAGGCCCTGGCGGCCGCGAAGCTCTCGGTCGACGGGGTACCGCCCGGTGGCGCGCTCGAGATGGTCCGCCGCGATCCCGAGCTGCACGGGCGCGACTTGTTCGATCGACACTGCGCCAGCTGCCACGTGCTCGGCGATCTAGGCGACCCCGAGAAGGCGACGGCGACCGACCTGGATGGCTGGGGAACAGTGGCCTGGCTCGAGGCGATGATGCACGACCCCGACCGGCCGCAGTTCTTCGGACGTGGACCCTACAAGGGGCAGATGCCCAGCGTCGACGCACGGCCGAAGGACAAGCCGCCCGGTGAGAAGTGGACCCCGATGGTCAAGAGCGACGCGGACAGGCACGCGGTCGCCGTGTTCCTCGCGGGGCAGGGTGAGCCCAAGCCGGCCTCCCCGGAGGCCGACGACGCCCTGCGGGCGCGCGGTGAGAAGATCGTCAGCGATCACTGCACCGCATGCCACTTGTACAAGGGCGAGGGCGACGACGAAGGCTCCAAAATGGCCCCGGAGCTCTCCGGCTATGCGTCCTTCGCCTGGATTCGAACCCAGGTCGCGAACCCGGCGTCGGCCGAGACGTACCGCGAAAAGGCCCTCGACGAGGCCATGAAGAGGCACATGCCGCGCTTCGACGGCGATCTCTCGGCGGCCGACATCGACGTCGTCGCGCGCTGGACCCACCGGCACAGCCGAGAGACCACGCTCGCGCCGTAGGGCACCCGCGTTGGCGCCCCGCGAGCCCCGTTAGAATTTGATCCCGTTCTCCGCGCGGTGCTTCCACCAGCGCCAGCCGAGCCAGGCCGTTGCGGCGCCCCCGACGGCGGCCGCCACAGGCAGGCCTACGACGCCCAACGCAACGCTCGTGACGGCGGCGGCGCCGGCACGTACGCCCTTGCTCCTTGACTCAGCCACGACCTCCGAGCGGGTCTTCGCCATGCGGGGGAACGTGCGTCCGGCGGTTGCCCGGCGCAAGCGGCCGGCAACTCCGGTGGTCGCTACTTGGCGACTTTGAGCTCGCCCCCGCAAGGGACGTCGACGGAGTGCGCGCGCCCCCAGGCGCCCACTTTGACCTTGTGCTTGCCGCACGACACCGTCTGCTCGAGCTGACTCAGCTTTTTTCCGTCGAGCCAGACGTGTCCCGGGAGAGCGGGCTTCTGCAAGCGGAGGGTCCCGGTCGTCGGCGCGGGTACCGGCGGGGCGGGACTCGGATCAACCGCCGGCGTGGGCGGAGCGGCGGCGGCCAAAGGGTTCACGCTCGCGATGGTGATGGGCGCATCCGCCGACTGATTGGGTGTGGGATGGAGCAAGCGGGCGACCCCCGCGGCGACCAGAATCAGCGT
>PLIR01000547.1 GCA_003139415.1 Myxococcales bacterium | reverse complement strand
CGACGCAGGCCGTCGGCGGCGACGTCGGCGCCTTGGCGCCGCATCTACACGACCTCGGTTACCCGACGGAGGTTCACCTCCTCGAAGAATTCGGCAAGCACTTCGACGACTACCTCGTGCTTGATCGCAACGTCTTGCAGCTTGCGGTGGAGAACACCAATCTCAAGGCGCAGCGGCTCTCTTTCGGCCCAGCGAAGGAGGCCGCCGACGCCTTCCGCGACGCGCTGGAGCCGCTCGGTCCCAAGGCCAAGGATCACTGCCGCGTCGAGTCGCTGATCGCCAAGGCGGTGCTCGCCGTGCGAGACATCCAGGTGCTGCAGGCCCCGCACATCGCGGAATCCGACGACGCCGCGATGACGCGCATCGAAGCGCAGATGACCGGTCTCGAGGTCGCCGCCGGCGACGCGGTCGCCCGCATCTCCAGCCTCGTCGATCCGTCGGCGCAGGCCCAGCTCGCCGCCGCGTCCGCGGCATTCGATCGGTTCAAGGATGTCTCTCATCGGATCGTGATGCTCTCGCGGCGCAACACCAACGTCCGCTCGCTCTCGTTGTCGCTCCGCGAGAAGCCCGCCCTCACGGCCGCGTGCGACGATAGCCTGCGCTCGCTCGCGGACGCCCTGGCGAAAGAGGGCTTCAACGCGACGCGGTGAGGCGCCAATTGCCGGGGTCAGGCCACCGTCGGCTCGGCGGGAGCCGAGGCCATCGGAGGAGGATCGCCGTGACCCCGGCGCCTCTCCATCCACTGGTGCGCAAGGACGAGCAACGGCGGCTGGAGGACCCGGGTAAGCACGGCCAGGATGAGCGAGCCGCCGATGACCACGACGGCCAGGGGCTTCTGCGTCTGCGCACCGATCCCGTTCGAGGTGGCGGCCGGCAGGAGGCCCAACATCGCGACGAGGGTCGTCATCAGCACCGGTCGGAATCGCTTCTCGGCGGCCTCGCGCGCCGCCTGCTCGATCGTGTGTCCCTCGTGCAGATGTAGACGCTGGAAGTACGTGACGACGAGGATGGCGTCTTGAATGGCGATCCCGAAGATCGAGATGAAGCCCATCGCCGCGGACACCGAGAAGTTCATCCCCGTGGCCAGCAGGGCGAGCACGCCGCCCGTGATGGCCACCGGAATGTCGACGATGACGATCAGCGTGTCGACCCAATTGCCCACGGCGACGTATACCACGAACGCGATCAGCAGGAGCGTCAGCGGGACGATGATCGCAAGGCGCTCCTGCACCTTTTTGAGCTCCTGGATCTCGCCCTCCCACTCGAGGTGCATGCCGTAGGGCAGGTGCACCATCTCTTTGATCTTCTTCTGCGCGTCTTCGATGGCACCCGCGAGATCGCGCCCGCGAACGCTGAACTTGACCGGCGCGTAGCGCTGCAGGTTCTCGCGGTAGATGCTCGTCGGGCCCGTAATCTGCTCGATCTGCGCGATCTGGCCGAGCGGGATGTACGCCCCCGACGGAGTCGAGACCGTGATCTCACGGATCACCTCGATCGAGGAGCGATATCGTTCTTGCCATCGGACGGTGAGGTCGAAGAACTTGTCGCCCTCGTACACCTCGACGATGGGCGTGCCGTTGCCGGTCAGCCCTCCGAGCGCCGACTGGATGACGTTGGCCACGTCGCCGGTGTTCAGGCCGTACCGCGCGAGCGCGACCCGATCGGGCGTGATCTTGACGTCGGGCTGCCCGAGCGACCGGAAGAGCCCGAGGTCCGCGATGCCCGGCACGGTCCGCATCACGTCGACGATGCGATCGGCCATCCTTTCGTTCTGCTCGATGTCCCGTCCGAAAATCTTGACCGAGTTGGCCCCTTTGACCCCGGCCGTGGCCTCTTCGACGTTGTCCGAGATGTACTGGGAGAAGTTGAACACCGTGCCGGGGAAAGTGTCGCTGAGCTCCTTGTTCAACTGTTCGGTGAGCGAGTCCTTCGTCATCCCTCGAGGCCACTCGTCGAACGGCTTGAGCGGCGCGAAGAACTCGATGTTGAAGAACCCGGTCACGTCGGTGCCGTCGTCGGGCCGCCCGAGCTGCGAGATGACGGTGACGACCTCCGGGTGCGTCCGGTTCGCGTCGGTGCACGCCGCCTTCGGATCGAGGGGGCATCCGCGCAGAATGCGCCGCATGCGAGTCGTGTACTCGGCCGACTTCTCCAGCGAGATCGACATCGGCATCGTGGCTCGAATCCAGAGATTGCCCTCTTCGAGCTTGGGCATGAAGTCCCGGCCAAGCAGTGGAAACAAGAGGATGCCGAGGAGCACCGGGACGAGCCGCACCAAGAGCGACAGCTTGGGCCTACGCAGCGCCGCGTCGAAGAACGGGTTGTAGGCCTTGTGGAGCAAGCGCATGACGAAGTTCTCCTTCTCCTCGTGCTGCGCGGAGACGAACTTCGACGCGAGGACGGGCGTGAGCGTCATCGCGAACAGGATGCCGCCCGTGATCCCCATCGCGTACGTCCGCGCCATGGGCGCGAAGATCGCGCCTGGCACGCCCACGAGGGTGAAGAGTGGGAGAAAGGCGAGCCCGATGATGACGGTCGAATACGTCATCGGGCCTCCCACCTCGCGCGCCCCCGCCTGCACCCGTTCGATCATCGTGCCCTGCCCGCTGGGGCCGAGCCGGCGGAAGATGTTCTCCATCATGATGATCGACGAGTCGACGATGATCCCGAAGTCGACGGCGCCGAGCGAGAGCAGGTTGGCGGACTGCCCCGTGCTCACGATCCCGATGATCGCCACCGTCAGGGCAAGGGGGATGTTGACCGCCGTGATGAGCGCGGCGCGCACGTCGCTCAGAAACAGAATCAGCACGAGCACGACCAGGCCGATACCGACGACGGCGTTCTCGACCACCGTGTGGATCGTCAGCTTCGTCAGGCTTCCGCGGTCGTAGTACGGGACGATCTTCATCCCGGGGGGCAAGAGGTTGTTCTCCTCGATGAATTTGACCTTGCTCTGGATGCCCTTGAGCACCGGGACGGCCTGCCCGCCGTAGCGCATCAACACGATCCCCTGCACGACGTCGTCGTCGTCATCGTGGCCCACCATGCCGAGGCGAGGCGCGGCGCCGACGTTGACGTCCGCGACGTCGCGCACCCGCACCGGGGTGCCGGTGTTCAGGCCGTTGATTGTCGGACCCTGCGAGACGACCACGTTGCTGATGTCGGTGACGGGCGTATCGAAATATCCGAGCAACCCGATCCCGCGAATGTCGTACGACTGCTCCCCGATCGACATGCGCTGACCGCCGACGTTCTGATTGGCGTTTTGCAGCGCCGTGATCGTCTGGGTGAGCGTCACGTTGTGGCCGCGCAGGCGGTAGGGATCGACGTCGACGTGGTACTGCTTGGTCGTTCCGCCGTAGCTCGTCACGTCGATGACGCCTTGCACCTGGCGCCACTGACGCTCCATGATCCAGTCCTCGGCGGTCTTCAGGTCGTTGAGCGTGTACCCCTCGCCCTGCAGGGTGTAGCGGAACACTTCTCCGATCGCGTTCCAGGGCGAAATCTGCGACGAGAGGCCGTTCGGAAGCGAGATCCAGCTCGTCATCCGGTTGATGACCTCTTGCCGATCGGCCCAGTAGTCGGTCCCCCACTCGAAGTAGCACTTCACGTCGCTGAGGCTAAAGAGCGATTGCGACCGGATGTACGTGAGGCCGCGCATGCCCGATAGCCCGACTTCCATCGGGATCGTGACGTAGCGCTCGACCTCCTCCGCGCTCCACCCCATCGGTTGAACGAGGGTCTCGACCAGCGGGGGACACGGGTTCGGATAGGCCTCGATGTCCAAGTCGGCGCCGGCGGCGATACCTCCGCAGACGATCAAGATGGCGCTGACGATGATGATGGCCGGGAATCGCAGAGCGAACGCGACGACTCGTTGGATCATGGTGCGAATCCGTCGTTAATCCGCGGCGCGCGCGCCAACATGACGGCGACATTAAGTTCCCGTCAGGCAGTCCCCCCACGCCCGGTCCCTACCGCTTGAGGCGATAGCCTGCTCGACGCACGGTCTCGATGAGGCCGGCGTTTTCGCCGAGCTTGTCGCGCAAGCGGCTGAGATGCACCTCGACGAGATTGGATCCCGGCCCTTCCTTGCGACGCCAGACCTCTTCGCGAAGCCTCGCCCGCGAGACGACGTGCCCACCCGACTCGATAAGGCATAGCAAGAGGTCGCACTCGCGTGCGGTGAGCGGGATCGTCTTGTCGCGAACGCGCACGACTCGACGCACGCGATCGAGCTCCAGCGGCCCGTACCGGAGGCGCGAGCGCGCGGCGACCCGGGGCACGCACGCCCTCAGGCGAATGACGAGCTCCAGAGGGTTGTACGGCGCCGTCACGAAGTCATCGGCTCCGGCCTCGAGGAAGGCCTCTCCCTCGGCGGTGTGGCAGATGGCGAGGATCCCACCGATGTACCCGCTCTCCCGACGGCGGCGAACGTGCTTGAGCCGGACATCGAGCGGTCCACGTACGCCTAGGACTATGGCTTCGAAGGTGGACGTGTCGGGGTCCATGCCGTCCAACAAGGACGCGGTTGTGGTGTCGAAGCTGGATTGTTCCAGGGCTCGCGCCAGGGTCACGCCTTCGGCGTCGTCGTGATCGAGGAGCAGAATGCGCACGAGATTCAGTTCTGGGACTGCATCTGGATGGGATTGTCGTACCGCCATACGCGGGCAATCTTGCCGTCGCGAATCTCGCAGATGTCTACGACCTCGAACCGGATCACTTGGTCACGCCGGGCCGGCAACCACATGAAGGGACCCAGTTGCTCGCCCGCGATGTAGTACTCGACGATCGCGAACTTTCCGACGCCCCATTCGCCCATGATCGTCGTGTCGAGCTGGCCGATCGCTTTGTGCAGGCCCTCGTAGTGCACCTTCGCGTCGCTCTTGCCGCGCGCGGGCACCGCGCGCTCGGCGTCGTTCACCTCGACGTCGTTCGCCATCGCGCCGACGGGTGAAACAGGGCGATTCGCTGGCCGTCATCGAGTCTCCGGATATCGGCAACGCCGTCAGCGACGTTCACAAGGCGCAGGCCGACATGATTGCGGCCGAGCACGACGTGAAGCGCAAGAAAGCCCTCTACGAGGCGAAGGCGGGGCCGCTGGCCGACCTCGAAGCCGCCAACGACACGTACCGCCGGGCCCAAGCGGAGCTCGAGCGCGCCAGCAAGAAAGAGACTCTCTTGCGTATAGGCAACGCCGATCCCGTCACGCAACGATACACGCTGCCGGCCCCGGTCGACGGGGAGATCCTCATCCGCAACATCAACCCGGGCGTCGAGGTCCAGGGTCAGTACAGCGGCGGCGCCACCGTCGAGCTTTTCACCATCGGAGAGCTCGACAAGGTGTGGGTGCTTGGCGAGCTGTACGAGATGGACTTCGCGCGAGTGCACAAGGGAGCGCCGGCGACGGTCAGCGTCGTCGCGTACCCCGACAAGGTCTTCAAGGGGAGCGTCGACTGGGTCAGCGGCGCCCTCGACCCGAATACGCGGACGGCCAAGGTCCGGTGCACCTTCGACAACCCCGACAAGCTCCTCAGGCCGATGATGTACGCCTCGGTGCAGATCTCGGTCGATCAGGAGACGACACTGGCCATCCCTCGAAATGCCCTG
>PLIR01000387.1 GCA_003139415.1 Myxococcales bacterium | reverse complement strand
GCCTTCCTTCTTCTTCGACATCGCTCCGTTCCTTCCACGAAGGCTCTAAGCCTTGGCGGCCTCTCGATACGCGGCGATGAGGATGGCTGCAACCTCCGGCCGCGAGAACTCGGCGGGCGGGGCCTCGCCTTTGGTGAGAAGTTCGCGCACACGCGTGCCCGACAGCACGAGCCGCTGGTCCTCGGCGTGCGGGCACGTCTTGATGGACGCGACGCCAGCGCAGCCGTGGCAATAGAAGCTGTGCTCGAAGAAGAGCGTCTGGATGGCGAGCTCCCCCGGCTCGACGGTATCGAAGATGCGCTGCGCGTCGTACGTGCCGTAGTAGTTGCCGACGCCCGCGTGATCGCGCCCCACGATGAAATGCGAGAAGCCGTAGTTCTGGCGGGCGACGGCGTGCAAGAGCGCCTCGCGGGGCCCGGCGTAGCGCATCGCGAATGGGAACACGCTGAGGAGCGCGCGGTCCTTCGGGAAGTACTTGTCGAGAAGGATCTCGTAGCAGCGGACCCGCGTCACTGCGGGGACGTCGTCGCCCTTCGTCTCACCGACGAGCGGGTGCACGACCAGGCCGTCGGTGATCTCGAGGGCGCACCGCAGCAGGTACTCGTGCGCACGATGGATGGGGTTACGCGTCTGGAAGGCAACGGTGCGACGCCACCCGAGGTCGGCGATCTTCTTGCGAAGCTCTGCCGGGTCGCGGTGATGCTGGGGAAACTTTCGCTCGATGGTGCGCCGGGCCAACGTCACGCGACCCGCGAGGGCGACCTCGTCGCGGTGTTCCATGAGGTAGGCGACGCCGGGGTGCTTCGTGTCCGTCGTCCGGTAAACCTCTTTGGCCTCGAGGTCGCGATCGAGCTCGTAGATGTCGTCGACGGCGATCGTGCCGACCACCTCTCCCGCCGCGTCGACGAGCGCAGCGTCCTGCCCCGCGCGGAAGCCTTTGGCCTCGCCGCGAGGCACGCTGAGCGTGATCGGGATGGGAAACAGGGCCTTTTTGCCCGACGAGAGGCGCGCGTCGCGCACGATCGAGAAGTAGTCGTCCTTGCCGACGAACCCGTCGAGCGGCGAGAACGCGCCGGTCGCAATGAGCTCCGCATCGGCGCCGGACCGGGCATCGAGCCGCACGCGTGGCAGGCCTTTGGCGCGCCGCAGGACATCGGCCGACTGGTCGCCCGTCACCATGCGATCGACGAGATGTCCGCCGCCATGTACCGGCACCTCGTACGACCGTGTTACGGTGCCCGTCTTCGATTCCTTTGAATTATCGGCCATTCGTTCGTTACAATGGAGGACATTGTGGACCCACGCAAGTCCAATCGGCCCCTCGCAGGCGCTGGCGATGACGTCGGCGCAGCGGAACTCGGACGCCGCGTTGCAGAGAATCTCAGGCAGCGGAGAAAGGCTCGCGGGCTGTCTCTCGACGACCTCGCGCGCTCGTCCGGCGTGAGCCGCGCAGCCCTCTCGCAGATCGAGACCTGCAAGAGCAACCCGACCGTCGGCGTCCTCTGGAAAATCGCGGTGGGACTCGGGGTGCCGTTCGCGGAGCTCATCGGCGCGCCGCGGTCCGGCGGCGTGGTGCTGCGCCGCAACGACGCGCAGGTTCTTCGCTCCGCCGACGGGAAACTCGAGAGCCGGCCCCTCACCCCCGCGGGCGCGTCGCCCTTCGTCGAGCTCTACGAGCTGCGCCTCTCGGCTCGCGCGTCGCACGCGTCGGAGCCGCACGCCGCGGGCACCCACGAGGTGCTCGTCGTCCTGAGCGGACAGCTCAAGCTGCACGTCGACAACGAGACCTTCGAGCTTGGCGGCGGCGACGCGATCGCCTTCGCCGCCGATCGGCCCCACGCCTACGAGAACCCTGCGGGCTCCGAGGCGCGCTACCACAACGTCATCGTCTACGAGCGGTGAGTTGCGGCTCCGGGGGCTTGCTTTGACCTGCGTCGGGTCGTCCACTATAACGAGCGCGTGTTCACGTTCGCGAAGGCGTGGGTGGAGGAACGCGGCGTGTCGCTACGCGCCGTGACGTCGTCCATCCGTCCGCCGCCGCCTTCGAGCATCCCTCCGTCGCGATCCGGCGCGAGCGTGGCGCTCGAAGACGTCTCGCTGTCGGTGACCACGGAGGCGGGCGCGGTCGAGATCCTGCGCGAGGCCACCCTGAGCGTCGCCGCGGGCGAGTTCGTCTGCTTGCTCGGGCCGTCGGGCAGCGGCAAGTCGACCATCCTCAACCTCATCGCCGGGCTCTCTCGGCCGACGTCGGGTCGCGTGCGTTACGGCGATGGCGGCGTCACGCGACCGGGGCCCGATCGCGCCGTGGTGTTCCAGGACGCCGCGCTCTTTCCCTGGCTCACCCTGCGCGCCAACATCGAGTTTCCTCTCAAACTGCAGCACTGGCCTGCCGATGCCCGCCGCGCCCGCAGCGAAGAGCTCTTGCGCCTCGTTCACCTCTGGCGGTTCCAGGAGCGCTTTCCCCACGAGCTTTCGGGGGGGATGCGGCAGCGCGGCGCCATCGCGCGCGCCCTTGCGACCGACCCGGCCGTGCTCCTGATGGACGAACCATTCGCGGCGCTCGACTCGCAGACGCGCGAGATCCTTCAGGGCGAGGTAGAGCGCATCTGGAGCGCCACCCGCAAGACGGTCATCTTCGTGACGCACAACGTCCGCGAAGCCGTCCGCCTCGGCGACCGCATCGTGCTCATGGGGACGCGGCCCGGGCGCGTCCTGCACGAAGAGTTCGTGGATCTGCCCCGGCCGCGCTCGTCGAACGACGCGCGCGTCGCGACGCTCGCGACCGGCATTGCGCGCCGCATCGCGAGCGAGGTAGAGAAGGTGGCGCGCGAGGAGGCGGACGATGCGTGGGTGGCTCCGGGGGATCATCGTCCCGGCGATCCTCGTCGTCAGTTGGGCCGCGGCATCTGAGATCGCGCGCACGCCGCTCGCTCCTGGTCCGGTCGCCGTCGCGCGCTCGCTGGCCGACGGGGTGCGGGACGGCACGCTGCCGCGCGCGCTCGCGATCACCGTTGCGCGCCTGATCGTCGGCTACGGGATCGCCCTCCTCATCGGCGTGCCCCTGGGGACGTCGCTCGCCCGCTCGCGGCTCGCCAAGCAGGCCTTCGGGCCCATCGTCCTCGGCCTCAGCTCCGTGCCGTCGATCTGCTGGCTGCCGCTCGCCATCGTCTGGTTTGGCCTGAGCGAGCTGGCCATCCAGCTCGTGGTCGTGCTCGGCGCGGCCCTGCCGATCGCGGTGGCCACCGAGAACTCCGTCCGCCACGTAGCGCCCTCCATCGAGCGGGCCGCGCGCACGATGGGCGCCGACGGGGCGCGCCTCATGCTGACCGTCACCCTGCCCGCGGCCCTTCCGGGCATCCTCGGCGGGGCCAAGATCGGCTGGACGTTCGCGCTCCGCTCCCTGATGGCGGGCGAGCTGCTCTTCGTCTCGGGCGGCCTCGGCCAGCTCCTCGAGACAGGGCGTGATCTCGGCGACACGGCGCTCGTGCTCGGCGTGGTCGTCGTCATCGTCGCGCTCGGGCGTCTCAGCGAAGTCTTGCTATTTTCACGCTTCGATCGCGCCATCGCGCGGCGCTGGGGGGTCGAGGAACTATGAGAACCGTCTGCTCCCTGGCGCGAGGCCTTCATGCCCTCTGACGGGGTGCGGACGATCCGCCGGGGCAAAGTGTGGCTCGTCGGCGCGGGGCCCGGGGACCCGGAGCTGCTGACGGTCCGGGCGCATCGGCTCATCACGGCGGCGCAGGTCGTCGCGTACGACGAGCTCGTCGCGCCCGAGATCCTGGCCCTCGCACCCGCCGGGGCAGAGCTCATTCCGGTCGGCCGCCGCGCCAACGGCTGCCGGCACCACGAGGCCCGGATCCACACCGCGGTCATCGAGCGAGCGCTCGACGGCAAGGACGTCGTGCGGCTCAAGGGCGGGGACCCGTTCGTGTTCGGCCGGGGCGGGGAGGAGGCGGAGGAGCTCGCGGTGGCGCGCGTCCCGTTCGAGGTCGTTCCGGGGATCTCGGCGGCGCTCGGCGCCGCGGCCATCGCGAACATTCCGCTCACGCACCGCGAGTGCTCGGCGAGCGTCACGCTCGTCACCGCCCACGCGGCCGGCGGCGACCCGGACGTCGCAGCGACCGTCCCACCGCGCGGCACGCTGGTCTTCTACATGGGACTGGGACGAGTCGCAGAGACGTGCGGCGCGCTGGTCGCCGGGGGGCGTGCACCGAGCACTCCCGCGGCCGTCGTCTCGCGCGCAACCTTGCCGGATGCCCGCGTCGTCGTGGGCACGCTGGCGGACATCGCCGAGAAGACGGCGCAAGCGCAGCTGGCGCCGCCGGCGCTGCTGATCGTCGGAGAGGTCGTCGCGCGGCGGGTGGAGAGCGCGAATGCGGGCGCGAACGCGGGCGCAGGCGC
>PLIR01000222.1 GCA_003139415.1 Myxococcales bacterium | reverse complement strand
TGCACGCCGAATACACCATCCGCTCCGCCAAAGCCGGCAAGCACGTACTCTGCGAAAAGCCGCTGGCCCTCGACGCCGTCGAAGCCCGCGTGTTGCTCGAAGCGCAGGCCCGCACCGGCGTGAAGATGGGCGAGGCTTTCATGGTGCGCACGCATCCGCAATGGCTGCGCGCCCGCGAGTTAGTCCGCGCCGGCCGCATCGGCGAGCTGCCCATCCCCGACTGGCGGTGGACGATCGAGGTCGACCTGTTCGGCGTGATCCACGGGTGCCACGTCTTCGTGCCCTTCTTGCGATCGCAGGGTCACGGGCACCTGCTCAACGTGGCCTCGGCGGCGGGGCTCCTCAGTGCCGGGGGGATGGGCGCCTACAACGTCGCGAAGGCCGGCGTCGTGGCGCTCTCGGAGACCCTGTACGCGGAGCTCGTCGACAGCAAGGTCGAGGTGACGGTTCTCTGCCCGATGTTCTTCCAGTCGAACATCGCCAAGGGCTCGCGCATGACCGACGACAAGACGCGCGCGATGGCGGCCAGCCTGATCGCCAAGGGTCCGCCGGCCGCCGACGTCGCGCGTGCGGCGCTGGCCGCCGTCGACCGCGGAGACCTCTACGCCGTGCCGATGGCCGACGGGCGTTGGGCGTGGCGCCTGAAGCGTGCGGCCCCGGCGGTGTTCGCTCGGATCGCGGCCCGCGCGGTCAAGCGCGCGACCCGGTAAGTTGCCTGCATGAAGCCGTCGCGTCTCGCCGCCGTGGACACGTCGACGGCGCTCGGCTCGGTCGCGCTCTTCGAGGGCGGGCGTCTCGTGGCCGAGGACTCCCGGCGCGTCTCCAACGCGCACGGAGAGTCGCTGCTGCCGATGATCAGCGCGCTCTTCGAGCGGGTCGGCTGGGCGCCGGCCGACCTGACGCGCTGGGCCGTCGGTATCGGGCCGGGAAGCTTCACGGGCGTGCGAATCGGCGTCGCGACGGTGAAGGGTATCGCGCTGGCGACGGGGGCGCAGATCGTAGGGGTCACCTCGCTCGACGCGGTTGCGTACGGACTCGAGGGCGATGCCCTCATCGTCAGCACGGTCGCCGCCGGCAAGGGAGAGATCTTCGTGCAGGCACGCCGCGGCGGAGATCTCGTGCTCGCGCCGATGCACCTGCCGGTTGCGCAGGTCGCGTCCCGGGTGCTGGCCGTCGAGCCGACCGGGCGCATCGTCGTGGCGGGGGAGGCGGCGCGCGCGGCCGACTGGTCGGCCCTCGGCGCGCGCCTCACGCTGATGCTCGAGGCGCCGCACGACCTTCCGCGAGCACCCGCCCTTGCGGCCCTGGCGGCCGCGCGCGCGCCGGACGACGCCGACACGCTCGAGCCGCTGTACGTGCGTGCGCCCGACATCACCATGCCCCGCGGAGCGACCGGCGGCCCGTAGTGCTAGGGAGCGATGCGGGCCTTGAGAGTCGCCACCTGGAACGTCAACGGCATCCGCGCGCGTGAGGCGCAGTTCGTCGAATGGGTCCGCCGCGACCGGCCGGACGTCGTGTGCCTTCAGGAGATCAAGGCCACGCAGGAGCAGATCGGCGAGGCGCTCACGATGCTGCCCGAGTACACGAGCTACTGGCACGGGGGGCCCAAAGGCTATAGCGGCGTGTCGATCCACACGCGCAGGGACTCCTTCGCCACGCGACCGGAGTTCGTGCACCCGGCGTTCGACATGGAGAACCGCGTCGTCGAGGCGCGCCTCGGCGACGGCCGGGTCGTGACGAGCGTGTACGTCCCGAACGGCGGCAAGGACTACGGGGCCAAGGTCCGCTTTCTCGAGGCGATGGGCGCGTACGTCGAGGGCGTTCACGCCGCCGGCGGCAAGCTGATCCTCTGCGGCGACATGAACGTCGCGCGGACGGACATCGACGTGACGCCCAAGGAGCGCAAGCCCGGCGTCATCGGACAGCGCGCCGACGAGCGCGAGCTCTTCGAGCGGATGATCGCGTCCGGGCTGCGGGACATCTGCCGCGATCGCGACCCGACGAACGATCGACTGTACACGTGGTGGCCCCCATGGCGCAGCATGAGGCAGAAGAATCAGGGCTGGCGGATCGACTACGTGCTGGCGAGCCAAGGCTTCGAAGCCACCGCGTCGCAAGTGCACTCGGACGTCGGGACCAGCGACCACGCCCCGGTCGTCGTCGATTTCGCGTAGCGCAGACGCACGCCCGAGCTTGCGCGCGCTCCCGTGCCCGCATGCTAAAACGGGCCTCGATGCGCGCTCCTTCGCTCGCTTGCCTGACGGCCGCCGCCATGGGCCTTGCGGGGTGCTCCACCGGCACGCAGGCCAGCGATCCGCAGTCCGTGCTGCACTCCTACGCGCGCGCGCTCGACGAGGGGAGGGCCGAGGACGCCTATCGCGAGCTCTCGGACGAGGCGAGGCGGGGTGTGTCGATCGAGGCGTTCCGGAGGATGGTCAAGGACGATCCGGAAGGGGTAAAGGAGATCGCGCGCGCGCTCGAGCGGCCCACCGCGCCCCCCGTGGTCACCGCCACCGTGACGAGCCCCAGCGGGCAGGAGCTCCACCTCGTGCTGGAGGACGGCAAATGGCGCGTGGACGGATCGACGATCGATCTCTACGCCCAAGACACTCCGCGTCACGCGATCCAGGGGTTCGTGCGCGCCGTGGAGCACAAGCGCTACGACGTCGTGATGCGTTACGTGCCCGAAGGTCACAAGGAGGGCCTCGACGCGACGAAGCTGCGCGACGCCTGGGAAGGGCACGACAAGGAGGAGATCGAGCAGGTGCTTACGGGGGTGAGGCAGGCGCTTCCGTCGGCGACGATCGAGGAGACCGGCGAGCGCGCCACCATGCCTTACGGGGCGGGCGCGATGCAGCTCGTGCGGGAGCACGGGCTCTGGAAGATCGAGAACTTCGACTGAGGTGCTATGCCTTGGATCGCAATGAGCGATCCGTCGTCTGCGTCGGAGTTCGAGCTCTTCCCGATCCTGCCGCTGCGTAACAGCGTCGTCTTCCCGGCGAGCGTGGTGCCGATCAACGTCGGCCGGCCTCGAAGCGTGCGCCTCGTCGAGGATCTCGCCGGACACGAGCGCGCCGTCGTCGGCATCGTGAGCCAGCGCGACGCCGAGGTGGACGAGCCGCGCTTCGAGGATCTCTACTCGGTCGGGACGCTGGCGCGCGTGGTCAAAGTCCTGCGCCTCGGCCCGAGCAACTACTCCGTCGTCCTGCACGGGCTCGCGCGGTTCCGAATCGGCCAGTTCGCGGGGCTCGAGCCGTACATGCGCGCGCGGGTGCGCCGCGTGCCGGAAGACCTGGAGCGCGACGTCGAGATCGATGCGCTCGCGGCGAGCCTGCGCGAAGGGATGCGGCACCTGCTCTCGCTCATGCCCAACCTGCCGCGGGAGACTGCGGGCATCCTCGACAACGTCCGCGAGAGCGGGGCCCTCGCCGACCTCATCGCCTCGAACCTCGCCGTCGAGCAAGCGAGCGTCGCCGACAAGCAGAAGATCCTCGAGACGTTCGACCCGCGTGCGCGCGTACGCTCGGTCCTCGGGATGGTCAGCCGGCAGCTCGAGCTCCTCCGCGTGAAGAAGGAAGTCAGCTCGATGATGGCCGACGAGGGCAAGGCCCAGCGCGAGCACATCTTGCGCCAGCAGATGCGCTCCATCAAGGAGGAGCTCGGCGACGGCGGCGAAGACGACGAGATCGAGGAGCTCCGCGAGCGCCTCCGCGCGGCGGGCCTGCCGGACGACGTGCAGAAGGTGGCGCGCAAGCAGCTCGGCAGGCTCTCGGGGATGCAGGCGCAGTCCGCGGAGTACAACGTGACGCGCTCGTATCTCGAGTGGATCGCCGACCTGCCGTGGAGCAAGACGACGCCGGATCGGTTCGACGTCGAGCAGACCCGTCGATGCCTCGACGAAGACCACTTCGGCCTGCCGAAGATCAAGAAGCGGATCATCGAGTACGTCGCGGTGCGCAAGCTCACGGGCAGCAAAAAGGCGCCCATTCTGTGCTTTATCGGCCCACCCGGCGTCGGCAAGACGTCGCTCGGCCGATCGATCGCGCGCTCGATGGGCCGCCGCTATCACCGCATCGCCCTCGGCGGCGTCCGGGACGAGGCCGAGATCCGCGGGCACCGGCGCACGTACGTGGGGGCCCTGCCCGGGCGCATCCTGCAGGGGATGAAGAAGGTGGGCGTCAAGAACCCGGTCATCGTGCTCGACGAGGTCGACAAGATGGGCGTCGACATGCTGGGCGATCCCGCCTCCGCGCTCCTCGAAGTGCTCGACCCGGAGCAGAACTCGACGTTCCAGGACCACTACGTGGACGTGCCCTACGACCTGTCGCAGGTGACGTTCCTCTGTACCGCGAACAACCCGGAGACGATCCCGGCGGCCCTCTACGACCGCATGGAAGTCATCGAATGCACGGGCTACACGCGCGCCGAGAAGCGAAGCATCGCGCTGGAGTTTCTCTGCCCGAAGCAACTGAGCGCCCACGGCCTGACCGACG
This sequence comes from Myxococcales bacterium, assembly GCA_003139415.1. GTDB lineage: Bacteria > Myxococcota_A > Polyangia > Polyangiales > Polyangiaceae > Palsa-1150. The sequence continues at coordinate 21,203 of PLIR01000222.1, read as the reverse complement.
AGCGCCTCGATTTCCGGCCCGACGGCGTCGAGCGGATTGTCGACTCGTACACGCGCGAGGCCGGCGTGCGCGGCCTCGAACGCGAGATCGGCGCGGTGTGCCGGCACGTGGCCATGCGGATCGCGGAAGGCGAGACGACGCTCAGCATCGCCGGGGACGCCGACGCCGTGGAGAAGATCCTCGGCGCGCCGAAGTTCTTGCCCGACTTGGCCGAGCGCACGAGCTCGCCCGGCGTGGCCACGGGGCTCGCATGGACGCCGGCTGGCGGCGACATTCTCTTCATCGAGGCGACGCGGATGNNGACGGCCCGAGCGCCGGGGTCACCATGTTCAGCGCGGTCGCCTCGCTGCTCTTGCACTGCGCGGTCCGGCGGGACGTGGCGATGACGGGAGAGATCACCCTTCGCGGCAGCGTGCTGCCCGTCGGCGGCATCAAAGAGAAGCTGCTTGCGGCGCACCGCGCGGGGATCCGCACGATCCTGATGCCGGCGCGCAACGAGTCGGATCTGGAGAATGTCCCCGCAGACGTGCTCGGCGAGCTGAAGATCCATCTCATCAAGCGGGTCGACGAGATCTTGGCGCTCGTGCTCGAGCCACCCGCGATCCCCCCAGCAGGGCTGGTCGAGGAGCTCGAGGCCGCAGGCTGAAAGCGCCCCCGTGGGGCCGCTTCTTGCGACGCGAGGCCTGCGCGTCACTGCGGGCATCGTCTTTGCGCTGCTCGGCGCCGTCGGGTTCTTGCCGCTCTTCGGCGGACCTGGGTACGAGCACTCCCTCGCGAGTGGCCTGGTGGTCCCATCGGCTGCCGCCGTCCTCGTGGCGTTGCAGGTCTCGGCCGCGATCGACGCCGACCCGGGCCCGTGCGTCGCGCGCGGGATCGCCACGGGGCTCTTGCTCGCCGGCGCCGCGTTCGCAGCCGCGCTCTTGCACGGACTTCGAGGCGGCTTTTGTGACCTCGCTGGCGGCGCGACGTTCTTCGCGCTGACCGCCGGCGTCGGCGGCGCGATGGGGGGGGCCTGGGGTGCCGTCGCCGGGGAAGTGGCGCGGCACCTGCGCCGGCGCCGGCTCGCGTGCTTGTTGCTGGCTCCCGCGGCACCCCTCGCGGGCATCGCGGTCAGCGTGGCGCGCTTCTACGGGTCGCCGATGGTCTTCGCGTACGACCCGTTCTTCGGATACTTCAGCGGCACGCTGTACGACACGGTGATCGACGTCCGGCCGGAGCTCTGGACGTACCGCGCCGGGTCGCTCGCCGCTCTCGCGGGACTCTACCTCGCGTCTTCGGCGCTGGCCCGGAGCGGGGCGGGAGGCCTCACTCTTCGCAGCGATCGCCGGGCGGCCGCGGTCGCGGGTGTCGTCGGCCTAACGGCGGCGTGCGTCGTCGCCGCGAACGGCCCCGCGCTGGGCCACTGGCAGACGTCGTCGACGATCGCAGCATCCCTCGGGGCCCATCGGTCCGGCGGCCGGTGCGACGTGTTCTACGCGGACGCCGTGCTGGCGCCGCAGGCCGAGCTGATGGTTCGCGACTGCGAGGAGGAGCTCGCGTCGGACGAGGCGCGCCTCGGCACGCGGCTCGAGGGGCGCCTGTCGGTCTTCGTCTTCGCGGACAGCGGCGAGAAGCGCCGGCTGATGGGCGCGGCGGACACGTCGATCGCGAAGCCGTGGCGCCGCGAAGTGTACGTGCAGCTCGCGGCGTACCCGCACCCCGTGCTCGGCCACGAGATCGCCCACGTCGTGGCGGGATCGTTCGCGCGCCTGCCATTTCGCGTTGGGGGAGGGCTGCTGCCAGACCCGGGGCTCATCGAGGGCGTGGCCGAAGCGACGTCGCCCGACGACGACGAACTCACCGAACCGCAATGGGCCCGCGCGATGCTCGACGCGCAGATCCTGCCGCGCATGAGGGCGATCTTCTCGCTTGGGTTCCTCGGCGAAAGCGCCGATCGAAGCTACACGGTGGCGGGCGCGTTCGTCGGGTGGGTCATGGACCGGTGGGGCTCGGCGGCGGTCCGTGCGTGGTACGGCGGAGGCTCGATCGAGGCTCTGACAGAGCGCTCGTGGCCCGTGCTCGAGGCCGACTTCGCCGAGTGGCTACGAACGCTCCCGATGCCCCCCGAGGCGAGCGCCTACGCCAAGGCCCGGTTCGAGAAGCAGAGCGTGTGGGCGCGGCGATGTCCGCATGTCGTGGACGCCCTCGGGCGCGCCGCCGACAAGTGCCGCGACGAGCACCGCTTCGACAAGGCGGCGTCGCTCTACGACGAGGTCCTCGAGCGCGATCCCACGGACTGGCGCGCGCGCTTCGACCATGCGCGCGTCTTGCGGGCGATGGGGGCCGCGGGGCCCGCGCGGCGCGAGCTGGAGGTGCTCGCGGCCGACCCGCGGTTGCCCCGAACGTGGCGCGATCGGACCGACGAGGCCCTTGCCGACGACGACCTGACGCAGGGGCTGGGCGCGCGCGCCGCCGAAGAGTATCTCGCCATCGCCTCGCGGTCGCTGGACGAGGATGCGGTCCGGACGCTGCAGGTCAAAGCCCTCGCCGCGCCAGACCCGATCGCACGCAGAGCGATCGTCGATCTGCTCGTGGCGGAGCCGGGCCGGGTGCCCGACTCGTGGGTCGGGGCTTTGTCGCTCGGGGCGTGGGCCGTCGAGTCGCGCTCGGCGCTGGCCGACTACCTGGTGGGGAAGAACCTTACGACCCATGCCGCCGCCCAGCCGCGCGATGCGTGGGAGCGGGCGATGACCTGGCTCGATCGCGTCCCCGAGGGCCAGGGTCCGCCGACGGCTGCCATCGGGCGCGAGCTGTTGCGCCAGCGCGCGATCGGAGCGTGCGTGCTCCAGGACGACGATGCGCGACGCCGCGTGGCGGCCGCCGTCGTCGTCGGCTCGTCTCCCTTTGCGAGATCCAGCGGCCGTCGCGACTGGATCTTGCGCTTGCTCCGCCGCTGCGGTGCGTCGCTCGACTGACGCGCGGGACGCGAAGGCCGCGTCGCGAATCGCGGGTGGGACGGTTCGCCCGCGCGACGGGGCCGGCCATGCGCGCAGAGGCGCGGACGCGCGCGCTCGAGCGCATGGCCCGTCGCTTGCTCCTGTTGCAACCCGTGAAGGGTGCATGGGTTCCAGTGGCGGCAGCTCTCGCCGGCGCGACGGTCGGATGTGCCGCTATCCCGCGGGTCCTGTCGCTTACGAGTGCCGAGGGTGCGACCACGGACGTGGCGGCGGCCGAAGGCTCTCCGCTCGAAGTCGTCACGGTGGGCACGGGGGTGCGCGATCCCCTGCCGGTGCGCGGATCCGACATCGCCTATGCCGACCTCGAATCGGTTTTCGGCAGGGCCGTCTCCGCGGCGGCCGTGCCCTGGACGACCGCGCACCGCAGCGACGCGACTGCCGGGCACGGCGGCTGGACACTGCTCGTGGAATTGGCGAGCGCCGATGCCGACCTCGACGCCGGCGGGCGTGTCGTGGTCGCCATCGGGGCGCGGGCCACGCTGCGGGCTCGGCACGGAAACGTGTACCTCGGGCAGACACAGCTCGGATGCCACGAGGGCGGGCTGGTCGAGGCGGAGGGCGGAGCGCCCGTGGTCCACCGGTGCGTCGTCGACATGGCGCGCGAGCTCGTCGGGTGGCTTGCGGGCGGCGTTCCACTCGAACCGCCACAAGAACCGGGGGTCGAACCCGGATAGAGGCTCGCCGAGAGCCGGAAGGAGACGCGGGGTCATGGCGATACGCACGACGACGAACTTCGTGATTGGTGCTTGCGCGCTCTGCGGCACACTGGGCCTCGGTGGTTGCGCGACCACGCTGGTCGAACCGGGTCACCGGGGGCTCTACTTCGCGCCGAGCGACGGCGGCCTGCGCCGCGAGGTGCTTTCCCCGGGCAAGTACAAGCTGGGATGGTGTTTCATCTTCTGCACGGCGAACCGCATCGACGACTTCGATGTGACGTTCTCGACGCGGACGGAGCGCATTCATACGAGCAGCGTCGAGGGTCTCGACCTCGACCTCACGCTCAGCGTCATCTACCGCCCGATCGTCTCCGAGCTCTACGCGCTCGATACGGACATCGGTCCGAACTACTACGAGGAGGTCATCGGCAACGAGTTCCGCAGCGCGTGCCGCGGCGTCTTCGCCCGCCACTCGTACTCGGAGCTGCAGAAAAAGAACGAAGGCATCGAGAACGAAGTCGAGGCCGAGCTACGCCGCCGCACCGAGGGTCGGCACGTGGAGATCTCGAGCGTCACCCTCGAGGCGGTGGTCTACGCGCCGGAGATCGCGGAGCAGATTCGCAAAAAGATCGCGGGCGAGCAGGACGCCGCCCGTCAGCGCGCGTCGATCGCGTGGGAGGCCGAGCGCAAGGAGCAAATTCTGGTCGCCGAGGCCGACGAGAAGAAGCTGTCTCTCGAACGCGAGAGGGAGCAGCAGCGGCTCGAGCTCGAGCGCGACGGCGAGACGGCGCGCTTGAAGGCCGAGCAGGAGCTCGCCGCCCTCGAGACGCGAAAGAGGGTACTCGCCGCCGAGGCCCAGATGGACCGTCTCGGCGCCGAGACGGCCGCGGCCAAGAAGATCATCGAGGCGAAGGCCGCCGCGGAGGCGATTCGCCAGCTCGCGCGTGCTCACGCCGAGGAGAAGCGCGCCGAGACGGCCGGCGTTACGCCGATGGAGGTCATGCTGCACGCGTACGACGCCCTGGGCCAGCTCGGAGGGACGGGCACGACGATCGTCCTCGGCGACTGGGCGCACGTGCCGAGCTTCCTCTTCCCGCGCGTGCCGTCCTTGCAGAGCGCGTTCACCCTGCCGATGACGCCGTTGGTCCCCGCCGCCTCCACCCCGGCGCCCGCGCGGCCGAGCCCGGGCAGCTGAGGGCGGCCCTACTCGGAGCTGCGCGCTCGCGCCTCGTGATCGAGGTAGTAGCTGACGAGGTCGCGTTCGCGGTGTCCCAGCGCGACGAACCGGTACACCCGACCGATCGGCCACGAGCGGCTCGTCGGCGGGATCAACATCGCCCAGTATCCCGGCTCGCTCGGGCCCACGTCGACCCATTCGCTTCCGAGAGCGCGCGCCAGGATCTCGCTGAGGAATGCCCCGTGTCGCCGCAGCTCCCACGCGACCGCGGGATCCGCGATCGAAGCGCCCGCGAACCGCCGGGTCAAATGCTGCTGCATGGCATCCACGGCGAGGACGTCGCAACGAAGCGACTTCGTGTACCAGAGCCGGTAGTCGCGGGCGAGGTCCCGCGCCAGGCGTGTCATGGCGACGCGGGCCTTGAGCGGGGTCGTCGGGACTTCGTTCAGGGCAAGGACGCTCTCCGTCGCGCCGAACGGCAGCGATAGGGATTCGGCCAGCTCCGGAACGTAGCGCGGCGTGGCGCGCTTCGGGCGCGACTCCACTGGCGGCGGCGCGCGCCACGGGGAGGGCGGCAGGCTGAGAGTGTTGCCGGGGACGTCGTGAGGAGGCGGCTGGTCACCGAGGGAGGGGAACCGGCGCACGCGCGCGAGCGCCGTCCGCGGGGCCGTCTGGACCGACATCTCCATGGGCGGAGGGATCTGCGACTGATTCGTTCCCGGCGTGGCGTCGAGGATCTCGAGGGCGTCGAGCCGCTCGTTGTCGGGTGCCGTGGAGTTTTCCGCGACCCTCCGCGCGAAGTAACGCGCGTGCGCATCTTCGCCGGCGGCCAGCCATGCACGCGCCGCGACGAGAACCGCCTCGTGGAATCCGTTCTCTTCCTGCGCCAGCTTCGACATCGTCTGCGCTACGGCGCGCGGCGGCTCTTCCCCCTGGAGCAGGGCGGCGCGGGCGCGCAAGTACCGGATGCCCGACGCCGGCCCCTGGGCTTCTTCGAGGGCGTCGAGCCGCTCCACGACGCCGACGAGGTTCCCGTTCGCGAGCTGGCGCTCGATCGCGCGAAGCTCCGGATCCGCCAGGGGGCCGATCTGCGTGTGGTTCGTTTCGAGCATCTTCTCGAGCGCGGATAGATGGGCGCGCACCTTGGGTTCGCCGTCGGGCGACATCCGCTCACGGACGCGCGAGAGCAGGACCTCGCGAAGACGCCGGTCGCTGGCCGGGTCGATCTCGATCGGCCGCTGGTTGGGCGGCAGGTGCTGGAGCGCCCGGACCAGTCCCCGTGTGGCGTTCAGGATGACGCGAAAGTGGGTCCGCTCGCTCGGCCGCTTGTCGCGTGTGGCGGTGGCGGTCGACAGCATGATGGGGGTGCCGTGCGGCACCTCGGCCAGGGCCACCGCGAGGTGCAGCGCCTGCAGGATCACTGGAGCCGAAGGCACGGTGAGCGACCCCGAGAGCGAACGGAGATCGAGCCACGCTCCCTCGTAGTGCTGCGTGACCGCCGAGTAGATCGCGCCATCGAAGATCTCGTGCGCACCGAGCCGGGACACCACGGCGCGCGCTGCCGAACCGCGCGCGTACGTGGCCAGGGTCGCGGGGGCGATGGCGGCCGCGGCCTCCGCGGCGAACTCGGGCGTGACGCCCACCGCCGCGAGGTGTCCGAGCGCCTCTCGCGCCGTCGTCATGTACCCGGCTTCGCGGATCGTCACCGGATCGGTGGCGCGAAGCACGGTCTGCGTGGCATCGAAGAGCGCGTACTCCGCGGCAAGCAGCCCATCGCCGCATCGTGTGACGACGCGGTCGCCGACACGCAAGCTCGTCATCACGTGAAGGGGGTTCGGTTCGTTCGACAAGAAGCGATTCTCCGGCGGTGAGGGTCGGGCCGGGTCGGGAGCCCTCTTTCCTAGCGTAAATCGCCCACCCTCCCCGAGCTTAGTCACTCTTTCGTCGTCCTCCCGGCCCATTGCGCGCGGAGCCGCGCGAGCCTAGCTTCCAGCGCCCAAGGTAGGTCTTTGGCGCTGAGGGCCGCCGGGTGCCTCACGGCCGTCGCGCCGTCGCGAAGGGCGGTTGGCGGTTGATGAGGGGGCTTACGGATGCTGGGGCCTGCTGATGTTGCGAAGGGCGCCAACTTGAGGGAACCTACGAGATAGGCCGGGGCTAGTGTCGCTACCTTCATCCCCCCAAGACCGCCGCCAGTATCGCCGCATCCGCGCCGCGCTTTATTGCCGTCCGGCAGGCGTCGAGTTTCTTGCTCGCCAGCGCGAGCCGGTCGACGTGAGCCTCGGGGGCGTCAGGATCTTCAGCGACGACGCGCTACGCGTCGGCGAGCTCCTCAAGATGGAGTTCTTTCTCGTCGACGCCCCGCCGGTCACATACACGGCTGAGGTCGTATGGATCGAGCGCCTCGAGGCCGGTGCCCCGGCCCGGTTCGACGTGGGATTAAAGTTCATCCAGCTCGAGCCAGAAGCTCTGAGCCTGCTCGCCCGCGTGCTCGGCCCGCCAGAAGAACAGGGCGGAGAACAAGGCGAAGAACAAGACACCGGCAGCAAGCCGGACGCATCCAAGCCCCCGGCATAGTGAGGCGCTCTGGGCCGCATGGAGCCGACCGGAGCGGTGGGTGGTCCCATAGTGGCAGCGCGCCTTCCCGGGTGGGGGCGTGGGGGGNNCCCCCCCCCACTGTGACGTTCCGTTCCTCGGAAACGTCACTAACCGTCGAGAGCGCTCTGCAAAATCGCGTAAAGGAGCCCCACCGTGACCTGGACTACGCGTGGGAGCATGGTAACTAATTCGATTGCCGAGGCGCGTCACTTACACGCGCGACGGGCAGCTCGCAGATGACGCGGCAGACGGCCCAAAACCTGAACCTGCTCTCCGATTGCGCCATCCTGGTCGGAGCGTCAGCCATCGCCTGCTCGTTGCCCGGCCAGCCGCACTGGCACTGGATGGTCTTTCTCGGCATGTCGGCGGGGTCGATGCTCCTCTGGACGCTCGGCGGTCGGCTGCTCCGGCACTACGACGTCTGGAACGGGCGTGGCATCGCGGGCGACGTCGCGTTGACGGCCCTCCTCTTGTCGAGCGTACTCATCGCGATGGGGGTCCTTCGGTGGTTCGTCCCTGCCTACGCTGCGGGCAGCCACCTCGCGCGCTTCGCCCTCTTGGCGGTCCCGGCGATCCTCTGGCTGCGGCTGATGACGAGCTGGCTCGTTCATCGCGAGCAACCCGTTCAGCCGGTCCTGATCATGGGCATCGGTCCCCTCGGTAGGCACACGGGCCTCGGGATCCACGAGCAGCAAGATCACCGGCGCGTCATCGGCTATCTCGGCTTCTCCGATGAACCGAGCCACGATCGCCTTCCCGCCGAGCTCATGGGCTCGGCAAACGACCTCGAGAGCGTGCTGAAGAAAGAAGTCGTCGGCGAAGTGTTCATCGCCGGCAACGGGGACTCGCAGCGGGCCGAGATGCAGGACGCCATACGGGTTCTCGAACGCTTTGGCATCCCGTTCGCCTTGCCGGCGTGCGGCTTCCGGTTCGGGCGGGCCCGTCCGGAGCACGAGAGCGTCATCGCCGACGGATACATCCACTACGTCAGCGTGCGCCATAAGCCGGTGCAGCTCGCCATCAAGCGGCTGATCGACATCGCGGCCTCCGCGACGGCGCTGTTCTTCCTCTCGCCGATCATGATCGCCGTCGCGCTGACGGTGAAGCTCTCGTCGCGCGGCCCGACTCTCTTCAAGCAGGTGCGGGTGGGCCGGCACGCCCGACCGTTCAACATGCTCAAGTTCCGGTCGATGGTCGTCAACGCCGAGGAGCTGAAGGCCAAGCTGATTGCGCGAAACGAGCAGTCGGGTCCGGTCTTCAAGATGACCCGCGATCCGCGCATCACGCCGGTCGGCCGATTCATCCGCAAGTACAGCATCGACGAGCTGCCCCAGCTCATTAACGTCCTACGCGGCGAGATGAGTCTCGTCGGCCCGCGTCCCCCCGTTCCCTCGGAGGTCTCCAAGTACGAAGCGTGGCAGCGCCGTCGCTAGTCGGTCCGCCCGGGCAACACTTGTGTCTGGCAGGTCAGCGGGCGCAACGAGATCTCTTTCGACGAGTGGATGTACCTGGACATGCAGTACATCGATCACTGGAGCCTCGCTCAGGACCTTCAGCTCATTCTGAAGACCGTGCCCGTCGTCCTTTCTGGACGCGGGGCCAGCTGACGTCATCTCGGGCGCCATGGAGATTGACGGCAAGCGGACAATACTTCTCGTCGAGGACCACCCTCCGGAGCGCGATGCGATCCGGCGTATCCTCGTCAGCAAGGATTTCAACGTGGAGGCGACCGCCGACTACCACGGCGCGATCGCGTGGCTCGCCAAGTCGATCCCGCATCTGGTCTGCCTGGACCTGACGCTCCCGCGCGAGTCCGGGTTCGAGCTGTGCGAGTACATGCGCGGGGATCAGCGCCTGCGCGTCGTCCCCATCCTCGTCATCAGCGATCGCAGCTCGCCGGAAGACATGGCGCACGCGGAGAACGTAGGTGCCAACGCCTTCCTGAAGAAGCCGTTCACCCGCGAGAAGCTCCTCAAATACGTCATCACGTTGCTCGACGGTCCCCACGCGAGCCGTCCCAGCGTCCGCCGCCTCCGTCGCACCTGATCGCGGCTTTCACCCGCGGCATCACCGCGGTTACGGTGGTAGACTGCGGCCATGCTGGAGCGAAAGGTTCTGGTCACCGGGGGCGCCGGGTTTCTCGGTTCGCACCTCTGCGATCGCCTGGTCGAACGCGGGCAGGACGTCCTCTGCATCGACAACTTTTTCACGGGTAGCAAGCGCAACGTCGAGCAACTGCTCGGGCGCGCGAAGTTCGAGTTGATGCGCCACGACGTGACGTTTCCGCTGTACGTCGAGGTCGACCGGATCTTCAACCTGGCTTGCCCCGCGTCGCCCATCCACTACCAGCTCGATCCAGTCCAGACGACGAAGACGACCGTGCATGGCGCCATCAACATGCTCGGCCTTGCCAAGCGGGTGAAGGCACGGATCCTCCAGGCCTCGACGTCCGAGGTCTACGGCGACCCGGAGGTGCACCCGCAAGTGGAGTCGTACTGGGGTCGCGTGAACTGCATCGGGCCTCGCAGCTGCTACGACGAGGGCAAGCGGTGCGCGGAGACGCTCTTTTTCGACTATCAGCGCCAGCATGCACTCGACATCAAGGTGATTCGCATCTTCAACACCTACGGCCCGCGGATGCACCCGAACGACGGCCGGGTCGTCAGCAACTTCATCGTCCAGGCGCTGAGGGGCGAGGACGTCACGATCTACGGCGACGGCTCGCAGACGCGCTCGTTCTGCTACGTAGACGATCTCATCGACGGCATGCTCCGCATGATGGACTCGGAGACGGGCTTCTTCGGGCCGGTCAACATCGGCAACCCGGGCGAGTTCACGATGCGAGAGCTCGCCGAACACGTGCTGAGCCTCACGGGTTCCAAGTCTCGGTTGGTGAACCGCCCGCTGCCCGCCGACGACCCGAAGCAGCGCAAGCCGGACATCTCGCTCGCCGGGTCCAAGCTCGACTGGAAGCCCAAGGTGCCGCTCGTCGACGGCCTCAAGGAGACGATTGCGTACTTCAAGAGGCTTCTCGCGAGCTGACGCGCGCACGCCATGCCCGTGAACATGGCGTTGAGCGTGGCGACGGCGGTCCTCGCCCTGCCGGTCGTCGCGTGGAGCGGCTATCTGGCCACGCTGGCGACCCTGTCACGGGCGGTGGTGCCGCCGAACGCCGACGGGCCGCCGCGGCTGCGCTTCGACTTCATCGTCCCCGCGCATGACGAGCAAGCGGGGGTCGCCACGACCGTGAAGAGTTTGCTGGCCGTGGATTACCCCGCTGAACTCCGGCGCGTGATCGTCGTCGCGGACAACTGCACCGACGCGACGGCGGAGAGAGCCGCCGAGGCGGGCGCCACCGTCCTCGTTCGCACCGACGAGGCCAAGCGCGGCAAGGGGTACGCCCTTGCGTTCGGGTTCGAGCGATCGCAAGCAGACGCGGTCGCCGACGCGGTCGTGGTCGTCGACGCGGATACCACCGTCACTCCGAACCTGCTGCGCTCGTTCGAAGCACGGCTCCGTGCTGGGGCATCGGCCGTCCAGGCCGAATACGGCGTGGCCAACCGGGAGGCCTCCTGGCGCACCCGCCTGATGCACATCGGCTTCACGCTCTTCCACGACGTCCGGTCCAGGGCGCGCGAGCGGCTCGGCGTTTCGACGGGTCTTCGCGGGAACGGGATGGCGTTCGCCCTGCCGGTGCTTCGAGAGGTGCCGCACGAAGCGTTCTCGATCGTCGAGGACGTCGAGTACGGCATCCGCCTCGCGTTCGCGGGGCACCGCGTCTTTTATGCAGGTGAGGCACGCGTGTTCGGGCAGATGGCGGCGTCGGAGAAGGCGTCGCGCACCCAGCGCCGCCGGTGGGAGGGCGGGCGCGGGGCGCTCGCGCGGCGGCACGCCGGCGCGCTCGTCGTGGCCGGGATATCGCGCCCGAGCGCGGTCTTGCTGGATCTCGCCGCCGACCTGCTCGTCCCGCCGCTCACGTATGTGGCGTTCGCCGCCGCGGTGGGGGCCGCGTCGTCGGCCGCCGCCGCGCTGTGCGGCGTGTGCGCGTGGTGGGCCTTCTTGCCCTGGTTGGCGGCGGTCTTGGGGTTGACGACGTACGTGGCGCGCGGGGTGTGGCTGGCGAAGGTGGGGCCTCGTGTGATCGTGGATTTGGCGTGGGCGCCGGTCTACATGGTCTGGAAGGTGGCCTTGGCGCTGCGGCCCTCACGCTCGAGAAAGGTCGCGGCGTCGCAGGGGGGCGCCGCGTCGAGCGAGGGAGAGGAGTGGGTGCGTACGGCGCGAGAAGGGGAGGACCCGTGAGTCCCCAGGGCGGAGCGGGGGGCCTTCGGCAAGCGTGGGTTCGAATGGTCGACGCCGTGCGGGCCGATCACGCGACCCTTCACCGCTACGACGCGAAGTATGCCGCCGACCGCGGTGACGGGGACGCCAGCCTCGCGCGCGACTTCGTCACGCGAATCGGGTTTCAGATGCTCGTCGCCTGTCGAGTGATGCGCTTTTGCCACGACGCCAGCATCCCGCTCGCGCCACGGGTTGCCTCGCGCGCGATCCGGCACCTCTATGGGTCGGATATCCACTGGGAGGCGGACCTCGAGCCGGGGATTGTCCTCGTGCACGGAATGGGGCTCGCCATCAGCAAAGCCGCGCGCGTCGAGCGGGGAGCGATCCTCTTCCAGAACGTCACCCTCGGTCTGGGTACCGATCCCGCGACGCGCACGGTCGGTGCGCCCGTGATCGGGCGAGACGTCGTGGTCGGAGCGGGGTGCACCGTGATCGGCCCGATCTCGGTCGGGCGTGGATCGAAGGTCACCGCCAACTGCCTCGTGAGAGCCTCCGTGCCCCCGCAGTCGCTCGTCGAGGCGGCTACACCCTTGGTGTCTACTCGCCGCCCGCGGGGCGCGGGACCGTCGTCGGAAGCCAAGTCGTGAGCGTGCGGCGTCTCATCTTCGGTCCGGTGCCGATCGATTCCGTCACGATGGCGCAGGCCCTCGACGAGGTCGAGCGGCTCGTGGCGGCCGGCCAAGGCGGAGCCGTCTTCACCCCGAACGTCGATCACATCGTCATCGCCAGCGAGGACTCGCGACTGCGCCGGGCCTATGCGCGCGCGAGCCTCTCCCTCGCCGACGGGACCCCCGTCGTGTGGGCCTCTCGACTGTTCGATCCCCCGCTGCCAGAACGCGTCGCTGGGGCGGACTTCGTGCCGCGCGTCCTCGAGCGGGCGGCCGAACGCGGGTGGCGCGTGTACTTTCTCGGTGGCGCGCCGGGGGTGGTGGCCCTCGCGCGCGAGAGGTTGCGCGAGCGTCTTCCGGCGCTGAGCGTCGTCGGGGTCGACGAGGCCCGCATCGACGTGGACGACCCCCCCGACAAGCGCGAGACCGTACTCGCCCCGATCCGGGCGGCGCGGCCCGACTTGGTGTTCGTCGCGCTGGGCGCTCCGAAGCAGGAAATCTGGATCGACGGTTGCCGCGACGCGATGAAGCCGATGGTGTTCTTCGGGATCGGCGCGTCGCTCGACTTCGTGGCCGGTACCGTCCCGCGCGCGCCCGCCTGGATGGCCGTGTCGGGTACGGAGTGGCTCTTTCGTCTCTCACGGGAGCCGCGTCGGCTCTGGCGGCGCTATCTCGTGCAGGATCCCAAGTTTTTGCTCGTCCTCGGGCGCGCGCTCCGCGATCGACGTCGCGACCGCCCCGTACCCGCGCCCTGACCGGCGTTAGCGCGTCACGCCCTTGGGCAACGGCTGCGCGAGCTGAACGTCGATCACGGTGATCGACCACGGCGGCAACGACTGGTCGATGGTGGAACCGGACCCCTGCGCCGGCGGCTGCGCGACGAAGCCCGACGGATCCCCCGTGTAGACGTACGTCCGCTGCGACGCGACGGCACCGCAGCTCCCGACGTCGACCTGGGCGAGGCGCGTCTCGTCGGCAGCCATGTTGACGACGACGGCGACGAGGTGCTTCCCGTCTTCGTCCCGCGACGCGAACAGGGACACGGCGGGCGGCGAGGTCGTCGGAAGGTACCAGTCGAGGAACCGCCCCCCTTTGCCGTCGAAGTTGCGGTACGCAAGAAACCCCTGCGCGCTTGCGGACCCGGCGGGGGGGTGCGTCCAGTAGAACGCGGACGCGACGCCGAACTGGGCGAAGCGACCGAGCGCCTCCGCCGTCGCGAGGGCGCCGCTGATGTGCTTTTCCCCGCCGAAGTTCCACTCGCCCACCGAGATGCCGAGCCCGGGGTAGTTCTTGTCGACCCATTCCTTCATGCGAGGGAGCAGGTGCACCGACTCGTTGATCCAGGACTCGTCGACGTACGTCGGGTCCCAAAGGCTGCGAGTCGCCCGCAGGCGAAGGGCCGCCGTCTTCAGGTCCGACGCGTCCGAGTACACGCCGCCCTCCTGCGGGTAATAGTGGAGGTCGAAGACGTCGAGGACACGCACCTTGGTCTTTTGCTCGTACTCCCGCAGCTTGCGCAAATACCACTCGACGAGAGGCAACCCGTCGTGCGCTCTCCGGTCGGGCTTGTTGACCGCGCCAGGCACGAGGTCTTTGGCCGAGTACAGGTAGTTGGACCAACCCCACTCGGCTGGGCCCGCGATCGTGGCGTTGGGGTCGGCCTCGCGGATCGCCGTCCCGTATCGGGTCGTGCGATCGAGGAGATCATCGTATCCGAGCGGATCCGGGTGCACGTCGCGGTGCGTCGCATTCCAGAGCATCGGCTCGTTGTCGAGGATGTACTCCCTCACGCTGCGGCCGCCCTTCGTGTCGGCCTCTCGGATGGCCCGGACCCAGCGCTTCACCCACTCCGGCGGTGCGGGCATGCTCGTTCGCTGCGGCGGCCCCGGGACGATCTTGGCGCCCCCGGGCTTGGTGCCGTCGCCGATCTCGGAATGAGATGGATCAGTGCGCCCCTGCGGCCCGAAGACGGAAACAGGGAAGGAGTACGAAGAGCCGTCCTTGGCGACCCAGCCGCCGATGGGCACGGTGAACGCCGTTGCCTTGCCGTGGCTGCTGTTGGCCGAGAGAAACTGCCCCCAGTCGGTGGCCGGACGGTTCTCGAAGAACCAGTCGTTCGCGCTGTTGTCGAAGTGACCCTCCCAGTTGTACCGGGACGTCCCGTTGCCGCCCCATCGGAAGATCGAAGCGCCCACGTCTCCCGGAACATTGTCGGCGTTGAATCCCCCGACCCCGTAAATGAAGGGGCTTATCTTCGTTGCCGTCCCGTCGCACGCGATGCGCATCGGGGTGGCCGTCCCGCTTGCCGCCCGGGCGGGTTGGACGGCCGCGGCGCCGCTGGCGACCGCTGCCGGCCCGCCGTGCACGAGCCCGACGTTGTCGATGAGCACCCATGCAGTATCGACGGGGCGGAACGCGCGAAAGACGATCCGATCGAACGGGTGCCTGTCGGGATTCAGTTGATCCATGGGGACCGTGACCTCGACCCAGTCGTCGGCCAGAGCGCGCCGAGAGTCTGGCGAAATCTTGGCGTAAGGGGGCTTCGAGGGCCCGGAGGCCGGCGCCGCGCCGGCGCGAAGGCCGACCTCGAGGAACTCGCCGTCACCGGGCACCACCTTGACGCGGAAAACGACGCCGCCGAAGTCTCCCGTGAGGCCGGGCTTGGCGAGCACCCACTCGGCGTTGTCGTCGAAGCGGACCTTCGCCGGACCGCCTGCGGTCAACTCGCGCGGACCAGTCCCCAGCGCCTGCCACGAGCCTTTGAGGCCGCCCTCGTAGATCGGCTCGGCGACTTCGACCGCAGCGGGCGAGGTGGCGACGTTGGGCGTGCCGTCCGGGACCATCTGCGTGGAGCTCGGACAACCGGGCGCGCACGCGGCGAGGGCAAGGCACATCGCGGATCGGCGTCCGGTGATGACGTGGAAGGGTGTCATTCACGGCCCTCGGTTGGTCGCGTTCGCTAACGGCGGCAGGGAGCGAAGAAGAGAGACGAGCCCGCCATTGAGCGCGTCGTAGCCCGCTTCCGTCAGGTGAAGGTAGTCGATCTGGTACGCCGGCCGAAGCGCGCCGTGACCGTCGTCGAGGATCGCGTTGGAGTCGAAGAGAACGACGCGATCGCCAACCTGCCCCTCGAGGAACGCGTTGACCTCGCGTACGGCGACGGCCACGTCGTCGGACCACAGGGGTCGACGCCAAGGCGCGACGTTGCCGATTCCGAACACACTGACGACGACCACCGTGGCGCCCGCTTTGCGGCATGCCTCGATGATCCGGTGGAGGTTTGCCTCGCAGTCGCCGACGATCTCGGCGCGCCGCTGCGGGAACTGCGCGATCGCTTTGAGGTCGTTCACGCCTGCTTCGAGGACCACGACCGCCGGCCGCAACGGGACAACGTCCTCATCGACCCGCATGAGGATCTGCGACGTGGTCTGAAAGCCGATGCCGCGGTTCACGACCCGGTAGGGAAGGGGAGACGGCGCCTTCCACATGGCGGCGCGCGAGTCGCCGAACACCACGAGGACGGGAGGTCCGTCCGCGGGCGGCCTGGGCGCGCCGGCGTAGACCTTGAGACCGGCGGGATCGAGGCGGATCGCGGTGGCCTGGTCCACGTAATGAATCGACGCCTTCACGAGCGCCGCGTTGGCGGCGATCGACGCCCCGAGCACGACGAGCAAGCCGGCGATGCCTACTCGCGACCGAACGGAGAAGCTTCGCGGAGGATCGTTCATCCGTTCGATGCGAGAAGCTGGCGCGGTGGAGGTTACTGCCCGTTGGCGGCTGGTTGCGGTGACGCCGTCTTGGGCGGGTGAAGAACGATCGTGCCGATCACGCGCTCGCGCCCGACGGCGGCGATCGTCTCTTCGGCCTTCTTGACGCTCGTGACACCGAGCACCACGCAAAGTACGACGGCGTCGGCTTGCTTGGCGACCGGCGCGGCCGTGGGATTCTCGAAGATCGACCGGAGCGAGACGATGAGCCGGGTTCCCGCTTCGACTTGCTCTCGCATCTCGCGGACCTCGTAGTCGATGAGGCGCATCGAGAGGTCGCGCAGATCGAGCACGTTGGATGGTTGACCGCGGTACCGCCAGGCGAGCTGCGCCAAGAGCTCCGCGATCTGGACCGTCTCTACGTCCCGGCTCGCTCCGAGGACGGCGAGGGAACGCCACTCGCGGCGCTCGACGCCGAGCCAGAGCCTTTGCAGGCGCAGATCGTCCCAGATGTTGGCTCCGTCGCGCTCGCGGAGCGAAACAAGGGCCCTCGAGGGAGCGGGATCAGATTTCACGCCGACTCGTCGCGCTCCCTTCGCGCTCGGCGAACCGCCGGCCGACTCGCCCGACGAGAGAAGTCTTACACCGTCGCCCCACGGGCGTCGAGTCGAGGATCATGAGGGTTGATCGAGCTCGCACAGCACGTCGACCTTGAGTTGCCTGCGAATCTGCCAGGTCTCTTGGATCGTGCCCTTGGCCAAGTCTGCCAGCGCGGACAGGAGCATCGCGAGGAGGAATCCGCCCACGACGGAGCCTATCGCCACGAGCCGCGCGGTGGGCTTGCTCGGCTTCTTGGGCAGCTCCGGCGGGGTGACGACGGTGTAGCGGTGCTTGTAGGCGGCGCGCGTGATGTCGAGCTCGGCCCGCGCCGCGTCGATCCGGTTGATCGAGTCTTCGTAGGAATGGATCGCCGCGGTCAGCTTGGACTCGGCGAGGCGGAGCGGACCGTCGAGCGTCGGGTCTGCACGCGGCAGCGGGGGGACTTCCGGCGCGCCCCCGTCGGCCGTCGCCGATTCGGAATGAACCGCGAGGGCGGCGGTGCTGGCCGGCGCGCTGGCGGCAATGCGGGGGGGCGCGATCTGGGCCATGAGGGCGCGCTCGTCGGCGCGGGCCTGAGCCAGCTCGGGTGGGGGCTGGCTCATCGCGTCCATGCTCTGTTGAAGCGCGATCACGGAGGGGTGCAAGGGGGTCAACGTCAGCTGCGCCTGCACGAGCTGCTGCCTGACCGCGTCGAGCGCCCGCTGGTGCGTCTCCTCCAGCGACCGGATCTGGGCTCGCTTGGCCTCGAGGGCCTTGGCCAGGTCGGGATCCGGCGCATCCACGAAGGTGCCCGCCGCGACGGTTCGAACGGCGCCCCCCGGCGCGCGGGCCACAGCCACCGCGCTCATGGGGCGTGTCGTGCTGCTTGGAACGGCGCGCGTCGCCACGACTTGCTGGTACGCGGCGATCTCGGCGTCGACGTGGGCGGACTCTCGCTTTGCGTGGTCTTCGAGGACCGCGACGCTGTCGTTGATCACCGCCACGTCGCTGTCGTAGCGAGCGCCCTCGAAGTTCTTCTGCACCAACGTGACGAGGTCGTAGGCGATGGCGGGGTTCGACCAGTCGACGCTGATGACGACCGTCGCCTCGTCGGGCAGCACCTCTGTGTTGAGCTTGGTCTCGAGCGTGTAGACCATCGCCTTCTGCTTGTCGTCGTCCGTCATGGGACCGGAGATCTGCGCCATCACGGCGTCCTTGAACCGCAGGGCGGCGGGGCGCGTCTGAGCGACGCGCTCGGTGAGGTTTGCGTCCCTGACGAGCGCCACGAGGTTGTCGCGGCGCATGATCATTTCTTGAATGTTCTTCGTGGGGTTCTCCCACTCCATCTGCTGAAGCTGCTGGTTGGCGCTCGTCAGCGCGCGGATGGCGGAGCTTCGCTGGATGAGAAGCTTGACGCTCGCCCGATAGGTCGCGGGCATCGCCGCCGCGATCGTGAGCCCCAGCGAGGCGATGACCAGGAAGACGACCGTCGCGAGCACCGGGTGGCGACGGGGAGCTCGCGCGACGAACCCGGCCATTTCTCGAAGGCGGTCGACGTCGATCCCCTCGCCCTCGCCCGCCTCGGCGTTCTGGGTCTCCATGCCGAAATGAGGACCGCGTTCGACCATCGATAGAGTCTGCTTCCTAGACGCGCACGTTAGCCGGACTAAGCCGGGGCATCCCAAGACTACATCACGCGCGTATGGCGGCCAGTCCTTGCAAGAGGCGCGCTCAAAGGCGCGCTCAACGACGCGCTTGCCACGACGGGGCGCGTACGCCAGGCAACGCTCAGAAGCGCGTCGTCGGCAGGCGGGCCGTCATCCCCACGTAGGCGACGAGCGAGCCCACGTCCCCGTAGCCCACTTGGCTTTGCCACAGGCCGGAGAGGCCGACGAGCGCGCTCAGCTGGCGGTCGACGCGCTGGCGCAGCTCGACGGTACCGGTAAGAAGCGTGATCGTGTACGGGTCCACCGCCTGGATCGGGATGGACTGCACCACGCTGGCCGTGGCAATCACCGTGAGGTCTTCCGCCAAGGCGTCGGTGAGCGTCAGGACTGTCTGCGCTCGCTCGCTTGGCAGCCCCGTTCGGAGGTCGACCGTCGGCAGGACCTGGGCCGCCAAGAGCAACGTGTTGCGATAGTCCAGACGGTAGAGAAACGTCGCCGAAGCGTAGGGGAGTATCGTCAGCTCGTCGGGGATCGAGCCCGGCACGCCCTCGACGCCGGCGGGCTCGATCGNNGGAGGGAAGCCTGCCCCGAGAAGGCGTGCCGGACCGTCTCCTGAAGGACGCCGGTTGTCGCGGACGCTTTGCAGTACGGCGTCTCGGGCGTGACGACGAATGTACCGCTGAGCGGCGGGGGGCATGAGCCGTACGTCGTGTACGCTTGCTCGGTCGCGATGGTGCTCGCTGTGTCGTGCGCGGAGAGCCGGTACAAGAACGCCGCAGCGCCGAAGGGGCCGTACTGCAGCGGCAGGTAAAACTGGTCGCCGGTGTCCAATCCTCCCGACACCATGTATCCCCCCGAGAACGAGACCGTGACCCTCGGGGCGGCGCGTACGGTCACGGCCGCGTTCGAAACAGACGAGACGTAGGTGATCGTCTGGGGGGCGGCCGCCGTAATGACCGGAGTCGTCATGGTCCCGAGGGCGGTCGATCCGGGCCCCGACGTTCCCGGCCCCGTCGACCCCGGTCCGGTCGCCCCTTGGCCGGTGCCGCCCGTGCCGGTGGTGCCCTGCCCCGCGGTAGTTCCCTGCCCGGCAGGCGTCTGCGCCTCGGCCCCGCCTACGCCGATCTGCCCCCCATAGAGGTACGCAGAATTGAACAGACCGTAGGCCCCCGATTCGGAGACGGTCATCGTCACGAAGCGGTCGTGCCACACGGCGGCGACCGTTCCCCGGTTCATGACCTCGATGGGCTCGAGCAGCTCGACGTCAGGGGCGGTGATCGTCGGCGAGTACATCACCGACAGCGCCAGCTGCCGGCTGTGGACCGTGGCCCGCACCATGGGGATGGTGGCCAGATCCGCCGCGAGAACGACCTTGACGTGACGGGGGAAGGTGAAGACCTGACTCGGGTACGTCCAGCGCGCGTCGGCGCGGGATGTGTCGGACACTTCGAGAGTGCCGGCCAGTTGAGCGGCCAGGACGGCGGTCAAAATCATGGCAAGCCCGTCCTCGCTACTCGACCTCCACGATGTCTCCGCGGTGCAACTCGAAGTCGCCCGCGCCGCCCACGTTCCGCGTGATGGCCTGGTAGGTGAAGCGAATGCGCACGGGGCGGGGTTCGCTTCGGACGACGAACACGGCGTTGCGCGAGGCGAAATCCGTCAGCCCGCCGCTTGTCGCGAGCGCGCGTGAGAGGCGCGGGTCCGGTTCGAGCGGGAGCACGCCGGGCTTGGCGACTTCGCCGAGCACCACCACGTTTGCCGGCAAGGTCTCGTCGACGTTGATGGCGACGCTCGGCGACACGATGTAGTCCTTGAGCCGCCCTTCGAGCTCCGCCTTCAACGCGCTCGGTCGCTTCCCTTTGGCGTCGACGTCCCCGATGAGGAGCAAGCCCAGTCGGCCGTCCGAGCGAACCCGCTGCTTGAGGCTCATCTCTTCGTGCCCGAGCACGCGGATGCTGATGACGTCGCCGATTCCGATGATGTATTCGCCATTCGCGAGGGCGGTGGTCGTCGGGAGGTCCTGAAACCAGACGAACTGGCCATGGCCGCAGGCCGTCGCCGCCATCGCGGTCGCCGCCATCGAGAACGAGAAGAGAACGCGCAAGGCGAATGCCGGGCGAGGCCGTTTCGTCGATGGGAGCACGACGCCGCTTGTTAGCCTCATGGGTCCTTGGCTGCAAGGTGCGCAACGTATCGATGCGCGGTCAGCGACACGCCACCCGGGACCGCGCGCTCCCACGATTACGACCGTCGCTCTAGCGAGCTCATTTGAGCTCCACGAGGGACGGGTACCACCGCAGGCACATGAACGCCCAAAGCAGAATGAAGACGACGACGAACTGCTGCGCCCTCCGCAGTGCTTTGCGGGGTTGTGGCGCCGTCGACAGGCGCACGGGTATCGCGAAGCTCATGATCACGATCGACAGGATGATGAGCTTGGCCATGACCGCCTCGGGCTAGTCAGGATCGCGCCGGCTCGGACGCGGCGCGGTCGGCATGAGGCGACGAGAACGCGCTGTCCGGGGCCCTCCGACCATCGACGGCGGCATCGATCGCGGCCTTGGCGTCGCGACAGAACTTGTCGAGGGTGTGGTGCTTCTCGATGTACGCGCGCGCCGCGCGTCCCATGGCGCGGGCACGCTGCGGGTCGTTCCACAATTCGAGCATTGCCGCGCGCAGGGCCTTCGCGTCGCCCACCGGGACGAAGATCCCCGTCACGCCGTCCTCGATGACGTCCACCTGACCCTTGGTGCGCGAACAGATGACCGGTTTGCCCATCGACATCGCCTCGAGGATCACGGTGATGCCGTTGTCCGTGTCGGACTCCTGCAGCGGGACGACGACGAATCGCGAGCGCGCATAGAGCTCTCGCAGATCGGT
>PLIR01000211.1 GCA_003139415.1 Myxococcales bacterium | reverse complement strand
ACCGGCATCGGTAAGCCCGAGCCGCTCAAGTACCACCTGCCCGGGGCCTGGTCACGGCGCATAGACGACGAGCACCGCTTGGTCTACATCGTCGCCGAAGCAGAGATTATTATCCTCGCGGCGCGCTACCACTACTGATCCCGCACATGGCCAGCATGCACAGCTGGTTATCTGGCAGATCTCCGGTCGTCATAGCGCCAGGCCTGCAGACCCCGCGATCGCTTGTGAGCACCAAATCCTAGCCCTGAATGCGGCATGACCGAACGTCTTCACGGATACCTCCGATTGGCGAGATGTCTCCGCGGAAGCGCTTTGTGAAACCGTGCACAAGCCGCTTCCGCGGAAACTACGCTAGAAGCCACAGCGGGCTGACGGTTCGCCGTCTTGCTCCACTCCGGCGAACAGAGTAGAACGAAGCAGTGGGAAGACAGGCAGCCGTCGTGCTTTACGTGCTCGCGCTGGTAGCCGTCGTGGTCGGCGTGGACATCCTGTTCTTCAGGCACCAGTTCTGGGGGCGGCTGATAGCAAACGTCGTCATTGTCCTGGTGTTCGCGGCATTCTATTTGAGGTTCCTGAAGCGTCCGTGAGCGCACGGCGAAGCGTGGCCCAGGCCGTCCGTGGCTCCAGTAACGGGAACAACCCGCGAGCGTGCCGCCTTGCTTCTCCGTGGTGCCGCGCGGATGCCCGCGATCTGCACGGCACGCGCCCGTCACGGCAGGATGGCGGCTGGGGAACGGATAGCGCTTGAAGCGCTCGGGGTTGGCCTCCCAATCCTTGGACATGTCCGCCCGGAAGCCGTTAACCGTTCGAGATGGCAACGCCGCCCTGCACGGTTGCTCGCGTATCGTGGGCATGGCCAGGACATGCCCGTCGATCACCCGCCGTCGTTGGGGCCGGGGTGCGGATTGCACACTTCCGCGCTTGTCACTGACGCGCCGCTCGTGTCCGTACCTCCGATGACCAGTACGTTCCCGTCCGGCAGCTCGACGGCCCCGCACACCGTTCGATTGACCACTGTGTTGCCGAGCAACTGCCAGCTTCCCGTGGAGGCCTGATACACCTCGGCCTGCGCCCCGCCCGCGACGAAGACATCGCCGCTGGAGAGCGCGACGCCGCAGGTGATGCCGGCCGCCGCCGGGTCGGCCGGCTGCGTGGTAAAGGTGTTGCTCGCCGGGTCATACAGCGAAACGTCCCCGTCGGTGTCGAGCGTCTTGACGAGGACCTGGCCGTTCGGAAGCGCGTACGCGAATGCGTAGCCCGCGGGGCCGGGGGGCATGCCCGCGGCAGAGAAGGTGCCGCCGTCGCTCGTCGGATCGAACACCTCGGCGGTCCCGTTGAACGGGCTATTGCCGAAGTCTTCGCCATCCACGAGGAGCGCCGAGCCATTGGACATGAGCGTGATGGCGCCCGCGGCGCGCGGCGACAGGGGGCTCCCCGTCATCGCGAACTTGCCGCTCGAGGGATCGTAGAGCTCCGCGCTCACCTGCGCCGCTGCCGTCACGCCGTCGCACTCCTCGGCGCTCGCCGCGTATCCTCCGCTGACGAGCACCTGGCCGTTGGCCAGCCCCACCGCCATCGCGTTGTCGCGCTGATAGGTCATGCTCCCCGTGAGCGACCACGTGCCCGCGGCTGGATCGTAGACTTCGGCGCTCGACAGGGCGGTGCAGCTGTCGTCGCGCCCCCCGGCCACCAGCATCCGTCCATCCTGGAGCGCCACCATCGAGTTGGGAAGGGTCGGCACGCGAGTCGTGGACATCGGCCCCGTCGCGGTGAACATGCCCGTCGTCGGGTCGTAGAGCTCGGCCGTCGCAAACGCGATGGTGGTCTGGTCCCCGCCGCCGGCGACAAGCACCTTCCCGCTGCTCAGCGCGCCGGAGTAGAAGTAAGACCGCGCGGTTCCCATGCTGCCGGTCGGCACGCATGCGCCGGGGCTCGGCGCGGCGCCTCCCTCCGATCTGGTCGCGTCCAGGCCCGTCGAGCCGCCTGCATCGGCGACCCCCGCCTCGTGCGCCGTCCCCCCATCGCCCGCCGCTGCATCGACGCCGGCACCCGCGTCGGACACGCTGCCGTCCCCGCTCACGACGCCGGCATCGTTTGCGTTCGCGTTCGGCGGCGGCGAGCTGCTGCCGAAGCACCCGCTCATCACGACGCAGCCTCCGACCACGACGGCGATGCAACAGGGCGCGTCCAACGTCGACCTGGCGATTCTCATACCCGATCCTTTAGGCAAGGCGACCGCATGGTTCGCTCCATCAAGCCCGGCCGAGGCGATAGCTCTGCTCGTAGCCGGAGTCGACGTCGCGTATGAGGACGCTCACGATTCCCGCGTCGTCCAGTGAGTAATGCTCGACGATTTCGGGCCCCACGTCCGTGCGCTCGACATCCATCGAAGCGAGGTTGGACGCTGCGCGCGCCTGATCGCTGAACGGGAAATAGACGTCGGAGTGCACGGCCATGTCGCCGCGCGGGCGGCCATCGGCCTCGAGCCCGCCGCATTCGAAGAACCGAAAGTGACCCAGGTTGTGCGCGGCGCGATACCGGCGCGTGCAGACGAGGGACTCACCGCTTCCCGGCAGGCGAGTCTCCGGCGTGAAGATCGGGTCGCAGGTGATCTCCTGGCCGTTCTCCCTTTCCCGGAAGACCCCGAAGACGCGCGAATACCGATCGACGATCTCGAACCCCGCCGCCGCGTGGGCCGCGATCGACAGTCCGATGGCGACCGCCGCGGAAGGGTAGGGTGAACGGTGGACGCGCCGGCCGAAGCGTTGCCGCAGGGCACGGGGGACGACCGGCAACTCGCTCGCTCCGCCGACGACGTACACCCCGGCGATCTCCGAAAGCGACTCCTCGTCGTCGAGTCGCGTCATGATGGGGAGCATGGCCTCGATGGTCCGTTCGACGAGCGGCGCGCAGGCATCGTAAAAGTCGCCGACGGCCAGCGTGACCTCCGACGGCGAATGGCCCGCGATCGAAGCGTCGATCTCGATGGCGATCTTGCGTGAGCTCGGATTGAGCGACTCTTTCGCAGCCCGGCACTGATCGAGCAAGTCCGCCATCGAACGCTCTGGAACGGCCGCGCGCGCGATCCCGAGCCGCCCGAGCACGAGGTCGGCGAGCACCCCGTCGAAGTCGTCGCCGCCGAGGCGCGCGACGCCGGCTGTGGCGAGCACTTCGTGGTGACGCCCGCTCATGCGGACCACGGAGGAATCGAACGTGCCGCCACCGAGATCGTAGACGACGACGGCGTCGCGCTTGGCCGAGAGCGTGTCCCTGTGCCGGTGCGTGTATTCGAACCCAGCCGCCGATGGTTCGTTCAGCATGGCGACGACCTCGAGGCCAGCTTGCCGGAACGCGTCGAGAGTGATCAGCCGCTGGGCGCCGTGTGCATTGGCCGGGACCGCGACGGCGGCTCGCAGCAAAGGGGCACCCGCGAGCGATCCACGCACGTTCGATCGCGTGCGCAGCGCATCGCGGATGTGCTCGACGAAGCCTCCCACGACCCGACCGAGGGGCACCGCGCTGGAGCCGATGGCGACCGGGTCCTCGGGACGGATCCGGGGATTCGAGAGGAGGCGCTTGAAGGAGCGAACGAACGTCCACGACGGATCGCCCGCCACCGCCATCGCTTCGAAGCCGAACCGGAGCGACCCCGCCCGCTCCGCGACGACCGTCGGAATCCACGCGATCGAATCGCCGGCCGCGTCGGTGAAGCTCACGACGGGATGGTTGCCGCGATCCGCGCACGCGACCACGGTGCGCGTCGTCCCGAAGTCGATGCCCAGATCCACCGGCCATACCTCCGTCAGGTGCCGTACACGCGATAATCGATCTCCGGGAACAGATTGTCACGCCGCTCGACCTCCGCGAGCCACGCGGCGTCGACTTCGTGGCCGGACGTGAGGGCGTCGTAGATCCGGGTGAACCGCGTCACGTGATCGTGGGTGCGCCTCGTCGCGTAGGGCACCGTGGTGCCCGTCTTCATGATGAAAGCCCAGTCGCTCGATTGCGCGAGCATGACTTCGCGTGCGGCCTGATCCAGTGCGCGGCGCGCGAGGCCATCCGCATCGGGGAAGCGTCGCGCCAGGTCGACCATCCGCTCGGCCATCTTGTGGAGATGACGGTAAACCCACGCGTTGCTGCCGTTGCACCAGTACTCGCCGTAGCCCTTCTCGCCCCACGACGACAGGCTCGGCGTGGCCACCTGGTTGGTCGAGTACTCGGCCAGGTACCCGCTCGGCGTGATGGGGGCGAGGACGCCCTGGTCGTAATGAATCTTGCGGAGCAAGAGCTCGAGGAAAATGGGCCCCTCGTACCACCAGTGCCCGAAGAGCTCTGCATCGTAGGGCGCCACGACGATCGGGCGCCGGTCCATGTTCGCGCGCAGATGCTCGATCTGACGCTCGCGGTTATACATGAAGTTGCCCGCGTGCTCGGCGGCCCGGAGATACGCACGGTGCGGATCGTACGGCCGCTTGCCGTCGAGCGACCGGTGGGTCACGGCAAAGTACTTCATGCCGGTGAACGTCCGGATGCCCTGCGAATCGATGTACGGCTTGATGTAATCGAAGGGCAGATCGAACCCGATATCGCGATAAAAGTCGCGGTACTCCGGATCGCCTGGATAGCCCTCTTGCGCGCTCCAGACCTGCTTGCTGCTCTCGATGTCGCGAGCGAACGCCGCGACCCCCGACGGGCAGTACACAGGTGCGTGCACCCCGTAGAGGGGCCGGGGATCGGCGAAGAGAAGCCCGTGCGTGTCCACGAAGAAGTAGCGGACGCCCTCCTCGCGCAAGAGCTCGTCGACGCCGGGCACATAGCCGCACTCGCCCAGCCACATGCCCGGCGAGCGGCGGCCGAAGATGCGTTCGTACACCGTGGCCGCCGTCTGAATCTGCGCCCGGAACGCCGCCCAGTTGCGGTCGAGGAGAGGAAAGAAAGGATGCGTCGCCGTGCAAGTGATGA
Organism: Myxococcales bacterium; assembly: GCA_003139415.1. Classification (GTDB taxonomy): domain Bacteria; phylum Myxococcota_A; class Polyangia; order Polyangiales; family Polyangiaceae; genus Palsa-1150. The sequence continues at coordinate 6,650 of PLIR01000211.1, read as the reverse complement.
TCTCGATGCGTCCGGCCTCCTGCAGCGCGCGAAAGCCCCGCGCGAGGTCGCCGTCGTACCGTCGCCAGCAGTCGCGGATCTGGCCGAAGTTGTGGCGGTACATCTTGGCCAGCTCGTGGAACGCGCGGTCGTCGCGCCAGGTGCGGTCGACCTCGCGATCGGCCAGCTCGATCTGCAGGTCGATCTTCTTCGCGTATCGCTCCTTCAGAAGATCGTCGGTCATCATCAGGAGGAGCGACGGGCTGAAGCTCATCGTGATTCGGAAGTCGACGTCGTCGCGGGCAAGGCGCTCGAACGCAAGCAGGAGCGGCGCGTACGTCTCGGTGATCGCCTCGAAGAACCACTCCTCTTCCATGTAGGACGGAGCTTCCGGATGGCGAACGAACGGCAGGTGCGCGTGCAGGACCAGGGCGAGATAACCGTGCGCCATCTCACCGCCGTCCTTCCGGGCGCGCGGCCCACTTCTCGGCCGGGTTGGCTCCTGCGCCGCCGGAGAACGCCGCGCTACCACCCACCGATTCGCTGCCGCCGATCGCCATGCGCTTCTCGCTGCCGCCGAGCATCTCGCTCGCACCGAGCCACAGAAGCCTCGAGGCTCCCAACCCCAGCGTCTCGGACGCGCCCCTCGCCGACCACTCGCTCGCTCCCATCCAGAGCCGCTCGGACGCGCCGGCGCGAAGGAGCTCACTGGCTCCGCGCTCGAGCAGGGCATGCGCCTCGGACGCCCCCATCGCGAAGAGATCGCGCTCCCAACCCGAGAGGACCCGACGCTCGACGAACCGCGCCCAGCGCTCGATCATCGGGTTCGTCGCGCGCACCCAGCGCACCGACCACGTCGAGATCACGCGGCGCCCCTCGTGCGTCCCGACGCCGCGAATCTGGACCCGCCAAGGGCCGTAGACGATCATCTGGCCCTCCTGGCGTTCGATGTACTCCGGCTCGCCGCCGAGGAGCTCGATCGCGATGCGTCGCGGGTCGAAGTGCTCGCCCCGCAAGAACCGAAGTGCGCCGCCCCACTCGGCGCGCCACTCGTCGAGCAGCCACCACCGCTCGACGTGGGCCGGGGCGTGACGTTCGCTGGAGAGAAAGCTGCTCGATGCTCCCGTCTCGCCCTGGAACGAGGGGGCGTATGCGGCCCGCCAGACGTCGAGGTATCCCGCACCCTCGCGTCCGGGCAGCGGTGGCTCCGCGCCTGCGTACCGCGATCGATAGGGCGCAGCGCTCGGCGGAGCGCCCTCGCTCGTGACTGTCATCCATTCGAGGCGCGTGTCCGACGATGGGACGTTACGGGGGAATTCTGCGCGCCCCGATCGGGCGATGGGCTGGAAGAACCCCTCGTGTGTCTTGACGCCGATCTCCGCGTGCATCGACGACCCGGGCCGCCGGATCATCAAGTAGTACTCGCGATCGGTGCGATCGACGCCAATGTCGAAGTAGTCGTTGGCGTTCGTACCGTCGAAGTCGCGCGCGGTCGTGTCGTAGACGCGCAGGTTGCACCAGCCGTCCGGGCCACCCCGCCCCAGGCGACTACGCGCCGAGGCGATCCCCTCGTCGGTGCACTCCCAGTAGAGGTACGCGGACTCCGGGTCGCGCACGATGACCGTGATCCGGTCCTCCCCGTACGACCAGGGTGGAGCCTCGGGCTCGAACGTCGGCCCGCTTTTCGAGCCCTCGAATTTCGCTTGCTCGATACGCGTGTCGTCCACTTGCCACTCCCATCGGCGCGGCCCCCCTAAGAACCAGACCTTCGCGTCATCGCCCGTTTCTGGCCCGGTGTCGAGTCAAGGATGGCCCAGGCCGTCCAGTCATACCGGAATGCGGGCCAATTTGGTGGAGCCAGATGTCAGCGGCCGAGGGGACAGAAGTCCTTGATGCACTGGATGACGCGGTCGGGCACGAGTGGTTTGGCAAGGTGTTCGGTGAACCCGTTGGCGAGCGCGCGTCGGCGATCGTCGTCCTGCGCGTAGCCGGTGACGGCGACGAAAGGAGTGTCCGCGAGGCCCGGTAGGCGCCGCAGATACTGCGCGAGCTCGTAGCCATCCATCACAGGTAGCCCGATGTCGAGGAACGCGATCTCGGGGGTGAACGTCTGGACCAGCTGCAGCGCGCTCGGCCCGTCGACCGCCGTCCGCACATCGTGTCCGGCCAACGTCAGCGCCTCCTGCAGGAGCCCGGCGGCGTCCGGATTGTCGTCCACGAGGAGCACGCGGCGTGCTGCAACGTGCGACTCCCCGCGGCTCACCTCGCGCTCGTGGCCTGGTGCAGGCGCGGACCGGGCCACGCGAGGGAGGTGTACGATCATTGTCGTCCCTCGGCCCGGCCCCGCTGTCCGCGCCTCGATCGAGCCGCCGTGGGCAACGATGAGCTGGCGCGCGATGGCCAGACCCAGACCAAGCCCGCCCTGCTTGCGATCGAGCCCCTGTCGCCCCTGGGTAAAGACATCGAACAGTCGCGGCAGGAGCTCCGGCGCGATGCCCGCGCCGCTGTCGGCGACTTCGAGCGTGACCTGGTCCGCGTCCTCGCGAGCGATCACCCCGATGTGCCCACCTGGCGGCGTGTACTTCGCCGCGTTGGTGAGCAAGTTCGTTATCACCTGAGCGAGGCGCTCGCCATCAGCGTCGACGATGAGGCCAGTGCGCGGCACGGCCACCGCGAGCTCGTGCCTTCGCTCTTCGATCAGGGGCCCAGCCACCTCGATCGCGTCGGCCACGACCGCGGCCACCTCGACGGGCGAGCGCTCCAGGCGCAGTTTACCGCGCACCGCGCGCGATACGTCGAGCAGGTCGTCGACCAGGCGCGTCAGGTGCTTGACCTGCCGCTCGATGACGGCTCGCTCGCGCTCCAACGTTCCCTCGCCGCGCAGGCGCATCAGCGTCAGCGCCGTGACGATCGGGGCCAGCGGATTGCGCAGCTCGTGCCCGACCATGGCAAGGAACTCATCCTTGGATCGGCTCGCCTCGTCGGCGGAGGCACGCGCTTCCTTTTCGGCCGTCACGTCCACGGCGGTGGCCACGGCGGCCTCGATGGTGCCGTCGTCGCGACGGATAGGCGCCGCCTGGATGTGAATCCAGCCCTCCGCCCCGTCCAGGCGCGTGATGCGCAGCTCCTGGCTCTCCACGACCTCGCCGCGCAGCGCCCGCACGATGGGCCAATCCTCCTTGGCGAGAGGACGCCCATCGGGGAAGCTCGCGCGAAGCATCTTGCCCCGATCTTCGCCACGCGCCGGAAACCCGTCCGCTCTCCAGAGATTTGCCATCGCGTCGTTGGCGAAGACGAGCGCGCCGTCCGGCGCCTCCGCGACGATCACTCCCACCGGCAGCCGCTCGAGCACGCTCTGAAGGCGCCGCTCCGCGCGACGCGTCTCGCCGTAAAGGCGGGCCCGCGCGAGGGCGTCCGCGCAGTGCTCGGCGATCGTCGCCGCGAAGCTGCGCTCCTCGGCCGAGAATCGTCGTGGCCGACCGGCGCTGAAGCCGAGCACCCCGAGCGTGCGGTTGTCGCGCACGAGGGGTAGATTTGCGAAGGCACGGAACGCAGCGCCTCGTCCCGTCGCGTCGGTGAGGGTGGCAAGATCGATGTCGATGTCCACGTCGCTCTCGTGGTAGTCGGCCAGCCTGTCGCGCGCGACGCGCGCGGCCGGCAGAGGGGAGTCGGCCGGGAGATGCCGAAACGACTCGACCACGAACTCCCGCGCCCCGCACGCCCCGAGCAGGTGAAGGTCGCCGCGCTCGTCGGTGGCCCACACGACGGTCGCCGAGACCCCGAGCGCATCGGTGACGACCCGCGCCGCCAGCTGAGCGATCTCCTCGACCGTCGCGACGGACGAGAGCGCGGCGGTGATCTGCTGCAGGCGCTGCAGGCGCTCCCGAGCGGCCTTCTCGCGCTCGAAGAGGCTCGCGCGCTCCACGGCCTGCGCCGCGTGATGGGCGAGCACGGTGAGGAAAACGCGCTCGTCCTCGTCGAACGCACGGGTTCCCCCGAAGACGAGCGACGCGCCTCCGATTGCACGCCCGTGCACGACGAATGGCAGGCACGCGTACGACAACTCGTAGAGCGTCTCGAGCTCGGAATCCTTCTCGGCGATTGGGTAGCGCTCGCGAAAGTCGGTCCGCGATTCGAAAAAAAGCGCCTCATGCCGCAGCATCGCATCGCCCATGGGCAGCCACGCCTCGAGCGGGATTCGTGCATAGCGCGACTCCCAGCGCTGGTCGATGCCGATGGCGCGCACGAGTGTGGCGTGCGTGGGCGGATCGTCCACGATCCACATGATCGCCATGAGGGCGCCCACCGCCGCCGCCGCTTGATCGACGACGACCCGCGCCACTTCTTCGGTCGTCAGCGGCTCGCTCAAGCGCGTCGTCAGCTCGAGGAGCTGCCGCACGTGCAGGAGGGCCCGCGCCTCATGCGGGCGCGCGTCGCCGCTTTCGTTGCCGACGGGGAGCATCGCGGGATGGATGACAGTAAAGTCCCCCCCGCTTGGTGCGCGCAAGCCGGATGAGACGCTCGGGACACCAACGTCCGTCCGTGCTCTGGGGGAGGCGGGAACCGACCGCTTTCAAGGGCGCTTCAGGTCGCGCCGGTCTCGAAGCGCGGGCACACGTCGGCCGGCGGCGCACGGCCTGCTCCGCTTCAGCCACGTGCTCGATCGGAACCGGGTCGAACATGCGTAGGCGAGTTTGAGGTCACCCGCGACCGAACGGTACGCAGGGCCGTCGGTGATCGAGATGAGGTTCGTCGGAATGTACGCGGAGATATCCTGCGCATCTGCGATGCTGGTTGCGGCGTAGGCAAGGCCCGGCGGGTCGTTTCCGCTCGGCCGCACGGCTCAAGCATCGCGGGCTGCATACCTACGCCTGCGATGAGGGGAGTGTCGCTATGTGTCGCCATCGATTCGGAGATGATTCCTAGTTTAGGAATGCTTAGGATGGAGTCGGCGAAGCGGGTACGCGCGAGTGGCATTCAGTCGTCGCAGCGGCCGTAAGTGCGGCCTGGCGACCGCGCTGTTGGCTCCGTGTAGCGGTTGCTCGCGCCTCCCCGAGGCTCGATTCGCGACATTCATCTGGTTCACGAAAGGAACACATGCGACACGTATCTCATTTCGATTGGCGACAGACGTTGGGTGCACAGAAGGGCCATGTGCGACACGTATCTCGGCGTGGGGTCATCAGCCGCCGCCTCCTGGCCGCAGCCGTAGCTGCATGCGGCCCCTTGGTTGCCATCGCGTGCGGCGGTACGCCGCCGGGCAGCAGCGGCGTGGACACCAACGTCAACGGCTCCACCCCGAATGACTACCCGTCGCCATTGCATCCGGTGGGACGGGACGCAGCGGTTGTCCTCGACACGGAGGGAGGCGTCGAAACGACGCCGCTGGGGCTCGACGTGGACGCGCAGCAGAGCCCGGAGGGGGGCGTCGAAACGATGCCTCTGGGGCTCGACGTGGACGCGCAGCAGAGCCCGGAGGGGGGCGTCGAAACGATGCCGTCGGCGCCCGACGTGGACACGCAGCACGGCCTGCCCATGGACGCTGGGGGCGCGTTGGGCGCGCAGCACGGTGTGCCCGTGGACGCCGGGAGGGCGACTTTAGCGCCTGAGTCGGGTGCGACAGACGCCTCCTCTCACGCGGATGGCGGATATCCCTCCGGGTGGCTCTACACGTCGGGAGCCAAGATCTACGAATCCAATGGCGCCGGATCGGGCACACAATGGATGGGCCGCGGCGTCAACGTCGATGACATCTTTCTCTGCGGTTACAACAATACGCTCTGGATGACGTCACCCGTGACGACGGTCGAGCAAGAGATCAGCACGCTGATGACGGGGTGGAAACCGACGTTCCTCCGGATCTCGCTGGGTATGGACAGCTCCACGGTAGTGAGCTGGGTGTCGAATCCTTCTGTATATCGAACGCCGATGACGGCCGTCATCAACGCGATTGGCAGCTATCCCGGAGTGCACGTTCTCGTGACTTTGCGCAGCGACGTCACGATGATCGGGCAGGACACGAGCAGCAACGACGGCGAGGCGACGGGCATCCCGTCGGACAGCAAGACAACGCCGAACGCATCGCTCTACCCGACGGGGACGGACGCGGTGTACGTCGCGCTCGTCGATACGTTCGCGACGTCGAGCTTCGTGATGTTCGGGCTCACGAACGAGCCCGGCGGGAACACCGCCTCGAACGCGACGCTCGCCGCCGCGATGAACCATGCCGTCGGCACCATCCGGGCCGAAGAGGACCGACTCGGCGTTCCGCACCACATCGTATCGGTGCAAGGCAACAACTGGACGTCGAGCATCGCGTTCTACTCGGAGACGGCCGACGGCGGACAGCCCGCCGGCGGGTCGGGCCTCATCACGTATGACAACGTTGTCTACGAGGTCCACGGCTATCCGCCCGCGGCGAGCTCGTACACGTTCCCCAACATCCCCGTCATCCTGGGCGAGTACGGCAGCTTGCCGGCCAACAGCTCGGGCGCGGATCCTTCGTTTTACGCCGACCTCGAAGCCAAGCAGATCCCCAACCTCGCCTGGGACTTCGAGTCGTACAGCGACTGCGCCCCGGACCTCGTCAACGTCAACCAGAGCTCGACGTCGATTACGCCCACGTCGCCGTGGGGCACGATGGTCCAGAGCTATCTCCTGTCGCACGCGCC
>PLIR01000130.1 GCA_003139415.1 Myxococcales bacterium | reverse complement strand
GGCACCGCCGAGATCGAGAGCGCCCTGGTGAGCCACCCGGCCGTGGCCGAAGCCGCCGCGGTGGGGCGGGCGGACGAGCTGAAAGGTCAAGCGCTCGTCGTGTTCGTGACGGTCAAGGCGGGACAGAGCGCGGGTGCCGAGCTGAGAGCGTCGCTCGCCACCCACATCGACAAGGAAATCGGCCGGTTCGCGCGGCCCGATACCATCCGATTCGCCGACGCGCTGCCCAAGACGAGGAGCGGCAAGATCATGCGGCGCCTCCTCAAGGAGATCGCGGCGGGAGGTGAGCCGAAAGGCGACACGTCGACGCTCGAGGATCTCGGCGTCCTCGCGAAACTGAGCCAAAGCGGCGACGAATAGCCCGACTCGAGCCGCGACCTGTCGGCTGCGGCCCCCGTCGCGGTAAGCTTCTCGGCAACGTGAGCTCGGCAACGAAACGCGAGGGGGCGGGAAACCCTGCCGCCGCGGTCCGCTTCGACCCAGTTCCGGGGACGATCATCGCGGACAAATACCGCGTCGAGCGGACGCTCGGCGAGGGCGGGATGGGGGTCGTCGTGTCGGCGACGCACATGGGGTTGGACCAAGAGGTGGCCATCAAGTTCCTGCTGCCGGAGGCGACGCGCAGCGACGTCGCCGTGGAGCGGTTCCTGCGCGAGGCGAAGGTGGCCGCGAAGATCCGCAGCGACCACGTGGCTCGCGTGCACGACGTCGGGACACTCGGCGATTCGGACGGGAACGTGCCGTACATCGTCATGGAGCACCTCGACGGCAGCGACCTGGGGCAGCTCATCCACCGCGACGGTGCACTCCCGCTCGAAGAAGCGTGCGAGATCATTCTCCAGGCGTGCGAGGGCCTCGCGCAGGTCCACGCCGCGGGGATCGTGCATCGCGATCTCAAGCCGTCGAACCTCTTCGTCACCCGCAAGTCCGACGGCTCTCCGGCGGTGAAGCTGCTCGACTTCGGCATCTCCAAGCTGACGGTCCCCGACCAGACGTCGATCGATCCCGCGCTGACGTCGACGGCGACGATCATGGGCTCGCCGTCGTACATGTCTCCCGAGCAGCTCAAGTCGACGAAGGAGGTCGACGAGCGCGCCGACGTCTGGTCCCTCGGTGCCGTGCTTTACGAGGCGCTCACCGGGTCGCCCGCCTTCCGCGGCGAGTCGCTTCCTCAGGTATGCGCGATGATCGCGTCGGAGGATCCGATCCCGCCGTCGGCCCGGCGCGGCGATCTGCCGGAGGCGCTCGAGCAGAGCATCCTGCGTTGCCTCGACAAGAACCCTGCGACGCGCGAATCGCTCGTCGCCCTTGCGCGGACGCTCGCCAGGTTCGTTCCGGAGAGGGGCAAGGCCTCGCTCGACCGAATCGAAGCGACGGTCGCGGGGCTGGACGGCAAGGGCGCCGACGATCTCCCCGTCCTGTCGCTCGGACGAGGGTCCGATACCCGCACGCGAACCGCGAGGGGGCGAAAGGCACCGCCGCGCGAGGGCCATCCGGTGCTCCGCACGCTGTTTCTCGTGGGGATTTGCGCCGTGTCGGGATTCGCCATCTATCGCCACTGGTTTCGCCGCGAGGCGGCGTCCTTGATGAATACGGCGTCGTCGGTCGCTTCGGCCGTCGAAGCGGCTCTTCCTCCGGCCGCCAGCGAGAGCGCCGCCAGTGCCGCGCCGTCGGCCTCGGCGTCCGCTCCTCCCGCACCTTCGTCGGCTCCCTCCGCCTCGGCGGCCGCCGCAAAGACGGCTCCCTCGGCGGCGCCGGCGAAAGCGCACTCGTCGCCTCACACCCATCATGCCGTCAAGCACCGGAGTCACTGAGGTGCCGCGCAGCACGGCCGTCGTGCTCACCCTATGCGTCCTCGCCTTCGCGGCGGCGCACTGCGGGCGGTCCGCGAAGGCCGAGGCCGTGGCGCTCGCCACCGCCGTCGATCAATGCCGCCGGGCGGGCGCCGCGTCGCGCGCCCACGACGTGAAGACCGTCGAGGACTTCGCCTGCACCGTCGAAGACGTCTGCGCCGCGAAGCAATCGTGCGGAGACGCGCTCGCTGTCACGGCCGAGGCGCTCGCGATCAAGGACCGCGTGGCGCAGCGCCTCGACGACATCGAAGCCAAGCGCCTCGCGCTCGACGACCTCGAGGCGGAGGCTCTGCCGGGGCAGCTCGACGTGGCGACGCGTCTGTTGGGAGAGGGGCGCGCGAAGATGGGCATCTGCGACGCGCGCCTCGCCGAGCTCACCGCCAAATACCACTGACGCGATCCATCGCATGGGTCGGCCAGCAGCCGTCCTCCGCCGCTCGCATCCGTTCCAGCTCACCCGACCGGGGGGAGGTCTTCGGCCGGGCTCGTCAAGAGCACCAGCGAAATCGAGGGAGGGCGGGGCAGGGACCCTGTGCTAGTTCCCGCGCATGTTCGATGCCCTCACCAAGGGGTTCAAGGCAGCGCGAAACCGCCTCGCCGGCCTGACGGAGCTCACCGAACCCAACGTCGAGGCAGCCCTGCGCGAGGTGCGACTCTCGCTTCTCGAAGCGGACGTCGAGCTTGGTGTCGTCAAGTCGTTCCTCGCGCGCGTGAAGGAGAAGGCCCTCGGCGAAGTGGTCCGCACGCGGATCAAGGCTCAGTCGGGCCAGACGGTGAAGGTCTCGGCGGGCGAGGTCTTCGTGAAGATCTGCCACGACGAGCTCGTGGCGTTCATGTCGGCGGGCGACGGCCCGCCCATCGTGATGGCGCCGAAGGGGGAGCCGACGGGCGTAATGATGGTGGGGCTGCAAGGGTCCGGCAAGACCACGACGTGCGCCAAGCTCGCCCGGCTGCTGAAGAAGCAGAACCACCGTCCGCTGCTCGTCGCGGCCGACATGCAGCGGCCCGCGGCGGTCGAGCAGCTCAAGATCCTCGGCGAGCAAATCGGCGTCCCCGTGTTCAACGTCGCGGGCGCCGAGCCGCTCGAGATCTGCCGTCAAGCGCTCGCGCACGCGCGCGAGGCCAAGCATGACATCGTCGTGTACGACACGGCCGGCCGTCTCGCGATCGACGAGCCGCTGATGGCCGAGCTGCGCGCGATCAAGGACGACGTCGACCCCGGCAACGTGCTGCTCGTCGTCGACGCGATGATCGGCCAGGACGCGGTCAAGACGTCCAAGGCGTTCCACGATCGGCTGGGCCTCACCGGCGTCGTGCTGACGAAGCTCGACGGCGACGCACGCGGCGGGGCCGCGCTCAGCGTGAAGGACGTCACCGGCGCGCCGGTGCGGTACGTCGGCGTCGGCGAGACGCTCGACAAGTTCGAGGAGTTCCGGGCCGACGGCATGGCCAGCCGCGTGCTCGGGATGGGCGACGTCGTGGGCTTGATGAAGGACTTCCAGGAGGTCGTCGACGAGAAGGACGCCGCCGAGAAGGCCATGAAGATGCTCGAGGGGCAGTTTACCCTCGACGACTTCCTCGAGCAGATCCGCATGATCCAGAAGATGGGATCCATGAAGGACATCATCGCCAAGATGCCCGGCATGGGCGACATGCTGCCTGCGGACGTCAACATCGACGACCGAGAGCTCGTGCGCGTCGAGGCGATCATCCAGTCGCTGACGAAGTTCGAACGGCGCGATCCGTATGCGCTCATTCGCGAGCCCACGCGCGTAACCCGCGTGGCGAAGGGCTCGGGCCAGCCCGAGAAGCAGGTCGACGAGCTCATTCAGAAGTTTCTCATGATGAAGCAGATGATGGATGGCCTGGGCGCGAACCTCGGGATGATGGGCCGCGTTCCGGGCATGAAGAACCTCGCGATGGCCAAGCAACTGCGCAAGCAGATGGCGCAGGGGGGCATGGGGGGCATGCCCGGCATGGGCGGCTTCCCAGGAATGGGGGGCATGCCCGGCATGGGGGGCTTCCCCGGGATGGGCGGGTTTCCGGGCATGGGGGGCATGGCGGGCGGCGGCGAGAGCATGACGAAGATGCGAACCCTCTCCGCGGCCGAAAAGAACGCGCGGAAGGCGGCGCGCAAGCGTGAGAAGGACGCGCGGAAGAAGAGCCGGCGGTGAGATGCTCGCCCGAGGAGTTCGTCGGGCCTGAGTCGGCGGTCCTTGCGTCCAGATAGCCTTGCCGTCCGCGATCGCGCGCGGCGGGTGAGCGCCCGCCCCAGCTGAGACGACGGGTGTTGCACTGTGGTAGAAGCTGGTCGCCGTTCAAACTCAGCGGCCGCGTTAACGGAAACAATGAGGCCGATGACTCGATCGACCACGCACTTCCCGTCAAGAGTCGACCGACGAGAGGCCCTCTGTATTTTCGCGGTGGCCTGCGTCGTCTACCTTATCTTCCGTTCGCGGTTCTACATTGGGGACGGGGTTCGCTACCTCCAAGCGGCGCTCGGGGCATCGTTGCCGGGGGATGGCGGCAATTCCCACTTCCTGTGGCCGTTCGTCCTGTGGATCGCCGTTCGTGGGTTCTCCGCGCTGGGAATGGTGCCGGCCGGCGATGGCCTTGCAAACCTGGACGTCGTCGCCCTCCTTCAAGCGGTGAACGCGGTCGCGGCCGCGNNTGATCGCGGTCGCCCTGACCGGCCTCTCGCACGCCTTTATCCTTCACGCAACCGACATGACCGAGCCCATGGCCGCGGTTCCCCCCGTGATGCTGGGCCTCGGCCTTCTGGGCGCCGCGCCGGACCGTACCTGGGCACGTCTCGGCGCGGGCGCGCTCATCGGACTGGGCGGTAACTTCTATCAGATCGCGCTCTTCGCCGCGGTCCCTGCCGTGTGGCTCGCGGCGACGGCCAACGGGCCAG
>PLIR01000218.1 GCA_003139415.1 Myxococcales bacterium | reverse complement strand
GGCCGCCGGGTTCGGCGGGGCGGCTGCGGTGTGCGCGGCTTGGTACTTCTTTGGGCCGCCACGGCACGAGGGCGCTCTCGCGCCGCTCATCAACCCGGAGCCGCGGGGCGCCAGCCTGCAGGTGTCGACCGGCTTCTGAGGAGCGCGCGTGATTCGGCTTCTCGTCGCCTGCGTGACCTGCGGGGTCCTCGTCGCCCAGGACGTTTGCGCGCAGGCCGAGCCTCGAGCGCAGGCCGCCGTGGATACCCCCCTCGATCGAGCCCCGCCCGCCCCCCGCGTCGTCCCTTGGGCCACGGGGCTTGCGCCCATCGCGGTGGAGAACGAGACACGCGAGTCGGCTCCCGTGCGGCTCTACCGNNAGCGTCCGGCTCGTGCAGCTCGTGCTGCGCGCGGCCTATCACTTTGGCGGCGCGGCCGTCGTCATCGTCTCCGGATGGCGCGACCACGCGGGCCGGCACGGCACGGGCGACGCCATCGATTTCAAGCTCCGGGGTGTCCGCGCAGCGCGTCTGGCGGCGTACCTGCGCGGCATGCCCCGCGCCGGTGTCGGCGTGTACACCCACCCGCGGACGCAGTTCGTGCACCTGGACGTGCGCGACAGCAGCTACCACTGGATCGACGCGTCCCCTCCGGGCATCCACTGGCGCGAAGCCCAGCTCCGAGACCCTCACGCCGCCCAGCGTGACACCGCGTGGACGCCGGACATGGATCTCCCCGCCCGGGGCCTCTGACGTGGGAGGTTACGCTAGTGCACCGCCGTCGAGATGNNTGAGCGAAGCGAAGGACCCCACGTGGAGCGCGGAAAGGCGCCATCCATGGGTCCCTCCGCTCGGGATGACAGCAAAGGTCGGACGCTCGCGAACCGCGTGCGCCAGGACGCCTACGACATCTCGCTCCGCTCGGGATGACAGCAAAGGTCTGACGCCATCACGACGGCGCTGCTTTACGAGGCCTTGTCGATCTTGTGCTTTCGCAAGTAGGCGCGGACGTGGTGGCGTTCCATGCCGCTTTGGCGGGCCATTTCGCTCACGTTGCCCTTGCAGCGTCGCGCGAGGTTCGAGAAGTAGTCGCGCTCGAAGGTGGCGACCGCCGCCCGCTTGGACTCGCCGAAGGCCGTCGTGGCCGCGCGTGCGGCGCCGCCTGCGCCATCGCCGTCGCGCGCGAGCGTCAACACGTCGTCGATGGCGGACGGCTCGTCGGCGAGCGTGGCTGCGACGCTGACGACGTTCACCAGCTCGCGCACGTTGCCCGGCCAGTCGTGGGCCACCATGCGCTGCTCGATCCACGCGAGCACCGCCTGCGCGTGCTCGGCCCTGCCCGCGCGCTGGCAGACGTCCTGCACGATGGCCGGGATGTCGCTCAGGCGCTCCCGCAGGGGCGGCAGCTCGACGCGGACTTGCGCGATGCGGAAGAACAGGTCACTGCGAAACCGGCCCGCGTTCATCTCGACGCCGAGGTCACGCCGCGTCGCGGCGAGCACGCGCACGTCGATCGGTTCGAACACCGAGCCGCCGACGCGCCGCACCTGCTTTTCGCTGAGCGCGCGCAGCAGCTTGGGCTGCAGCTCGAGGGGCAGCTCGCCGAGCTCGTCGAGGAACAAAGTCCCCCCATCCGCCTCCGCCAGCGCCCCCTTGCGGCGCTCGGTGGCCCCGGTGAACGCGCCCTTCTCGTGGCCGAACAGGATGCTCTCGGCGAGCGTCGGCGGAATGCTGCCGCAGTCGACGACGACGAACGGTCGGCTGGATCCGCCGGGCACGTGGTGTGCGTCGTGGATGGCCTTGGCTGCGAGCTCCTTGCCCGTGCCGGTCTCGCCGACGACGAGGACGCTGAGCGGCGTCGGGGCCACCTTCTCGAGCACTCCGAAGACGCGGCGCATCTTGGGTGAGTTGCCGACGAGCGGTCCGAAGTGATCCGCGAAGCCCACGTCGACGCGGCGCTTGGCCTGCGGCTCGATGAGGATCCGGCACGCGCCCACCATCAGCTCGCTCGGCACGACCACGATCCCCTCGCGCACGCGGATGGACCCGAGGAACGTGCCGTTGGTGCTCCCGAGGTCCTTCACGACGATGCCCTCGCTCACCGCCCGGAGCTCGCAGTGCAGCGCGCTCACCTCCGGGTCGTCGATGACGATGCCCGCGCCAGGGTCCCGCCCGACGACGAGCGGATCGACGTCGATGTTGAACGTTCCGCCGGGGGCCTTCGCGATCCCGCCCGAGACGAACCAGTGCAGCACGCGGGCGCGGGTATCGCCCATCGTCAGGAGCTCGGTGGGCACGGGATCAATGAACCCCGGTCGTGTGGGCCCCATCGGGCGGCGGCTCGGCGAAGATCTGCAGAGGCTCGAGCATCGAGAGCTGCTCGCGCTTGATGCCGACCCCACGGTCGTTGAAAAAGAGGCTGTTCTCGGTGAGCTGCGCGCGAACCTGGGCGATAAAGAGGATCGGATCCCCGTTGCGGTTGTACCCGAGCTGCGTGAGCGTGCCCTTTGGCCACTCGCCCGCGTCGAAGGTGAGCGGCTTGCGAAGCATGTAGAAGCCCTCGGGCAGCAGCTTCGTCAAGCTGTCCGCCCACGACAGGCCGCGAAACGGCAGGCCGCTCCCATGGAAGTGCCACCGGTTGAAGATGTTGTGCTCCGGCGGGATGACGACGGGCAACCCCGAGTCGGAGTGGTTGTGGAAGTAGACCATCAGCCCCGCGGGAACCTCGTCCTCGTGTTCGGGCAGAGGCTTCGTCGTCCGGTACAGGCCGCAGTCGGGTAGGAGGTTCTTCGGGCTTGCCATGGGCCTACGATTTACCACGGGGCTCGGCGTCCCTCTCCAGACGAAATTCGATTCCCGCGACCACGCCGTCCGGTTCGTCCTGCACCCACACGATGCGGCCGACGCGAGGGCCGACCGTGCCCGTCGCCTCGGTCACGGTGACGTCGTACTCCGCGCCGAGGGGGACGCTCTCTTCGAGGATGACGCGGACGCCGCCTCGGCTCACGTTCAACGCCCAGCCCTGCAGCGTGTCTCCACCCTGCGACACCAAGGTGACGCGCGCGCTGACCTCGACCCGTGCACCGCCCCGCCGCGTTGCGTGGACGCCCCCCGCGGGGACGCCCGTCGAAGGCGTCATGCTCCGGCGATTTTTCACGACCGTTCAAGGATAGCAGACAGGCGCGCACCCGGAGCCGCACGTGCTACAGTCTGACCCGACCACGGGGAGCACCGAGGCAGGGCGCGCCTCGCGGAGCCGTCTCTCGCCCGCTCATGACCGACACTCCCCCTTCCGGCTCGCGATCGCCCCCTCCTGGCCCCCCTCCGCTGCACGGCGTCGCGTCCCTCAAGAAGGCGCTCGTCGACGCGGGGTTCGAGATCTTTCGGACACGCGGCGACGAGGTCGTCCTCGCGGACCGCCCGCGGGAAAATCTCATCCTGGACTCCGGCGTGCGCCTGCGCGGTGGCGGGTCCCTCGAGGTACGCATCGTCGTTCGGGCCCAGAAGGGCGACTTCCCCAACGACGACGACGCGCACCTCTTCGATCGCGCGCGCGCTGCTGCGGCACGCGCGGTGACCGCAGGCTTCACCGAGGTGGACGCGAAGACGACGCGCGTCAACGACCCGGGCGATCCGGCGAGGACGCTCGACACGTTCTACGAAGTCACGTTCTCCAAGGCTGCGGAGACGATGGCCGACGCCGTGGCCGAGCTTCGCTTCGCGATGGGGCTGGCGAAGAGAGCCTAGAACGCGTTTCACGAAAATCCGGCGGGCACCCCATCGCGGTCGGCTGACGTCGACGTGGCGCGGGTCGCATGTTACAGGGCTGCCCGCCCATGCTCGCCTTCCTTCGGCAGAAAGGCCTGTCGAACGTTCTCTACGGCGTCATCATCGCCGGCACCATCCTCACGTTCGTCATCGGGTTCCGGCCGAACGCCACGATGAAGACGGCGTCGCTCAACCAGGTGTGTGCGGCCCGCGTGCGCGGTCGCTGCATCGAGCCAAAGGACTTCTTCGCGGCGTACCGCATGCTGATGCCCTCGCGGAGCTCGGAGGCGTCGCGCCGCCTCAACCTCAAGCGCGTGGCCCTCGACGGGCTGATCGAGCGCGAGCTGCTCGACGACGAGGCGCGCAGGCTCGGCATCGCCGTGACGGACGCGGAGGTGACCGACGAGCTCTACGCGGGGTACGTCCGCGCCAGCGTGCCCGCGGCCGATCCCACCGTCGCGCAGCAGGTGCTGCAGGAGATGTATCAGTCGTACGCGCGCGCGGGCATCGTGTCCGGCGAGATCGCGCAAGCGCACTTCAACGACCGCGACACCGCCATTCCGATCGACTTTCGCGACGCGAAGTCGCGCACCTTCGACATGAAGGTGTACGAGCGCAAGGTGCGGGGCCTCAGCAACCGCTCGACCGAAGAGTTTCGCGAAGGCCAGGCGCGCGAGATGCTTGCCGCGAAGATGCGCGACATCGTACGGGACCCTGTCCGCGTGAGCGACGGCGAGTCGCTCGAAGAGTACAAGCGACGCTACGAGACGGCGATCCTGACGTGGATCCCCGTCAAGGAGGCATGGGCCGCGCGCTGGGAAGTCGACGCGAAGCCGGCGCTGGTCGACGCGTGGGTCAAGGAGCACCAGGCCGAGTTCGACTCGACGCTCGAGGACCGGCAGAAGGAGGACGCGCCCCAGGCAGGGCACATCCGGCACATTCTCGTGAAGACGCCTTACGGCGCGACCGACGACGAGAAGGCCTTGGCGCTCGCCAAGCTCTCCTGGGCTGCGGCCAGGATCCGCGCCGGCGAGGCCTTCGCCGAGGTGGCGCGAGAGACGTCGGACGACACGGGCAGCGCTTCGAAGGGCGGCGACGTGGGCGACAAGACCGACGGCTTCGTGCCGCCCTTCCGCTTCGTGGCCGACGCGCTCCGGCCCGGCGAGACGTCGACGGCCGTGGAGACCCAGTTCGGTTACCACCTCATCACCAAAGACGACCCGGCACGCGAGGCGGAGATCGCCGCCAAGGTGCGGCGCTCGCTGGGCCGTTCGATGTATGCGAAGGCGGCTTCGACGGAGGTCGCGCAAGGCATCGCGACGAAGATGGACGAAGCGCTGCGTGCCGGCGAGACGCCGGAGGATGCGATCCGCGCCGCCGCTGCCCTCCGGCCGCATGCCGACAGGGTCGAGACGCTCAAGGTGATCGGCGGGCGACCCGCTGCGCCAGGAGCCGACGGCGGCGCGTCCCAGGGCCCACCGCCGCCCCTGCCCGAGCGCCGGTTCGACGCGACGACGGATCCCGACCGTCCCCAGCCCCAGACGTCGAGCGCGTTCAACCGCGGGGGTGACCCGTTCCCGGGTCTTTCACCCGATGGGTCGACGGCGGTCGTCAACTTTGCGTTCGGCCCCTCCGTCAAAGACGGCGATGTCCTGGCCGAGCCGGTGCGCACGCCGGACGCCTACGTGGTCGTGCAGCTCCGGCAGCACAAGTCGTCGACGCCCGAGGACTTCGCGAAGGACCGCGACACGTTCGTGGAGGAACTGCTCCGCTCCAAGCGCGACGAGGCGCTCGCCTTGTATGTGCGCCGCCTGCGGCAGAACGCCAAGGCGGAGATCAAGATCGACGAGTCTTACGTGCAGGAGGCAAGGGCAGACGGCGGCGCGGGCGGCGCCAGCGACGAGGAGGATGAGTACTAGCCGCACGTCGCTCGGGGCCCCTTCCGGGACGGACGGGGGCAGGGGCGGACCGGCGCCGTTCCGGACGGCCACCCTCGGCAATGGTCTGCGTGTCGTCGTGGCGCCGCAGCCGCAGCTCCACCGCACGCACGTGGCCCTCTGGGGACGCGTCGGATCGCGGTTCGAGACCCGCGAGGACAACGGCATCAGCCACTTCCTCGAGCACATGATCTACCGGGGCACCCGCCGCGTGCCGAGCGCGCACCAGGTGAACCTCGCGTTCGAGCGCCTCGGGGGATCGCTCTTCGCGTCGACCCAGGTCGATCACGGCATCTTCTCGCTCACGCTGCCGCCCGAGTCGCTCGACGAGGCATGCGCCCTCTTCGGCGAGGTGCTGTCGGAGCCCGCGTTCCTCGACATCGACATCGAGCGCGGCATCGTGCTCGAGGAGATCCTGGAGGACTTGGACGACGACGGCCATCAGGTGGACGCGGACAACCTGTCGCGCGCGCTCATCTACGGTTCGCACCCGCTCGGCTTCACCATCACGGGCGGTCAGTCCCATGTGCGGGCGTTCGACGAGGGCATGCTGCGCCGGCACCACGCCCGGCACTACACGGCGTCCAATCTGGTGCTCGCGTTCGCGGGCGCGGTCGACGAAGAGCGCGCGCTGCGCCTGGCCGAGCGCGACTTTGGCCGCCTGCCGCGCGGAGAGCGCATCACGGCCGCCGCGCCGGAGTTCGCGCAGAAGAAGCCGCGGCTCAAGATCATCGACAACGTCTCCAGCCAGACAGAGCTTCGCGTGTGCCTGCGCGCCTTGGCCGAAGGCCACCCCCTGCGCCCGGCGCTCGACGTCCTGATGCGCATCGTGGACGACGGGATGTCGACGCGCCTCTACCATCGCCTCTGCGACGCGCGCGGCCTCTGCTACGACGTGTCGGCGGGCTACGACGGCTACGAGGACGACGGCGTCGTCGACGTGGCCGCCGGCGTGCAGCACGCGCGCGCGGCCCTCGTGACGCGGGAGATTCTCGCGATGTTCGAGGAGCTCGCCCGCGAAGGCCCCACGTCCGACGAGCTCGCGACGGCGCGACGGCGGATTGCTTGGGACACCCGCTCCCTCGTCGACTCGGTCGAGGAGACGGCGGCGTTCTACGCGGCAGGCCTGCTCTTCGACCGCTTCTCGACGCCGGAGCAGCACGCCGCGGAGCTGACGGCGGTCGACGCCGCAGGCGTCCGCGAAGCCGCCCAGTACCTCGCCCGCCCCGAACGCCTCGACGTCGTCGCGGTGGGCCTGCTCGAAGACGGCGAGGACGACCGTGTCCGCGCGGCGGTGGATGGCTGGCGGCCGGGGGCGACGAGCTAGGGCGTCTTTCTCGATCGAAGATGTGAAAACCGCCAGGACGCCAGAAGACGCCAGGGGAAGAGCAGGCGATCGGTGAGCCTCCCATCGGTTTCCCCCCCAACTCACCCTGGTGTCCTTGGCTGTCCTTGGCGTCCCGGCCGTCTCTCCTCCGCAAGCGGTCGAATCCTCTGCGTGAGGTACTGGGCTACGACAACCACCGCGGCCGGCTCGGCCTGCACGGCGGCCTGTGGCCGGTGCGGCGGAAGCAAGGCGCGCAGAAGAGGAACGCCTGCCCTCGATAGGTGAGGCACACCTTCACGTCGCCGTCGGTGCCCGTGACGACCCGCATGCAGCCGTCGCACTGGCTGCCGTCGCGGATCGAGTCGGCCTCGAGCGAGGCGCCGCATGGGCACATGACGACCATGGAGAACCTGCCGCCGCCGAGCTCGCGCCAGCCGAGCTTGGCGAGGCGCGAGGCGTCGCGATGATGCCGGCCGCAATCGCATACGAGACCCATGACGCCCATCTCGCCCCCCCTCGTGGCCGCGCTACGGCCCGTTCGCCGTCGACGAGATAGACTCTAATTGAAGTCTATATGGAGTCAATCTAGAGTCTTTCGCATGCCGGGCAAAAAGCGCGACGACGACCTGACTTTTCGCACGGTCCGAATGTCCGTCCGCCTCGGCCGCGACGTCCTTCGCCGAGCGGCCCGCCTCGAGGATCACGTCGGCCGGCGCCTCGGCGTCCGCGCCTCGCGGGCGGACGTCCTTCGCGAAGCGTTGATGCGAGGGCTGGCGCTCCTCGAGCGCGCCCCGAACGACGAGGGCTAGGGGCCACACCTCGTCTGTCGCCGCGGATTCAAACCGGCTAGCATCCGGCCCGTGACTCGAGGCACGCGCATCGACGCGGAGACGACCCAGCTCACCATCCGGGTCAGCCGGCGCGTCGCGATGCGCGCCGAGGCCCTCATCGAGCTCGTCGGCCGCGATCTCGGCATCCCCGCAACCCGCACGGACGTCATCCGCGAGGCCATCTTGCGCGGCCTCGATGTCCTCGAGGGCGAAGCCGCGAGGGAGCTTGGCTCACGCCCCCCTTCCCGCTCGATGGCTGCGGCCCAGGCCTCGCTTGCGGAGCCCCTTCCGCCAGAGAGGCGTCGACGTCGGGTCCGGCAAGGCGCTCGGTGAAAGTCTCGACCGCCGAGTAGGGCGAGGCGGGAAGCCGATTCCTCACGGCGCCCGACCACCTTTTCACAAAAACGTGCGCTTCTCGCTCGCCGGTGCATCTCTGAGCTTGAGAGATGCGCATCCGGTGTGGAGAAACGCCCGACCGGGCTCGAAACACGCGCAAGCGAGGCGAGGAAACGTGCTTCCGTGACGTTCTCGCCTCCCTCCGAGCCTGGCACGCGCGCGGGACAAGCACGATCGCGATCGCCCGAGATCGGAAGACGCGCGTCCGAGCCAAGAAGATGCATCTCTCTGCGACGGACGCGCCGCGCTCGGCTTGGAAGACGCGCCTCCGAGCCACGAGCGCGCGCGGGTGACCCGGACGGGTGACCCTGTCGGCCGCAGAAGTGGCGCGCTCAGGCTCATCGCACCGCCACTGTCCTTCACGGGCGTGTCTTTCGCCCCGAGGCCAGCGACGGTCGGCCTCGAACGGACCGCTAATGGCCGTCTTTGAGCGCGCTGATCATGGAGAGCAGCGTCTTTTTCGCATCCCCCAGCACCATCATCGTGTTCGGCTGGAAGAAGAGCTCGTTCTCGACGCCGCTGAAGCCCGGGTTCATGCTGCGCTTCAAGACGATCACGCTGCGGGACTGCTCGACGTTGAACACCGGCATGCCGTAGATGGGGCTCGAGGTGTCCTTCTTGGCGGCGGGGTTCACGACGTCGTTCGCGCCGACGACGATGACCGCGTCGGTGCGGGCGAAGTCGTCGTTGATGTTGTCGAGATCGAAGAGCTTGTCGTAGGAGACGTTGGCCTCGGCGAGCAGCACGTTCATGTGGCCCGGCATGCGGCCCGCGACGGGGTGGATGGCGTACTTGACGTCGACCCCGCGGCGCTCGAGCGAGGCCGCCAGGTCACGCACCGCGTGCTGCGCCTGGCTGACCGCCATGCCGTAGCCCGGGATGAAGATGACCGACTGCGACGCCATCAGCACCGCCGCCGCGTCCTCGACCGTCGCCTCGTTGTACGACTTGCCGGCTTGCCCGGCCGCCGGTTGCCCCGGGTCGCTCACCGTACCGAAGGCGCCGAACAGCACGTTCGCGAACGAGCGGTTCATCGCCTTGCTCATCAGCAAGGACAGGAGCAAGCCCGACGAACCGTCGAGGGCGCCCGAGATGATGAGGATCTGGCTATTTAGCGCGAACCCCGTCGCGCACGCCGCGAGCCCCGCGTACGAGTTGAGCAGCGAGATGACGACGGGCATGTCGGCGCCGCCGATCGGAAGGACCGCCATGACCCCGAGCGCCAGGCCCGTGGACGCGATGCCGAAGAACACCTGCTGCTGGCTGCGGTCGTAGACGAGGAGCCCGATCGCCATGAGCGCGCCGAAGAAGAGGCCGATGTTGAGGAAGTTTTGCCCCTTCCACGTGACGGGCGCGCCGGTGATGACGCCCTGAAGCTTGCCGTAAGCCATGATGCTTCCGGTGAACGTCAGAAACCCAAGGAACGTCTCGAAGCCGAGGGCGCCCACCTTGAAGTACGTGAGCCCATCGACCTCGCGCAGGTACTCGGCCACGCCGACGAGGGCCGTCGCCAGACCGCCGAACGCGTGGGAGAACGCGATCCGCTCCGGCATCTTCGTCATCGGGATCCACGCGCTGATCGCGACGCCGATGCCGCTGCCGAGGACGAGCCCGGCCAGGATCCACTCGTAGCGGACGACGTCCTTGTGAAGGAGCGTCGCGACGACGGCGAGGAGCATCCCGATCTCGCCGAGGACCAGGCCCCGGCGTGCTCCGTCGGGCGAAGACAACCCGCGCAGGCACAGGATGAAGAGGACGGCCGCGACGATGTACGCCAGGCTGAGCACGATCGCGGTCGGGCTCATCGTGGCTACGGCCTCCGGCGACGGCACGACGGCTTGAATCGGGGCGTGCGGGTTCACGAGGCGGTCCCTCGCTTGCCCGGCTCGAGCTTGGCCGCCGGCACGTCGGGCTTGCGGCGGAACATCCGCAGCATGCGGTCGGTGATGAGGAAGCCGCCGACGACGTTGATCGTGGCGCACGTGACCGCCACGAACCCGAGGATCTGGCTGATGAGGTGGTGCGAACCCGCGGCGAGGAGAGACGCGACGAGCGAGATGCCGCTGATGGCGTTCGTCCCGCTCATGAGCGGCGTGTGCAAGAGCGGCGGGACGCGCGAGATGACCTGGTAGCCGACGAACGTGGCCAGGACGAAGACGTACAGGTTGAAGACCCACTCGTTGCCCATCACGCTGCTCCCGCCTTTTCGGCCGCGCCCGAGCCGCCGGCGGCCTCCTTGACCTTCGTGTGCACGATCTGCCCCTCGTGCGTGATGACGCTGCCCGCCACGATCTCGTCCTTGAAGTCGAGCTTCCAGGCGCCGTCTTTCGTTACGTAAAAGAGCAGCTTCTCCATGTTGCGCGAGTACATCTGGCTCGCGTGGGCGCACATGCGGCTCGTCAGGTCGGTGGCGCCGATGAGCGTCACGCCGTGCTCGACGACGGTGGCGCCGGGCTTGGTCAGCGCGCAGTTGCCCTGCTGCTCGGCGGCCAGATCCACGATGACGCTGCCCGCGCGCATCGACTTGACCATCTCCTCGGTGACGAGGACCGGCGCCCGCCGCCCCGGCACGAGCGCCGTGCACACGACGACATCGGCCTTGGCCACGTGGCGGGCGATGGCTTCGGCCTGCTTGTTCTTTGCCTCCTGCGTCAGCTCTTTCGCGTAGCCGCCCGCCGTCGCCGCGTCCTCCGTGTCGACCTCGACGAACTTCGCGCCGAGGCTCTCGACCTGCTCCTTGACGACCTTGCGAACGTCGAACGCCTCGACCACGGCGCCGAGGCGCCGCGCGGTGCCGATCGCCTGCAGTCCGGCCACCCCGGCGCCGAGCACCAGCACGCGCGCGGGTGCGATCGTCCCTGCCGCCGTCATCAGCATCGGAAAGAACCGCGGCAGGGCGGCCGCCGCCATCAGCACGGCCTCGTAGCCGGCGGCCGTCGCCTGCGACGACAGCACGTCCATCATCTGCGCGACCGTCGTGCGCGGGATCATGTCGACCGCGAAGGACGTGACCTTTCGGGCCGCCAGCGCGCGGACCACGTCCTGGTCGACGAGCGGAAAGAGGAGCGACACCAGGGCCGAGCCTTCTTTCAGCTGCGCCACCTCGGCGACCGACGGCGGCCGAATCTGGATCACGGCGTCGGCGTCGGCGAGCAGCGCTTCGGTCGACGCGTCGACGCGCGCGCCGGCCGCGCGGTATTCGTCGTCGCTCGCGAAGGCCGCGGCGCCAGCGCCGGCCTCGACGGAGACGTCGATCTTCTTGGCCGTGAGGCGCTTGACCGACTCAGGCACGATGGCCACGCGCCGTTCTCCGGGGCCGCCCTCCTTTCGGACCGCGATTCTCATGTGGGGCGCGCATTCAAGTCGCGGTCCACCCCCGGGTCAAGGTGCATCGCTGCGGCCGGCGGCGTCAGCCGCAGTCAGACCGGGTTACGCGCCTTCATCCCCGACGATTCCCGCTCGAAGACGGCCATTTCCCCCATCGTCTCGTGCTCGCGCGCTCCCACGTGCGTCATGCCTGACGCCCTCAGCACCCGCACCGACGGCTGGTGCCACTCGAACGTCGCCGCTTGGACCGCGCGCACCCCGTCTTGGGCCAGGGCCCACGCGACGCAAGCGGTCACGGCCTCCGTCGCATACCCGCGACGCTGCGACCCCTCTTCGACGCCGTAAGCGATCTCCGCGACACCGTCATCGGGGTAGCCATGCCGGAAGACGACGCTGCCGACGACGCGCCTCTCCTCGGCGGGGGCCCCCTCTTGTCCGGGCCCTCCGCCCGTGATCATCACGCGCGCGCCCCACAGCCGCGCGGCCGGGTCCGCGCGCATCTCGTCGAGCGAGATGGGAAAGGCGCGCTCGATGAGCTCATGGTTCGGCCATCGCTCCGGCATCCGAGCTCCCGCGAAGACCTCGGAGTCGCCCCTGCGACCGAGCATGACCGCCTCGACCATC
>PLIR01000256.1 GCA_003139415.1 Myxococcales bacterium | reverse complement strand
GTTCTCGGGCTTCAGATCGCGGTGGATGATCCCGGCGTCGTGCGCGCGCTGCAGCGCGCGGCAAACCTGCTGGACGATGCGCGCCGTCTCGACGAGCGAGATCGCCCCGAGCCGCTCGATGCGCTTGTCGAGGGCCTCGCCCGTCAGCAGCTCCATGACGATGTACGGGCGGCCGTCGTCGGTCAGGCCGTGGTCGAAGATCTGGATCGCGTGTTTGCTCTGGATGGTGGCGGCGGCGCGCGCCTCCGTCACGAACCGGGCGCGCGCCTCGTCGCTCTCGGCGTGCTCGGCGTCGATGAACTTGATCGCGACGCGAGCGCCCAGGCTCTGGTGCCGGCCCTCCCAGACAGATCCCATCCCGCCGCGTCCGATGAGCCGGACGACCTCGTACTTGGCGGCGACGAGACCGCGGACGGGGGGGAGCGGTTCACTCATCGAACGGGAGGCCGCCGCTTAAGGTAGACGAGTCCCGCGCGGGGGGCTAACCGAGGCGAGGCTCCCGTCGTGTCCCCCCCGCCCCCGCCGCAGCCGTCGTCACGAACCTCGGGCCGATCGTCCAGCGGCGAGGTTGCCTCCGACGGCGCGCGGCTTCCCCCCGCGGGGGAGGGCGACGTCCTCTATCTGGTCGACCTGTCGGGCTACGTATTTCGCGCGTACCACGCCCTGCCGCCGCTCTCGAACTCGCGCGGCGAGCCGACGCACGCCGTGCTCGGGACCGTGAACATGCTGCAGAAGGTCGTCGCCGAGCGGCGGCCACACATGCTGGCCGTGGCCATGGACTCGAAGGGGCGGACGTTTCGTCACGCCGTCGACGCGCGCTACAAGGCGTCGCGCCCGCCGCCGCCGCCGGATCTCTCCGAGCAGATGTCGCGCGTCGAGCAGATCGTGCGCGCGTGGGACGTCGCGTGCTTCCAGAAGGAGGGCCTCGAGGCCGACGATCTCATCGCGGCCGTCACCAGCCGCGCGCTCGGCGAGTCGTGGAAGGTCGTCATCGTCAGCGCCGACAAGGACCTCATGCAGCTCGTGCACGACGACGACGAGCGCGTGGTGCTGTGGGACTCGATGCGCGACCGCGTGTACGGACCAGCGGAGGTGAAGACCAAGTTCGGTGTCCCCCCGAGCGCGGTGCGCGACTTCCTCGCTCTGACGGGCGACACGAGCGACAATGTCCCCGGCGTCCCCGGGGTCGGCCCGAAGACTGCCGCCGACCTTTTGACGCAGTTCGCCTCCCTGGAGGGCATCTACGGGGCCCTCGACCGCATCGCGAAGCCCAAGCTGCGGGAGAGCCTCCGCGAGCACGAGGCCGACGCCCGCGTCTCCCAAAAGCTCGTCACCCTGGACGCGAGCGCGCCCCTCGAGTGGAACAAGGCGCGCTTGCTCTGGGGCGGCGCCGACGTCGCCCAGCTCCGCGTCCTCTACTCCGAGCTCGAATTCCACCGCCAGCTCGACCAACTCGACGCCCTGGCCCACGCGCCCGCTCCCAGGCCCGGCCTCACGCCCGGCCCCGCCCCCACGCCTGCGCCCACCTCCATCGAGATCGTCCTGGATCTCGCCACCCTCGACCGGGCCCTCGAGACCGCCGTGGCCCGCGGCCGCCTTGCCATCGGCATCCGCGGCACGAGCGACGACGCGATGCGCGCCGCGATCATCGGCGTCGCCCTGGCCGTCGAGCCGGGACGCGGCCTGTATGTCCCCATCGGCCACCGGTACCTGGGCTGCCCGCAGCAGCTCGACTGGTCGTCGGTCCGCGCTCGGCTCGCCCCGGTGCTCGCCGACGCGCGCGTGACGAAGGTCGGCCACGACATCAAGCGCGCGGGTATCGCGCTCGCCCGGGCCGGCGCGTCGCTCGATGGTCCCTCGTTCGACACCCTGGTCGCCGCGTACCTGATCGACCCGGAGGCGCCCAACGATCTGCGCGACGTCGCGCACCGTGAGCTCGGCGTCGCCCTGGTTCGCCCCGAGGAGCTGCCACCGACCGGGCGCACGAAGTCCCGGGCCGTTGCCGTTGCGCCCGACGAAGTGGACGTGGAGCGCGCCGCCGCCCTCGGCGCGGGCGACGTGGAGACGACGCTCGCCCTCGCGGCGCGCCTCGAGCCGCGGCTGGCCGCCGAGGGGCTCGAGACGTTGATGCGCGATGTCGAGATCCCTCTCGAGAGGGTGCTCGCCGACATGGAGATGCGCGGCGTGCTCGTCGACATCGAGGTCCTCGGCAAGCTGGGCAAACTCGCCGAGGAGAGCCTTCGAGCCTTGGAGTCCGAGTGCAAGGGGATCGCGGGGCACGACTTCGTCCTGCGTTCACGCGATCAGCTCGAGAAGATTCTGTTCGACGAGCTGAAGCTGCCTGTCGTCAAGCGCACGCCCAAGGGGGGCCGATCGACCGACGCGGACGTGCTCGAGGCACTCGCCGACGCGCACGCGCTGCCGAGCAAGCTCCTCGAGTTCCGCGAGCTCGACAAGCTCAAAGGCACGTACATCGACGCGCTGCCGCGCTACGTGCACCCCGACACGGGGCGCATCCACACCCGCTTCGACCAGGCCGTCGCCGCGACCGGGCGCCTCTCGTCGGCGGACCCGAACCTGCAGAACATCCCGGTGCGCACGGAGCTCGGCCGCGAGATCCGGGCGGCGTTCGTCGCGCCGCCGGGGCACGTCATCCTCAGCGCCGACTACTCGCAGATCGAGCTGCGCGTGCTCGCCCACCTGTCGCAGGACCCCGAGCTCGTCGATGCCTTCCAGAGCGGCGGGGACGTGCACACCCGGACGGCAGCGCTCATCTTCGACAAGCCCCGCGACCAGGTCACGTCCGACGAGCGGCGCGCGGCCAAGACGATCAACTTCGGCGTCATCTATGGCATGGGCGACAGCGCCCTCGGCAAGCAGCTCGGCATCCCGCGCCAGAAGGCCGCCGAGTTCATCGCGGCGTACTTCACCCGTTACGCCGGGGTCGCGAAGCTGCTCGACGGCATCCTCGAGTCCGCGCGGCACGGGGAGGCCGTTCGCACGCTCCTCGGGCGCCGGCGCTTCTTGCCGAACCTGCGCTCGGCCAATCGCGGCCTACGCTTCGAGGCCGAGCGCGTCGCGCGCAACACGCCGATCCAGGGCACGGCCGCCGACATCCTGAAGCTCGCGATGGTGGACCTCGGCCGCCGGGGCAGCTTGCGCAACGCGAGCATGATCCTGACGGTGCACGACGAGCTGGTCTTCGAGGTGCCCGAGGCGGAGGCGAAGGAGGCGGGGGAAGAGATCCGGCAGCGGATGGCGGGCGCGATGAAGCTCGCGGTGCCCCTCGTCGTCGACGTCGGGTGGGGCAGGAGCTGGGCGGAAGCTCACTGAGCGCGGGCGCGCGGCCGAGGCTTACTTGGCGACCTTGCGGATCGTGCCGTCGCCTTCGTTGGCCCAGTAGATGTTGTTGTCGAGGACCACGATGGCGTTGGGGTTGTTGCAGTCCGGGGCGGTAGCCACGGTGTAGGGCGTTCCCATTCCGTTGATGGGCGTCTTGACGACGGTGTTGTCGTCGTAGTTGGTCCAGTAGACGTATTGCGAGTCGACCGCGATCCCGCGGGCCGACCCGTAGGCGCTCGCGAGCACCGTGGGCGCCGTGCCTGCGTCCGACCCGAGCGGAAGGCTCATGACCGAGGGTACCTGTGGCTCGGAGTGCGCGTTGGCGCCCGACGTAAAGTAGACGTTCATCGAGTCGACGGCGATGCCCTCCGGCTCGTCGATCCCCGTCGCGAGCGTGATGGTCGGACCGCCTCCGATGAGGACGGCGTTCACGGTGCCGTCCGCGTCGGCGCCCGTCTTCGCTCCGAGGTCGACCCAGTAGACGTAGTTGGCATCGGTCGTGATCGCGTGGGGCACCACGCGGTTTTGCGCGAGCACGGTGATCGGTCCGCCGTCCTTCGACGCCTGGTTCACCGTGTTGAGGCCCGTGTCGACCCAGTACAGGTTTGGTCCGCCGTTCACGTCCAGCGCGATAGCGACGGGGCTCCCGACCTTGGTGGATGCTCCGCCGTCGGGATTGCCCCAGACATAGGCGAACGTCGCGCCGTTGAGGGGGATGGGCTCCTCCCAGATGGTCCCCGTCTCGTCGGTCCAGAAGACATGGGAGAGGTCGACCTTGACGCCGAACGGCGAGGCGTGGGCCGGGTAGTCGGCCGCGGGCAAGATCGAGAACGTCGTACCCCCGGCGAACGCTTTCGCGCTGACGCTGCCCGGAACGTCGTTCGCGTTGAGGGGGCTCGTCCAATAGATGTTGGTCGAGTCGACGTCGATGCCGGCGACGGTAAAACTGCTCGCCGCTTGCGCGACGACGGCCGACTGGCAAAGGCCGCTGCTGCAGGCGCCAGCCACGCTGCTCTGACAGCTATGCTGGCAATAACCGCAGTTGTCCGGGTCGTTCTGGAAGTTCACGCACTGCGAGCCGCACGCGTTCAGATCGCCGCCGCACACGCAGGCGCCGTTGCTGCAGGTGAGCCCGGTGCTGCAATGCTGCTGGCACCCGCCGCAGTTGTTCGGATCGGTCCTCGTGTCGACGCAGAGGGCGGCGCAGATCTGCTGCCCGCCATCGCCGCACGGGATGATGCCGCCTTCTTCCACCGCCGCCTCCTCGACGGGCGGCGTGGAGGCCTCGGGTCGGTGCGTGACGCCCATCGTGGCGTCGTACGGGCCGGGGAGCCCGCCATCGCCGGTCATGTCGCCGATGACGCCCGGGGTCGCGCTGCTCGTGCTGCACGCGGCTGCCGAGGCCAAGCCAATCGCCAGGAACCCCGCGACCACGGCGCCCATTCGCGCACGCGGGCCCCGAGGGATCGATCTTCGCCGCATCGCAGGATTGTCGCCCGAAGGGCGGACCGCGTCCAGAATAGGACCGCTTGCAGCCGCGGCGAACCTACACCGTGTACAGGGTCTGCCTTGCGGGCTACCCGCGCGCGGCGTGTTTTTTCGCCCTTGCAGCTACGGCGTGCACCCGAGGCGAGCCGATGCCGCCGCCCGAGACGGCCTACGAATCCGCCGCCATGGAACGGAACGCGTCGCCGCGGACGGAGGCGCAGGCGGGCGTCGCGTCCTGGTACGGGGCGGCCCTCGCCGGCCGTCGCACCGCGAGCGGCGAACGGTTCGACCCCGAGAGGATGACGGCGGCGCATCGCACTCTCCCCTTGGGGACCTGGGTCGAGGTGCTGCGCGTCGACACGGGACAGCGCGTGCGCGTCCGCATCAATGACCGCGGCCCCTTCGGCCACGCCGACCGAATCATCGACCTGTCGCGCGCCGCCGCCCGTGAGCTCGGCATGCTTCGCGCGGGGGTCGCTCGAATAGAGCTGCACGTCGTGGGTGGACCCTGAAGGCTGCAGCGAGGAGCGCGGGAGGCGAAGGCGCTCGCTCGAAGGGGTGAGCAGTGAGCGCGACGTCCGGCGGGGTACGGGGGTTGGCCTCGGCGAGCCACGAGACATCCGGCGGGTACGGGGGATGGCCGCAGCGGTGAGCGCGATGTCCGGCCGGGTACGCTCGATATCTGCAGCGATGAGCGTCAGAGACGGTCGCTCTCGCTATAGCGCCTTGCAGCCCGCCATGAACTCCCGCGCGTAGCTCGCGTAGCCCTCGGCGGAGCCCTTGATCCACAGCAGCTCGCGCTCGTTGACCGGGCGGACGACCTTGGCGGGCCGGCCCAGGACGAAGCTCCTCGGCGGGATGATCGTCTTGGGCGTGACGAGCGAGCCCGCGGCGATGAACGACTCGTCGCCGATCACCGCGCCGTCAAGGACCACGCTGCCCATCCCGACGAGGCACATGTTGCCCACCGTGCAGGCGTGGATGATGGCCGCGTGTCCGACCGTGACGTCGTCGCCGACCGTGGCGCCCAGCATGCCCGCCGTGATGTGCACGACAGAGTTGTCCTGGATGTTCGTGCGCGCGCCGATGCGGATCGGCATGTAGTCGCCCCGGAGCACGACGTTGAACCAGATGCCCGCCCCGTCTCCGAGGGTGACGTCCCCGATGACGCGAGCCCCCTCGGCGATGAACACGTCTCGCCCGACGGAAGGGCGCTTTTGCCCGAGCTGGTAGAGCGGCATCCGAAGGTCGTAGCTTAGCTACCAGACGGGGAGGCGCCGCATCGGCTCGGCCCGGCGGGGCGCGGACAGTGGCGACACGAGCTCGGCCGAGAGCGAGTGCCGGTGGGCCCTGGTCACGGTGACCTCGACGACCTGCCCGACCAGGCTGCCCGCGCCGGGCCCGTGGACGTGGACGATCTCGTTTCGTTCGCTGCGGCCCTGGACCCGGTCGTGCGAGAGGTCGCCGCGCTCGCTCTTGCTCGGGCCCTCGACGAGGACCTTCTGATCCGTCCCGACCAGGCGGGCAAGGTGCGCGGCGCCCATCTCCTCGGCGACTGCGAAGAGGCGGGCGAGGCGATCGGACTTCACCTCCTCGGGCACGTCGTCCACGAGCCTGAGCGCGGGGGTATGCGGCCGCGCCGAGTACTTGAAGCCGAACAGCGACACGAAGCCGACCTCCCGGACGAGCGAAAGCGTCTGCGCGAAGTCGTCTTCCGTCTCGCCGGGGAACCCGACGATGACATCGGTCGAGAGCGTCAGCCCGGGCCGCGCCCGCATCAGGCGCTCCGCCCGCGCGACGTATTCGGCCCGCGTGTACCGCCGGATCATGCGCCGCAGGACGCGATCGCTGCCCGACTGGACGGGCAGGTGCACGTGGCGCGCGAGGACGTCGACCTCCGCGTGGACCCGCGCGAGCGAGGCCGTGGCGTGGCGGGGGTGCGGGCTGGTGTAGCGAAGGCGCGCGAGGCCTCGGCTCGCCGGGACCTCGCGCGCGATGAGGCGGAGCAAGTGCGGGAACTGGGTCGCGTCGCCGTCGTACGGGGCGTCGGCGCCGCGCGGGCCGAGGTCGTCGTGTTCGGGCAGGGGAAGGGCGTCGTCGCGGAAGCTGTCGACCGTCTGGCCGAGCAGCAGGACTTCGCGCGCGCCGGCGTCGACGAAGCGCCGCACCTCCTCGACGATGTCGCGCGCGGAACGATAGCGCTCGGGGCCGCGTGTGTACGGTACGACGCAGAAGCTGCAGCGTTCGTCGCAGCCCTTCATCGTCGTCACCAGGCCGACCACGGGAGAGCGGGCGGTGCGGAGGCCGCCGTGGCCCGCTTGGTCCTCGGGGGGCGTCCACGTCAAGAAGCGGGGGGCGGCCGTGTCGAACTCCGTGCGGGCCGTCGGCGGGGCCCCGGCCATCTGCTCCATGAGGAGCGCGGGCAGCTCGGCGATGTTGTCGGGCCCGACGACCAGATCGATGTGGCGCACGCGCGCGAGCAGCGCCTCGCCCTCCTGCTGCGCGACGCACCCGGCGACGGCGATGACGAGATCGGGCCGCTCTCGCTTGAGCGGCGCCAGCTTGCCGACGGCGCTGCGGAGCTTCTGTTCGGCCTTCTCACGAACGCTGCACGTGTTGAACACGACGAGGTCCGCGTCTTGCTCCGTCTCGACGGCGACGCCGCCGGCCGCGCGAAGGACCCCGGCCATGCGGTCGGAATCGTGCGCGTTCATCTGGCAGCCGAACGTGTGGACGACGAAGCGAAAGTTCACGGCGCAGCCCGGCCGACCATAGGCGCCCCTTGCGCCGCCCGCCAACGGTGACATTAACTCGGCTCTGCCATGTCGTTCGAGCCGCGCTTTGCGACCCTCGTGGATCTCTTCGAGCACGCCGTACGTGATTTCGGCTACCGGGATGCGTTCGGCACCAAGGCCGGCGGGCGGTGGACGTGGACGACGTACGCGCAGTTCGGCGAAGACGTCGACAAGCTGCGCGGCGGCTTGGCCAAGCTCGGCGTCGTGCGCGGCGATGCGGTCGCCATCGTGTCGAACAACCGCGTCGAGTGGGCGGTGGCGGCATACGCGTGCTTCGGCATCGGTGCGGCCTTCGTCCCGATGTACGAAGCCGAGAGTCCCAAAGAATGGGACTTTATCGTGCGCGACTGCGAGGCCAAGATCCTCTTCGTCGCGAACGAGGTGGTGCTCGCGAAGGCCCGCCCGCTGCTCGACTCGGTCTCGTCGCTGAAGACGCTCGTGGTGATCGACGGTGCCCGCTCTCCCGGCAACGGCCACGACAACGGCACCGGCGGCCGCGTCGCGTCCTACGCCGCGCTGCTCGACTCGGGCAACGCCGTCGAATCGATCCACCCCTCGCCGGGCGACATGGCGGCTCTCATCTACACGAGCGGCACGACGGGCAACCCCAAGGGCGTCATCCTCACGCACGGCAACATCGCGTCGAACGTGAGCGCGGCCCACGAGGTGTTCCCGATGGAGCTCGCGGATCGCTCGCTGTCTTTTTTGCCGTGGGCGCACGTGTTCGGGCAGACGGCCGAGCTTCACACGCTCCTGTCGTGCGGGGCATCGATCGCGATCTGCGAGAGCGTCGACAAGATCCTCGACAATCTGGCCGAGGTGCAGCCGACGCTCCTCTTCAGCGTGCCCCGCATCTTCAACCGCATCTACACGGCCGTACAGGAGCAGATCGCGTCGAAGCCGAAGGTCATCCGCCTCCTCGTGGCCGAGGCGCTCAAGGCGACGGCGAAGGAGCGCCGCGGCGAGAGGCTGGGCATGGGCGAGCTCGCCTTGCTAAAGACGGTCGATCGCGTCGTCTTCGCGAAAGTCCGCGCGCGCTTCGGCGGCAAGCTCAAATACGCCATCTCGGGGGGCGCGGCGCTCGCCCCAGAGGTGGCCGAGTTCATCGACTCGCTCGGCATCATGGTGTTCGAGGGGTACGGCCTGACGGAGACGAGCCCGGTCGTCGCGACGAACGTCCCTGGCGCGCGCAAGATCGGCAGCGTCGGGCGGCCCCTTCCCGGGATCCGCGTCGAGATCGACCCGGCAACGGCCGAGCGCAAGCCGGCTTCGGGCAGCAGGCCCGCCCACATCGAAGGGGAGATCGTCGTCTACGGGCCCAACGTGATGAAGGGCTACCTCAAACGACCTGACGAGAACGCCGCCGTGATCACGAAGGACGGGGGCTTTCGCACCGGCGACAGGGGCTTCATCGACGCGCAGGGCTTTCTCTACATCACGGGGCGCATCAAGGAGCAGTACAAACTCGAGAACGGCAAGTACGTCGTCCCGACGCCCCTCGAGGAACAGCTCAAGCTGAGCCCCTACGTGCTCAACGTCATGGTGTACGGCGACAACAAGCCGTACAACGTGGCGCTCATCGTCGCGAACGTGCCCGCCGTGCGCAAGTGGGCCGAGGCGAGCCAGATGCACTTGCCCGGGTCGGACGACGCCGTGCTCGCCGATCTGCGGGTGCGAGGGCTCTTCGAGCGCGAGATCGGGACGTTCGCCGCGGCGTTCAAGGGCTACGAGGGCATCCGGGACTTCACGCTCATCGCCCACGACTTCACGGTCGAGGGCGGATTCTTGACGCCGAGCCTGAAGGTCAAACGCCGCAAGGTGCTCGAAGTGTACGGCCCGCTCATCGAAAAGATGTACGCCCAGGGCAAGCCGGCGCCTCGCCCCGACGCCAGGACGTAGGTAGTCCTAGCGCAGCTCCGTCGAGATGCGGTCAAGCGTTCTTCCGCTGTCATCCTGAGGCCGAAGGCCGAAGGACCCCACAGAAGCCGCGGTTCACATGGGGTCCTTCGCTTCGCTCAGGATGACAGCAACCCCCTGATCCCTTCACGACGGCCCTGCGCCTAGCGCACGTCGCGGGTCTCTTCGAAGGCGAGGAGCAGGTCGCCGATCATCCGGCCCCGGTCGTCGATCGCGTCGTGGGTGGCGACGGCGCTGAGCGCGCCGGCGATCGCTGCGCGGTAGGCGTCGGTCGGGACCGCCCGGGCGAGGTGCGCGAGAAAGCGGGCCGCCATCACGTCGTTCTCGAAAGGGATGCGCCGTTCGGCCAGGACGCCCACGGCGCTCGGATCAGGCGTCGACTCGAAGAACCCTCCGCCGGGCGCGGCCAGCTCGCGAAGAAGGAACGCCGCGATGCGGGAGGCGTCGTCGAGGTACCCCTTGGCGTGGGTGACCTCGTACAGACGTACGAGCCCGAACCCGAACGCCGCGGCGTCGGCGAGGTAGAGGACCGGGCCTCGATCGCCTTCGACGTGCGTCAAGCCGCCGCGCTCGGTCGCATGGGCAGCGAGGATCCGTGCGGCCGCCCGCTCCGCCGCCGCGATGGCGCCCGCGTCCTTCGACGTCTCGCCGAGCGTGGCGTATGCCGCGATGACCAGGCCGTTCTCGCGCGGGTACTCGTGCTCGTCGATCCGGGGAATGCCGAGAGCCCGGCGCGCCGCGTCGTCCTTGGCGTAGTAGTCGTGGCCGGACACGAGGGGCCGGCCCGGGTCGTGCGCGTCGAGATCGGCGTCCATCGTCGCGTAAAAGCCCCCATCGGGGCTCGTCATGAAGGCGTCGACGAAGCCCCGGATCTGGCGCGCCGTGGACAGCCACGACGCGTCGCCCGTGAGGCCGTAGGCGGTCGCGTAGTTGTCGATGGCCCCGGCCTGCATGGCGATGAGCTTTTCGAAGTGCGGGTGAAGCCAGTTGCCGTCGGTGGAGTACTGGCAGAGGCCTCCCCAGACCGGGTCGATGATCTTGCGCTGCTGATCGAGGGCGAAGAGTGCTCGTTCGAGTGCGTCGGGCCCGTCGTGCCGGCGCGCGCGGTCGAGCATCCACGCATTGTCCCAGGCGAGCGGGAGCTTCTGCGGGCCGCCCCAGCCGCCTTGATCCGCGTCCCACAAGCCGTCGAGCGTCTGCGAGGTCGACGCGGCGACGGCCGCGATTTCCGCCTCCGAGAGGTGGGCGGCGGTCGACGAGGTGTGAGGCTCGCTTGCGGCAGTCCCGCGCGCGGCCAGCGCCGACTGCAGGATCGCCAGGAACTTCGCCGGCGCCTGATACCCCTTGTAGCGGCCCACCTCGGTCCCGTCCCCCGTCAGCACCACCGTCGCCGGCCAGCCCCACTCGCGATACCGCTCCTCGAAGTCGGGCTTCTCGTCGATGTCGACCCGCACGGGGACGAAGTTCGCGCCGACGACTCGGAGCACCTCGGGGTCGCGGTACGTCGTGGCGTCCATCACGTGGCACCAGTGGCACCACTCGGCGCTCCCGTCGACGAGTACGAGCCGTTGCTGGGCGCGAGCGCGTGCGAACGCATCGGCGCCGAGCTCCGACCAGGCGATCGGCGACGCCGGGGCCATGGCCGCGGGAGCTGCCGCGGGCGGATGCGCGCAGGCCGAGAGGCCGACTATCCCCATGAAGAGGGCGGCGACGGAGCGGGCGGGCGACCGCGCCTTCCCGCGCCCCGTGCGAGGCAGACTGGGCATCGTGCTGGACATTACGCGCGCCCGCTGCATCCGGTTTCGGCGCGGCGCCGTCAGTTGTGTTGCGGCACCATACTCGGATCGTCGCCCGTCTTTGGAGTCGGCCGACCGCTGATCATCATCGCGAGGGCAACGAACAGGAGCCCCACGACCAGAAGGGTGCCCAAGATCAGCAGAGCGATCTGGAACGGCGATCGGCGGCGCCTACCGCGACCGCGGTAGTACAGCCAGACCTTGCTTAGGACGGGATCCTTGGCCAATCCACCATCCGAATCCCCCGGGTTGACGTG
This sequence comes from Myxococcales bacterium, assembly GCA_003139415.1. Taxonomy (GTDB): domain Bacteria; phylum Myxococcota_A; class Polyangia; order Polyangiales; family Polyangiaceae; genus Palsa-1150. The sequence goes on along the minus strand of PLIR01000256.1, from coordinate 5,417 downwards.
CGGTACTCGACCGCGTGCCTCATGCCATGCGCATCGCCGCCAATCTGCAGCGGCACCGGTCGAGAAAATGTCATCCGGACGCCGGTCGCGAGCCAGTCGTGCATCCCGTCGAGCGGGTGGGCGCCGCTCCAGAGGCGAGGAATGGACGCGACGGCGCGGAGTGCGCTCTTGGAATAGACGCGCACGCTCATGAAGCCCGGGACGCGCTCTGCGAACGGGAAGGCCTTGAAGCGGTACCCGAACTCCGGACACGTCCCCACGGAAGCCGTTCCCACAGGACCATCGTATAGCACCGCCCCGGGCGCAAGTTCGGGCGCGAGTCTCGGCCGGCCGTCACGGTCGATCGTGTACACCACCGGCCCCAGGTTCTCGATGACGACCCGCGGGTTTCCGAAGAGGGCGACCTTGGGCGTCGTGCGGAGCAATGCCGCCGAGACGTAGCCGTAGATCGTCTTCGACAGCCGGCGCCCGCGGCTGAGTTCTACCTGCCTCTTGTAGTCGTCCAAGATCATCGCGTCCCAGCCCGTCCCCGCGAAGTGGGCCAGCGTGCCTTCGACCTCGACGAGGCTGCAGCGCCGTGTGGGAAGGGGGCCCGGTGTTGCCGCGAGGAGCGAGAGGCACCGGTGCAGCTTGGGGGCGCCGAGCGCGTGAGCCCATCCATTGCCGGTGCCAAGCGGGAGAATGCCGGCGGTCGGTAAGTCGCGGTCGGCCGGGTTCGATCGGGCAAGCGCGTTGACCAACGCGACCACGGTGCCGTCTCCGCCCGCCGCGAAGACGCCGCGCATGGCGGTGGCGCTGGCGAGCCGGTCGAGCCAGGCGTCGATCTCGCCTTCGCTCTTCGTCAGACGGACGCTCGCCCCGGGGAGCGCACGGGTGATCTGCGCCGCCACGCGGCGGCCTCCCCGCTTGGCGTTGCGATTGACCAGGATCGCGAGACCGGCGCCGGCCGCACCGATCGCGGAGGCTGCGGGCCAGATCGAGGGCGCTGAAGGCGCGGCAGCCGTCGTCACCGGGCGCTCTCCAGGACGGCGCGCACTCGCTCCATCAACTCGAGGCGCCCTTCGTTTCCGCGGGCGGCGTAAGGGGCCGGATCGATCCGTTCGTGGATGGTCACCGTCACGCGGGCGCCGGACGTCGAGAGGACGCCTCGCGCGGCCAGCACGTCGCGCGTACCCCGGAGGCTCACCGGCAGGATCGGCAGCAGCGCCTCGAGCGCCAGGTAGAACGCGCCCTTCTTGAACGGCAAAAGCTCGCCCGACTGGCTTCGCGTCCCCTCCGGGGAGATCCAGACGTGCGTCCCGCTCGCGAGGAGCTCGCGAGCCCGGTCGAGGCTCTCGATCGCGCGCTGCCGATCGGAGCGATCGATCGCGATGAACCCCGCGGCGGCCAGGGCCCCCCCGAAGATCGGGACGCGGAAGAGCTCTTTCTTGGTGATCATCCGGACGTTGGGTCCGATGACGTGAAAGAGGACGGGGATGTCGTAGAGCGACTGGTGGTTGGACATCACCAGGTAGGTGTGGTGCGGCTCGAGGTGCTCGCGCCCGTGCACGTGGAGGTCGATCCCAGCGTTCGTCACCACGGCGCGCGACCACGACTTGAGGCGGGCGTCGCAGATGGCCTTGGTGAGGTTGCCGCCAAGGGCCTGCAGCACGGTGGGCCAGGAGATTTCGAGCGTCTCGTAGACGTTCTGCAGCGAGAGGCCAAGCGAGGCGCTCACCCCTGCGAATGCCGCGCTGCGCACTCCCCTGGGCCTTGCCATCGCCGAATCGCCTCCGTAGCATGGCCCGCCCGGGGTGGCGATTTCTCGGCACTATTCGCGCGGTTTCGATTTCTTTCAGCGCGCTTTCGCCGCCATCGGGATGGCTTCGAACGACGGCACCTCCCACATATCGGCACACAGGGGCGCACCGGCTGGCCAGCCGGCGCTGCTGCCCGGTGACTCGAGATCCCCTCGACAAGGTGATGGATGAGCGCGAAGAGCATCAAGAGCGCCCTTGGCTTGCTGCAGGATGACCCAGACAACCAGGAGGCCTGGGCGACTCTGCGGGAGGAAGTCGAGGGCCCCGATCGCATGGTCCAAGACGACCTTGCCGCGCTCCTCGAGGCCGCGCGCCGCGCCTACGAGGTGCGCCGCGAGTACGAGGCGGTCGGCCGGCTCCTGGAAATAGAGCTCGTCGTTGCCCGCGGCACCGACCGCGAAGGGCCCTTGCTCGCCGAGCGTGCGCGGGTTTTCGACGAGGAGCTCCTCGACGACGCGGGGGCTCGTGCGGCCTACGAAGCCCTCCTCGTTCTGACGCCCGACGACGAGAACGCCTCGGAGGCGCTCGAACGTGCCGCCGCCAAGCGCGCAAAGTGGCGCGATCTCTTCGATCGCTACGTGCAGGAGGCGCACAGCGGCGATCCCGGCTTCCGTAGCTCGCTGCTCGTCAGCGCGGCCGAGGTTGTCTACCGCTACGGCCGGGAGGGCGTCGGCGAAGGGCCCCTCGAGCGCGTCGTCGGCCTGCTGCGCGAGGCGCTCGCCATCGACCCGAAGAGCCGGCGCGCGGAGATGCTGCTCGAGCGTGTCCTTCGCGAAGGGGGGCGCTGGGACGAGGTGGCGCAGGCGCTCGAGCGCTTCGCCAGCGAGGCCACGGCCAAGGACGAGAAAGTCGCGGGCTGGCTGCGGTTGGCGCGGACGTTCACGACCAAGTTGAAGTCGCCCGACCGGGCGGCGGCGGCCTACGAGCGCGTCCTCGACGTCGCGCCCGGGCAGTCGGAGGCCGCGGCCTTTCTCTCGGACTACTTCACCTCGCGCGAGATGTGGGAGCACCTCATTTCGCTCTACGAGGGCCAGCTCTCGGCGGGCGCCTTCCGGAGCAAGGAGGAGGAGTTCGGCGCGACGCTGCAGGTCGCGATGGTGCACTACCGGATGCGCTCGCGCCCGGACGCGGCCGAGCCATGGTTCGAGAAGGCCCGCAAGCTCGAGCCGGCCCATCCCGGCGTGCTGGCGTTCTTCCGCGAGTGGTGCGCCGCGCGCGGCGAGACGGCCCGGCTTGCCTCGGTGCTCGGCGACGCCCAGCGAAGCATGAGCGACGGACCGGAGCGCGCGGCGCTGGTCGCGGAGGTCGCGAAGCTCGCCGAGGAAGGCGCCAACGCGCAGAAGGCCATCGAACAGTGGCGCAGCGTCCTGCGGCAAGACCCGCGCAATGGCGACGCCCGTGTGGCGCTCAAGCGCTTGTACCGGCAGACGGCCAGCTGGAACGCGCTGACGGACCTACTGCGGCAAGAGCTCGACAAGCTGGCGCAGGACGACGCCGCGGGTCGGCTCCCCGTCCTTCGCGAGATCGCGGCCGTGTACCGCGACGAGGTGAAGAGCGACTCGGCGCTCGTCACGGTGCTGACGCAGATCGTGCAGCTCGACGCGACGGATCTGCCCGCGGTCCGCGAGCTCGCCAGGGTCTACGAGTCCCTGCAGCGGTGGCGCGACTTGCTCACCATGCAGGCGCGCCAGGCGGAGCTCGAGGCGGAGCCCGGCGTGAAGGCGGAGCTTTGGCGCACCATCGCTCGCCGCTGGCTCGATCAGTTCTCGAACGTGCAAAACGCGGTGGAGAGCTACGAGAAGCTGCGCGCCGTAGATCCCCGAGACCGCGAGGCGATCGACCGGCTGCGTGAGCTCTACACCAAGCGGCGGGCGTACAAGCCGCTCTACGATCTCCTCGCCGAGGAGGCCGAAGCGGTCGGCCCGGGTCCGGTGCGGCGGGACCTCTGGATGGAGATGGCCCGGCTCTCCGCCGAGCGCCTCGACAACGGGGCGCAGGCGATCGCACTGCACAAGCGTGTCCTCGACGAGGAGCCCGGTTCGAGCGTGGCGCTCGACGCCCTCGAGAAGCAAGCCGAGCGCGACAAGGACTTCGCCACGGTGGCCGAAGTGCTCGAGCGCCGCGCAACGCTCGCCGAGGATGCGCCCTCGCGCCTGGCGATGCTGCTCAAGCTCGGCACCACGTACTCGGATCGCCTGCACGACCACGCGAAGGCCATGAGCGCGTGGCAGCGCGTTCTCGCCCTGCAGCCGGGGCACGCGAAAGCGCTGCGCGTCCTACGCGACAGCTACGTGGCGACGGGCGACTACGACGGCCTGACGGAGCTCTACGCGCAGAACAAAGACTGGGAGGGGCTGGTCGAGGTCCTGTCGAGCGCCGCCGACAAGGCCACGGATCCGGAGTCCAAGATCGACCTCAGCTTTCGTAGCGCCTGGGTCTACGTCGAGCGGCTGTCGGCACCGGAGCGCGCGTTTCGCTCGTACGAGCGGGTTCTATCGGTTCGCCCGGGCGACGCCCGCGCGGCCTTGGCGCTGGCGCCGCTGTACGAGAAGGACGAGAAGTGGGTGCGGCTCCCGGCCCTCTACGAGATCCTGCTCGCGAACGCGAGCGAGGTCGACGCGAAGCTCGCCCTGCTCGAGAAGCTCGTGCGGGTCACCGGCCATCAGCTCCAGGATCGCGCGGCCGCGTTCAAGTGGGCCCGCAAGGCCTACGAGCTCGCGCCCACGCGCGACGAGGCCGTACATGCCTTCGAGGAAGCGGCGCGCGCCGCCGGGAGCGGTGCTTCGTGGGACGGGTTCGTCGAGGCGTTGACCGTCCGCCTCGAGGCGCTGGAGGCCGCGCGGGCCGCGGCGCCCGCGCCGACCGGCAAGAAGGGCAAAAAGAAGAAGGACGCCCCCGACGCGGCCGACGCTGCGCGACGCGACGAGATCCGGTCGCTGCGCGCCAAGGTGGCCGAGGTGTACGCGCGCGAGATGGCACGCACGGACGACGCCGTGGGCGTCTACCGATCGCTCATCGAAGAGGACGAGACCGACGACGCTGCGGTGCAGACGCTCGATCGCCTCCTGCGGGAAACCGACCGCAGGGACGACCTGCGCTGGCTGTTCGATCTGCGCATCGAGCGCGCGAACACCGCGCTCAAGCTCGACCTCCTGGCCGAGTGGGCGATCCTCGAAGAAGAGGCGTTCGGAGCGCCCGAGCGTGCGATCGCTCTGTACCGGCGCGTGCTCCAGCTCGTTCCTCAGCACGGGATGGCGCTCCGGGCGCTCGCTCGGCTGCTGCGCGCCCAGGGCGATGCGGCCGGGGCCGTGGAGATCATCGCGCTCGATCGCGATCAGCGCGAAGGCGCCGAGCGCGCCGCTCGCGAGGTCGAGCTCGCGCGGCTGTACGCCGATCCGCTGCGCCGGTACGTCGACGCCCTCGACGCGTGCCGGCGCGCACTCGAGCTGTCGCCCAACGACCCAGGCGCCATCGAGGTCGTCGAGAGCCTGCTCTCCGTCGGCGAGACGCGCGCGCGCGGCCGCGATCCTGGAACGCGCATACGACGAGACGAACGCCGCGAAGCGCCAGGCCGAGGTGCTCGAGGTGCTCATCGCGACGACCGCCGCGCGCGAGGAC
>PLIR01000061.1 GCA_003139415.1 Myxococcales bacterium | reverse complement strand
GCGACGGCCGCGAACGGGTACGGCGTGTCGGTGCCGTTCGGGTTCGGGTCGTTGCAGCTCTGCCAGCCGTTGTCCGTCTGCAGGCGGCAGCCCGTGTCGCCGATGACGACGATCTTGGTGGGATTCGCCTTCGGCAGCGGGAGCGACTGGCCGGAGACCACGGCGCTGGTCGCACCCGAGGGCAGCGGATATTCACACGAGCTGACCGGGAACAGCGCGGGCTTGCCGGTGCCACCGCCTGCAGCCCCAGCGATAATGGCGGCGGCGCTGATCCCAGGGGCCGTGTTCACCGGGCGGGCGGCGATGTTCGCGGCCGCGGCGCGCAGGTTCATCTGCACGGGGGCCCCGCCGTTGATGGTGATGGTCGGGCACGGGTTCGCGCCGGCTTCGGTCGCGACGTACGCCGTCAACGCGCGCGCGATGGCGACGTTGCCGGTGTAGCCGTTGATCCCGTTGGGCCCCGTGAGCTCCACCCACGTGGACTCGATCTGGTTGGCCGCGTACGGATCGCAGATGACGGTCGCCGTGGTCGTCGAACGGTTCGAGGGACACGCGCCGCCGTCCGGCAGNNGGGCCCACGGCCTCGTCTTGCCCCTGCGCGCCCACGCCGCCCGTCGTAGCGCCGAACGCGCCGATCGGGTTGCTCATCGTCCAGGTGTACCCGAGGTTATTCGGGTTGAGACCCGTCGCGTTTGCGACCAGGAGGACCGACTCGCCGACGAACGTCTCGGCGCCCGTGCTGCCTGTGGAGAGCGCCGTCACGGTGCCGCAGTACGACGGGATGCCCGTCACGAAGAGGTTGCCCGCGTCCGCCCCGGGCGTCGAGCAGAGCATCTGCACGGTGACGTTGGTGGTCGAGCCGGCCGCGATGGCAAAGCCTGTCGCCGAGCCCTGACACTGCGAGCCGCCCACCGTCGTCGCGGCGAGCGCGATCGTGTCGCCGGTTCCTGCGGGGATGCCGCCGAGCTGGAAGTCGATCGACGCGCTGTTCGCGGCGCTCACGGTGCCCGGGTTGGGCGACGGCAGCGTGATGAGCGCGCCGCTGCTGTTCGTCAGCGTGTACGTGAAGCTGTTGATCAAGTCCCCGCCGGGCAGCGTGAGCGCGAGGCCGATCTTGCCGGTGCCGGTGCCGTCCGCGCCTGGGTTCTGCCCGAGGATGCCGGTCCCACCGCCGTTGCTCGTCGACTCGTTGCGGCTCGAACACCCGGCCTGCCACGCAGTCGCAGCGGTTGCACACGTGGCGAGTGCCACGGCGAAAGACCACATCTTCGATGAACCGCTGGACATGTCCGGTACCTCCGCGAGTCGCGTCTGAGGACGCGCGTAATCGCAAGATCCAGACCAGTCCGTCACACACGTAGAACCTCGAACGCACACGGGCTGCGCGTTCGCGGGCGGAACCGCGACTCTCCGATTTGCGGAAAAGAGGCCTTCGATTTCCGGAAGGCCGGCGGCTACCCGACGACCTCGAACGGTCGCATCATCTCGTTGGCCGCGTGCTCCAGGATGTGGCAGTGCCAGAGGTAACGGCCCTTGTAGCTGTCGAACTTCACGATGATGCGCGTGACGAAGTTGGGGTCGACGCGGACCGTGTCCTTCCAACCGGCGTCCTGAGGGAGCGGAGGCTGCGGCGGTCCGCCGAAGCGCAGCTGGCCGCGCATGGTGTAAAAGTCGGCGAGGAAGGGCTGCCGGTCGAGGATCTGGAACCGCACCAGATGCAGATGGATGGGGTGCGAATCGTCGGTCAGGTTGACGAGCTCCCAGATCTCGGTCGTCCCGAAGTCGGCTGTCTCGGTGACCGGATCCTGCCAGCGGGACTGGTTGAGCAGCATCAACGTCTTGCGGTGCGTGTGAGGGGCCTCGTTGTGGTTGAGCGTCAAGAAGCGCGTCTTGACCGCGTCGCCCGCCGGGGTTCGCGGCACGGGCCGCAGCGCCTTGGGGAGGATCGCACCGGCCTTCGCCGCGCCCCGCGAGGGCGCGACGCGGAACTGCACCAGGTCGTAGCTGCTCTTCAGTGTGACGTTCTGACCGGCCGACGCCGAGAAATCGACGAGCAGATCCGCCCGCTCCGCCGGCGCGAGCTGCAACGTTTGCAAAGGGATCGGTGCCGGAACAAATCCCTGATCGGTGCCGATCAGGTGCATCGGCTGACCGCTGCTCAGACGGAGCTCGAAGAAGCGGGCGTTGGAGGCATTGAGCACCCGGAATCGGTAAAGACGCGGTTGTACTTCGAGGTACGGAAAGAGCTTGCCGTTGGCGAGGACCGCGTCGCCGTAGACTTCGGGGACCCAGGGCGCGTCGGGATTCGGGGAGGCCGGATACACGAGCTGCCCTTCGAGATCGAAGACGCGATCGCAAAGCACGAGGGGTATCTCGTACTCGCCGGCGGGCAGGCGCAAGGCGTCCTCGATCTCGTCACGGATCAAGAAGGTCCCGAAGAGGCCCGCGTACTGGTTTAGCCGCTCGATGCCCATCGCGTGGTCGTGGTACCAGAGCGTCGCGGCGTCTTGGCGGTTCGGGTAGCGGTGGAGCGCCGAGGCTCCGGGCGCGTACCAGTTCTCGGGGTAGCCGTCGCTTTCAGGCGGCACGCGAGCGCCATGCACGTGCACCACGGTGCGCACCTCGGCGTGGTCGGCTCCGGCCCCGCAGAGGTTGTGATCGATTGGCAAGAAGTGCTTCTCGGGGAGCTCGTTGACCCACTCGACGAGAAGCGCCTGTCCGCTGCGCGTGTCGAACGTCGGGCCCGGAAAGCTCCCGGCGTACGTCCACAGGCGGGTCGGCGGCAGGTCGCGGTGCACCTTGGCCACGACCTCGCGCAGCGGCACGCGAAAGTACGGAATCATCTTGCCGGGCGCCTCGGGGTCGGCCCGCTTCCCGTCCGCCTTGAGGACGGGTGGGATGGGCAGCCGGTCGACGAACCAGGGGATGGACCAGGCATTCAGCTGCTTGATGACCGGTGCGGCCGCGGTCACCGGGCCCGCCGCTTTCACCGACGCCTCGCAGAGACCCCCGTCCTCCGGCGGGTTCAAACGGCGACGGCACGACCCGAGTAAAAGGGCCGTGCCGTAGAGAAACCGCCGTCGCTCCATCATGCCGGGGAAGCCTTATCAGAGCTCCCCCGGCCGATCGCGCGATATCAGTCGCCGGTCAGCATGTTCTGAATCGAACCGGCGACCGCGTCGAAGGAGCCCGGGATGCGCTCGCCGCCGAGCCAGTTGTCCTCGATGAAGCGGATGACCGAGCTTTGATCGATGAGCGTGTGATCGATGTAGTTCTTCTTCGCGAAGGGCGAGATGACGATCATCGGGACGCGGGTGCCGTAGGCGCAGCGACCGTTCGCCGCGTAGGGCGCCCCAGCGTCGGCCGGCGTCGCGCTGTTGAGCATCGTGGTCGCCGCACCGCCGTCGGCGGTCTGCTGCACGCCGCTGTTGCAGAGGCCCGACCCGTTGAGGAAATCGGCCGTCGTAGTCGACTCGTTGACGATCGGCGGCCCCTGGTGGTCGTACCAGCCATCCGAGTCGTCGTAGGTGAGGACCACGAGGCTCGAGCTCCACTCCTGTGCGCCCTGCAGGGCGGTGACGACGCTGTTCGCGAAGTTCTGCTCGTCGAGTGGGTCGGAGTTGCTCGGATGGCCGTTCTCGTAAGCAGGCGCCTTGAGGTACACGACCGCCGGCAGGTTACCGGCGCTCAGCGCCGCGAAGAAGTCGAGCGAGTCGTAGATGTGATTCGCCGGGTCCACCCCGCCGTCGCCCGGGACCGCCGTGTAGCCGATGCTCGATGTCGAGGTCGGTCGAGCGTGGGAGAGGTTCTGAGTGGCCGGGTACATCTGGAACGGGTTGTGATGCTCCACGTAATCGTAAACAGTGGTCTTGGCGAACGGCACGTTGACGGGACCGCCCACACCGGTCTGCGCGTACGTCTGGGTCGCGTTGCCTTCGTTGCTGTTGCGGGTGCAGCCCGTGGATCCGTTGGCGTTGGTGATGCCGAGGTTGAAGCCGCCCTGGAACCAGCCCCAGGTGATGCCCCCCTGGCCGGCGTTGAGCAGCATGCCGATGTTCTCTCCCGACAGGGTGCCCTGCGCGTCGGTCCCGGAGCCTTGCCCCTCGCAGACGTCACCGGCCGGGTCGAAGTCGCCGATAGCCGTATAGCCACCGTTGCCGTCGCCGACATAGTTGCTGCCGAGCGACCACGACGGCCCGCTCGTGCTCATGATGAGGCCATTCGTCTGACCCGAGATCACGTTGATCGCCCCTGGGCTCGACGGCCCGAAATCCGTCGTCCACATGTTGTCGCTCATCGCGTACTGCTGCGCCCAGTTCCAGTACGTCTGCAGGGTGTTGCCGTCGTAGTACGCCATGACGAGGCCAGTGGTGTTCGACGCGGCAGGCGCGCCCGCGTCGAGGTGCGGCGGGGGGCCAGCGCTGCCCGTGTACTTGGGATAGAGGTCCATCACCCCGTGGTCGTTGGCTTCCTGCTCAGGGGAGTAGCTGTGGCCCTGGCTCGACGTCTCGGCGTATGCCGGGGCGAGGCGGAACGGATTGATCGCGCTGGAGCCGTTGCCCGAATTCTGCGTCGTCGGGTTGTTGGTCAGGAGGTTCACGCCCGTGATCGGGGTGAAGCCGGCCTGCACATTGAGCGGCTGGATCAGGTTGTTCGGCGTGGGCGTGCCCGGCGCGGCAGCCCAGTATGGCTCGCCCGGGTTGTTCTGCGCGGTGGGATATGTGCCGAAGTAGTGATCGAACGAGTTGTTCTCGCTGAAGATGACGACGAGGTGCTTGATCTTCGTGGCCGTGGCGAAGGCCTGGGCCGCGTCGAGGTGGCCGGCGCACGTCACGGTCACCGTCGTGGAAGTCGACGTGGGGCAGCTACCGCCGTCAGGAACGGCCCCGTCGGAGACGGTCACCGTCAGAACGACGTTTCCCGCCGTGCTGCACGTGTAGTTCGACGCCTGCGCGTTGGGCGCGCTGAACGTACCGCTCGGAGCCGACCAGGCGTAGCTGACGGCGCTCGCGTTCGGCCCCGTGGCGGTGGCGGTGACGGCGATCGGGTCGCCGACGATGACGTTCGTGGGCACCGCCGCGAGCGACTGGACGGTGGCGCAGTCGTACGTAGTCGCGCTGACGTTCGCCGAACCCGCGTCGGGGCCGGGCGTGGAGCACTGCAGGGGGACCGCGACGCTCGTCGTGGTGTTGGCCGTGATGCCGAAGGTCGCCGAGCCGCTGCAGGTGGCGGAGCCGCTGGTCGACACGCCGCTGAGGGCGATGACGTAGTTCGAGCCGGCCGGCAGCCCGCCGACGGTGAAGGCGACCGACAAGCTGTTGGCCACGTTCACGGTCCCGCTCTGGACCGGCATCGCTGTGGTTGCCCCCGTCGGCCCCCCGGTGATCGTCCAAGAGACGGTGTTGAGCTGGGATCCGCCGGGCAGCGTCAAGCGCATGCCCACCGTGCCGCTGCCTTCGGCCGTCGCGGGCGCGCCCGGCTCAGTGCCCTGGCCCAGCGAACCCGGCATCCCCGGCTCGCTCGAGGAACACCCAACCTGAGGCGCGGCGACGGCGCAGGCGCCGATGGCACTCACGAGGATCGCTCTGCGAACCAGGGACTTCGTGAAGAAAGATCTCATGGACACACTCCGGAGGTGACCGCCCGACGAGGAGCGACGAGCCCTCGCCCTTTGTGCAAGGGGGAGGCCATGGTCGGCCCTCGCGTATCCCGGCCGTGCTCGCGGGCCCGGTGACTTTCGTGCGTCGGGTGGGCGACTTGTTTTCGGAATCGACATCCGAATTCTGGAAAGTGACGCTCTGACGCTTCGGAGGGACGAATGCCGGCTTGTCGGCACGATCCGAACGCAATAAGACAGCGCGGCGAGGAGCGACGATGCGGCGTGCGGCACTCATGAAGATCGTCGGCGTCGCGGCGTCCGCGGCGATCGCGCTGCTCGGCCGGAGCGCGCACGCGCAAAACTTCGAGACGTGCTGCGACACGGAGATCCGCGCGAGCGGGTCGTGCGTGGCCCAGGCGTCGCCGTGCGGGCAGTCCTCCGGGTTTGCCGTCGGACTCTCCAGCCTGTCTCCCAGCGCGGTCCCGGCCGACTGGAGCGACGACAGCGGCGTGCTCGGCGCCTACCACGGCGCCGCCGAGGGCGACGCCGCGGGCCCCTCGCTCGGCGTCGTGGGGATCCCGTTTCCTTCCGGCGTCGATGGGTACATGGCGACGACCACCAAGCCGCCGTGGACGGGGCTGTGCCTCGACGCGCCGGCGCCCGAGGACCCGATGCACGAGGGCCCCACGGAGCCGATCGGGTGCGTGACCCTGTCGCTATTGCCGGGGGTGTCCGCGCAGCTCGCGACCTACCAGTTTCCCGTCGACCCGCGGTGGGATGCCTATCAGCTCTGCTACGGCGTCCCGTCGTCCGCCAACGCCTTGGCGCCTTGCGAGAACGTGAACGACTCCAATGATCCGAGCGTCTCTCCGTCGCCGGTCACAGGCTCGTGCTGCGGTCCTGCCCACGTCCTCGCCGGCCAGAACGCCGCCAGCCCGCAAGAGTGGAGCGTCGCCGTCTCGCAGGAGATCCCCGGCGTGCCGCCGCCGGTGCTCGTCCTCGGACCGGACGGCGGGCCCACGGTCCTCTACGACCCGGATGCCGGCGACTTATTCGCGGCCGTTCCGGATACGTGCCTGACGGAGTACGGCGAACCCGTCCGATGCGGGCAGCCGCCGGCCACGACCGACGCGACTCTCCCGGCCGTCGGCCCGTGCGTCCCGACGACGTGCGCCGCGCAGGGGGTCAGCTGCGGAATCGTCTCGAACGGGTGCGGCGCGACGATCGAGTGCACGAACTGCAGCGCGGAGGAGAAGGGGACGCTGAGCTGCAGCACGACAACCCCCGGCGCGGCGGGCGTCGCCGCGAGGGTCGGCGCCTTGGCCGCCGTCCTGGCGATCGGGTGCGCCCGCTGGCGCCAGAGGCGAACGAAGCGGGCGCTCTACGCACGAACGAGACAGAGAGATGCCCGCGGCGGCCTGAAACGCGTGCAGAACCGATCGGAAGACGCGCGAGCGAGACAGGAAGACGCATCTCTCTAGCTTGCTCGCACGCAAACCAACTTGGAACGCACGCGAGTCAGCGAGAGAGATTGCATCTCTCTGGCTTGCACGCACGCAAACCAACTTGGAACGCACGCGAGTCAGCGAGAGAGATTGCATCTCTCTGCGATGCTCGCGCCCGTCTTTGCTTGAGAGATGCGCGGGCGAGCGAAAGAGATGCACGCGTCCCTCGCGATCGCGGGCGCCTCGGTGAAAGGGAGGGGCCGCCGAGGCTCAATGGATGGACTCTGTCGCTCGGGGGCGCGCCTTTCGTATCGAGGGAAGGCACGGTCGGCGTGAGGGAAGCGGCCGAGGTGAGGACGCGCGAGGCACTGCACCAAAGGGTCGCACGAGTCGGCGGCAGGGATGGGGCCTTGTCGCTCGTGCGAGGAGCGGTCTCGCGAAGGGTCTCGTCTTACGTCACAGACAAAGCACCCTACCCGCCCGATCCTGCTGTCGATCCCCTGTCGCAGCCGTTTATCAACGGACGCCTAGGGCTTCTTGAACAGCCTGCCGAGGATCCCCGGCTTGCCCGAGTCGTGGGGCTTCGCGGGGGCCGAGGGCTCGTCGGCCGGCGCGCCGCCGCGCATTTGATAGAGGCGGACTTCGCGCGCAGCGTCGATGTTGCGGGGGTTGATCTCGGAGGCGCGTTTGAAGTCCCGCTGCGCCATGAGGTGCTTGCCGAGCCGCTGGTTCAGCATCCCTCGCCAGAAGAAGGCGCGCTCGCAGCGGTCGCTGAGGGCGATCGCTCTGTCCATGCCCTGGATGCACTCGATGACCTTGTCGGGCGCCTGGTACTCGGGCTTGAGCGACAGGAGCCAGGCGTGCATCGCGTGGTAGTCGGGCTGGGTGGGGTCGCCCTTGAGCGCCTTCCGGACGAGCGCCTCGGCCTGCACGTAGTCCTGCCGCTTCAGGCACACTTCGGCCTTCTGGAACTTGGAGGCGGCATCGACCACCTTCGCGACCTGCTCCTGCATCTCGGGCGACCCCGTCCCGTCGGCCACTAGGCGCATGTAGCGCGTCCGGCGGTCTGGATCGCCGAGGGTGGCGTTCGCCTCGTTCATGCGCGCGAAGACGCGCGAGCACGCGTCGCGCACGGGCGCGAGCTCCGCCGGAAGCCTGTCGGGGTGCCACTTCTTGGCCAGCGCCAAGAAGGCCGCCTGCACCTCTGGGGGGGTGGCGTCGCGTGTGACGTCGAGCATCGCGAAATAGTCGCTGCGATCGATGCGCTGGGCGCGCTCGACGATCTCGGTCCAGCGTGCTGCATGCTCCTGCGAAAGGCTCGGGGGCGGGGCGGCGACGTTCAGTGGCGGAGGCGGCACCGTCGACGGGGTGGGTGGCTGCGTCGCGACGGGAGGCGGCGAGGGCCGACGGGGGGCGGGCGTCCGCAAGGGCCGCGGGGGGGCAGGCGTCCGCGCAACCGCCGTCGCCGAGACGGCGCCCGGCGCGGGAGACGACGCCGCGGTCTTCGCCTCGACGCGGGCGGCCTGCCCGGGCCCCAGGACGTCGACCTGCTTCGTCACGAGCAGCAGGTACACGAAGAGGCGCGCGTCGGTCTCGCCGAGGGCGCTCGTCCGGGCGAGCTCGATCGCCGTTGCCGGGTGCGCGCGCGTGGCCTCGGCGGCGCTGCGCTGGGCGCGTCCCAACTCGAGCCGATCGAGGTGCGGAGCACGGACGAGCCGGAGATGGCTCTGACCGATGCGCTCGAGCGCGGCGTCGACGTGCGCCCGAGGGGCGACCTCTCGCAGCATGCGCCAGAGCATGGGCAATGGGTCCACACCGGGCGCCTCGGGCGCCCCCCAACCGCGCAGGGCGTCGAAGTCGCTGTAGAAGGTGTACGTCGTCTCCGCAGGCATGGCCGCGACGTAGCGGAGGGCCCGGCCGATCTGGTCGCGCAGGCCGGCGTCGCGCTGCGCGCCGTCGATGACGCCGGACGACACGAGGAGCTCGCCGAGCAGTGGGCGCTTGCCCTCCGGCATCGCCCCATGTCGCGTGAGCGCCCGCGTGAGCTCGGACTCCTGCAGGTGCCCGAGGTCGACCAGAACGCGGCCGAGATAGAGGGACGCATCGTCGGCGCGCACCTTGGCGGGCTGTCCGCCACGGAACACCATCTGGCCCTTGCGCGCGTCGGGCGACGCCACCTCGATCGTGCCTTCGAGCTTCCTCTCGAGGGCGTAGATGAGGAGGTGGACGAGCGGCGTCTTGGCGAAGGTGCCGCTGGCGGAGGGCGCGGGCTGGGTCGCGGGAGATTCGCGCATACGGGGCAAACTGCGGGGGCGGCGCGCCTCGGCCCGAGAGGTTAGCGTGCACGTCCAGAGCGCGCGAGAGGCAACGCGATGTCCCGGGGGGCGCGACATGGCGGTAGACTCCTCGGCCCAGCGTCTTTGCAGCGATGTCCAAGCCTCCCCCGCCCAAGGAGATAGCCAGCTTCGAGATCGTCCGGCGCCTTGGCGCAGGCGGCATGGCCGAGGTGTTCCTCGCGAAAAAGCGCGGGGCGGAGGGCACGTTCAAGATCCTGGTGCTCAAGCGGATCCTGCCTACGCACGGCGGGTCGCGGCGATTCCGCTCGATGTTCATCGAGGAGGCGCACCTCGCCACGCGCCTGAACCACCCCAATGTGGTCCAGGTCTACGAGTTCCAGGACTTCGGCGACGAGGGCCTGCTTCTCGCGATGGAGTATGTGGAAGGGTGCGACCTTGGGCGCCTGGTGAGCGAGGCCCGATCGAACCATGTGCCGATCCCCCGCTGGGTCGGGGCGTGGATCATCGCCGAGGCCGCAAAGGGGCTGAACTACGCCCACGAGAAGAAGGACGAGGCCGGGCAGCCGCTGGAGATCGTGCACCGCGACGTCAGCCCGCAGAACGTCCTTCTGTCCTTCGAGGGCGCCGTCAAAATCGCCGATTTCGGCATCGCGAGCGCGCGCCTCTTCGCCGAAGAGACCGGAGTGCTCAAGGGCAAGTTCGGGTACATGTCGCCCGAGCAGGCGCGCGGCGAGACCGTCGACCGGCGCAGCGATCTCTACGCGCTCGGGGTCATCTTCTGGGAGATCCTCGCCGGGCGGCCGATCCACGGGGGGCTCGGCGGCGAGGCGCTGCTCGACATCGTGCGGTCGGGGATCGTCGAGCCGCCCACGGCGTACGCGCCGGACATTCCGCCCGAGCTCGAGGAGATCGTGCTCAAGGCCCTCAGCCCGCAGCGCGAAGATCGCTACGCGACGGGGCGGGAGCTCGCGTCCGCCATCGGCAAGGCGATCGTCAAGAACGGAGAGCTCATCGACGCCGCGGCGCTCGAGACGATCCTCGCGTCGCTGATCCACCCGGGCGACCGCCCGAGCGAGACGGAGCCTCCTTCTGCGCAAGCCGGGCGCGGCGAAGAAGCGCGCACGCAGGCCGCCGTGCCGCTGGCGCGGAGCATGGCAGGGTCGCGCGTTGGCTCGTCGCCGCCCGACTCGATGCCGGCGGCGGCGAACTCCTCGGACGCCATGGTCGCCGGGCGGGCGCGATCGAGCTCTCTTCCGCCTCCCCCATCGGAGGGGCCGCGCGAGGTGCGTCACGTCGGGATCCTGATGCTGCGCCTTCACGGGCTCGACGACGCCGCGCTCCCACGCCGCGCGCTCGATCGGCTGCGCGGCATGCTGGACGACCTGGCCTTCAAGCGTCAGATGCGCTGGATCTGGACGGGCGATGCGGCGGCAAGCGCGATCGCGGGCGTCGGCGCCAACGCGGCTCACGCCGCTGCCGACGCGGTGCAGCTCGCCCTCGACGTGCACGAGACCATCGCGGGTTTCAAGGAGGACATCCCGGCGCTCGTGGCCGCCTCGATCGGCATCGTGCGCGGCATCGCGGCCGGACAGCGCGATGGGCAAGGGCACCTCGTGCGCTTCGCGCTGCAAGACCCGACGCCCTACCTGGCCGACTTGCTGGGGAGCGCGACGCCGATGGGGCGAACGTGGGTCGCGGGGGGCGTGTACCGCCTGGTGCGGCGCGACTTCCGCTGGGGCGACGCGCCGACGATGCGCATCGAGGCATCACCGGGGCTGGAAGTCCCCACGACGATGCGCGTCTATTCGCTCGAGCGCAGCCTGTCGCGCGAAGAGCGTCTCGCCGAGGTGCAGGCGGGAGCAGGGGATCTCGTCGGCCGCGACGCGGAGAAGGCGGAGCTGCACGCCGCGTTCCACCAGTGCTTGCGCGGCGGTGCGTGGGACGGGAGACTCGTATGCCGCGCCGTCATCGGCGAGATGGGGATCGGCAAGAGCGCGCTGGTCGCGAGCTTCCTGGCGGAGCTCGGGCCGCACGCGCGGGTGCTCCACGTCGAGTGCACGCCCGTCACGCTGGAGGTCCCGTACGCCGCCGTCGCCGATCTCGTTCGCGAGGCGATCGGCACGACGGGCAAGGAGCCGACGTTCGACGAGGTGGCCGAGCTCATCGCGACCGTCGGGGGCGGGGCCGCCGTCGGAGACGCGACGAGCCCGATGGTCGCCCGTCTGTCGGAGCTCGCGACGAACCGCATGGGCGGCGGCGACGAGGACGCGAACGCGCGCCGCAAAGTGATCCTCGCGGGCTTGCGCAACCTGTTGGGGGCGATCGCGCTCGCCCAGCCGCTCGTGGTCCTCGTCGACGGCCTGCACTGGTGCGACAAGGCGAGCCTCGACGTCCTGGGCGACGTGGCCCACGTGGCCGATCCGCTGCCGATCCTCGTGCTGTTCGTGACGCGCCCGGACGACCGCGTACTGCCGGTGCTCGAGGGGGCCATGCGCATCGAGCTGCGGGGACTGACGCCCGACGAACAGGTGCGGCTCGTCGAGGCGCGCCTCGGCGTACGGGACGGCGCGAGGCAAGTCTGCGCAGACCTCCTGCCGAAGGTGGGGGGCAACCCCGTCTTCTTGCTCGAGATGATCGACGCCCTGCTCGAACGCGGCGCCCTGGAGATCCGCGAGTCTCCGGAGGGCCCGCCGCGCGACGACGCGGAAGGCGGCGAACGGAGCGCGACGCTGGTGCGCACCGAGAGGGCCGACGCGGGGTTCGGCGGGCTGCCGTCCACGCTCGAGCAGCTGCTCGGCGATCGGATCCGAGAGCTTCCGGCGGGAGAGCACGCCGTCGTCGACTGGCTGGCGGTCGCCGGCGGACCGCTGCTCCTGACGGACGTCTCGAAGCTCACCGAGGCCGCGGACCACGAGGCCATCGTCCGGCTCTGCGCGCGGGGCCTCTGCGACTACAAGGGCGAGCTCGTCGACTTTCGGCATCCCCTGACGCGCGACGTCGCGTACGCCGCGCTCTCGCCCGACCACCGCGTGCAGATGCATCGCGCGCTCGGCGAACACCTTGCGCGAAGCCCGCTCGCCCGCGGCCCGTCCGCCGCGATCGTCGCCCGCCACCTCGCCCGGGGCGAAGACCACGACCGCGCGGCCGACCTCTACATCGAGGCCGCCGACTCGGCGCGCAACACGCACCAAGTGCCGCTCGCCATCCGGTACTACCAGCGCGCCATCGCGTGTGTGCCGGAGGACGATCCTCGGCGGATCCACTGTCTCGACGCGCTCGAGAGCGCGTACCGGATGCTCGGACGAAGGCGCGAGCGCCTCCAGCAGCTCGAAGCGCTGCGGCGCCTGGTGCGGCGCGCGGCATCGCCCAAGGGCGTCTGTCTCGGCCTGCTGCGCAGCGCGCGGTACGATTTCGACGAGGGGCACTTGGCGCGCGGCGCCGGCGTGGCGCGGCAGGCGGCGGAGGTGGCGCGCCACTCGAAGATCGCGGCGCTCGAGGTCGAGGCGGAGGCGCTGATCACCGACTTTCTCCGCGAGCTCGGCGACGTGCAGGGAGCCCTGGCAGCGTGCGATCGGGCGCTGGCGGCGTTCAATCCGGGCGCGGGTAGCCAGGGGGTACCGCCGCGCCTGCACGGGGAGGTTCTCCGGTCGCGCGGCGTGCTGCTCCGGCGGGTGGGCCGCGTGCGCGAGGCCGTCGACGCGTACGTCGAGGCGACGGCGATCTTCAAGCGCTGCGGCGCGCGCCGCATGGAAGCGCGCGTGAAGAACGCCCTGGCCTACGCGATGTTCGTCCAGGGACGATACGAAGACGACATCGCGCTTGCCATGGAGTCGATCCAGATCGACCTGTCGATCGGCGGCCGGTTCCAGCTCGCGAACACGCTCACGAACATCGGCCACGCGTACTTCCGCCTCGGCGACGTGGCGCGCGCCCTGGCTTACCTGAAGCGGGCGCGCGAGACGCACCACCGGTACGGGGACCAGCACGGGTGGGCCGAGACGCTCCTCGTCAGCGCGCTCGTCACGACCGAGCTCGGCGACCTGGAGACGGCGCAGGGCTTCGTGCGCGACGCGAACGCCCTGACGTCGGTCACCGGCAACGCCTACGATCGGACGCACGAGAGCGTCGTGCGATCGCTCCTGGCGCGGGCGACGCGCCAACCGCGGGAGGCCGTCCAGCACGCGCTCGAAGCGCGCCGCAACGCGGAGAGCATGGCCCTCGTCGCGTTCCACTTCTTCGCGACGGCGCTCGAGGCCGTGGGTCGGGTCGATTTGGGGGAGATGCACGCCGCGACGCTGCTGGCGACGACCGCGCTCGGGGCCGTCGAGAACCTCCAGGGGTGCGAGTACGGCCTCGAAGTTCGTTCGCTCTGCGCCGACGCGCTCAAGCGCGCCGGGTCGCCGCAGGCTCCCGAGGCACACCAGCGCGCCGTCGACTACGCGAACGAGCTCGCGCGGCGTATCCGCGACCCGCGCCTGCGGAGGCTCTTCCCGAACCGCCCGATGAACGCCGCCCTTTTCGAGACGACGCCCGCGCCGGCCGAAGGCGGGATGGCCCCGGCGATCGCCAGCCGGACCTCTTCGCCGCAGGAGCCTTCGAACATCGCATGAACCAGGTCGCGACGAGCAAGGGCCGGAGGGTCGCGATGATCCTCTCGGGCGGTGGGGCACGAGGCGCGTACGAGGTCGGCGTCCTCTGGTACATCTTCGACGATCTGACCCGGATCCTCGGCGCTCCGCCCCGGATCGACATCCTCTGCGGGACGAGCGTCGGCGCCATCAACGCGTGCTACCTCGCCGCGCACCTCGGCGATCCGGTGCTGGGGCTGCGCCGCCTCGTCGAACTGTGGAGCGAGCTCGAGCTGACACGGGTGCTCGGGTTCGGCGTGCGCCAGGTGGTGACCCTTCCCCGCGTGCTCCTCGGCGGGGGCGAGGGGTACGGGCTCTTCGACGTGACGCCGATGGCGGACCTCGTGCAACGCGAGATCAGCTGGCGGGCGGTCGCCCGCTGCCTGCGGCGCGGGATGCTGCGCGCGCTGACGGTGTCGTGCACGGAGGTCGCGACGGGGCGAACGGCGGTGTTCATGCAAGCGTCGCCAGGGTTGACGATCCCGTCGGCCGCGCCCCCGAGAACGCTGTTCAAGGCCGACCGGATCGGGCCGCACCACGCGCTCGCGAGCGCCGCCATCCCGCTCCTTTTCCCCCCGGTGCGCATCGACGGGGAGCTCTATCTCGACGGCGGTCTGCGGCAGAATACGCCGATCGCCCCCGCGCTGCGGCTCGGGGCGACCCACATCTTCGCCATCGGGAGCTCGCGCGAGATCCGCGGGCGTGTCGTGCGCGAAGCAGGGCACCAGGAGGCGACGCGAGCGCCCGGCGCGGCGTTCTTGCTGGGCAAGGTGCTGAACGCGTTCTTGCTCGATCACATCGACGTCGACATCGAGCTGCTCACGCGCGTAAACAGCGTGCTCGTCGACGGCGCGAGGGCGTACGGCGGCCAGTTCACCGAGTCCCTCAGCGACGTGGCGCGCAAGCGCGGCGCGCAGGAGTACCGCTACGTGACGTGCATGCGGGTGCGTCCGAGCGAAGACATCGGCCGGCTCGCCAACGACCACTTGAAGCGCGGGCGCCTGCGGGGCGACCCGATCCTCACGAAGCGCCTCTTCAGCCTTCTGGATCTCGGCGTCGAGAGCGAGGCCGACCTGGCGAGCTACCTGCTCTTCGACGGCCCGTTCTGCCGGCGCCTCATCGAGATGGGCCGCGCGGACGCGCAGGCGAGGCGCGACGACCTGCTCGAGTTCTTCCGCGACTTGCGCGACCAAGGCAGCGGAGGCGACGAAGTCGAAGACACGGGCACGTACTCCCGCGATTCGATCACGCCGTAGGCGACGGCGCTCGGCGAGGATCGCCAAGAGGGCCTTTTTCTACATCATTGGATAGATGTCTATAGTTATTTGTTCGTCCGCTAAGAACGTGCTCGGCTAATGGGCTCTCGTCGTCAATCGGGATCGCGGATTCGAAACGCTTGCGAAATAGCCGTTCACTTTGCGCTCGCCCTGTAACGGCTCTGCCCATTGCCAGTCCCTCTAGACGGTGGTACCGACCCCCACATGGGGTGGGCGCGGAGAACTCCGGGGCGTTTTGCAACGCAAGGGTGCGTGAGGAGAAGTGCCTATGATTAAA
>PLIR01000541.1 GCA_003139415.1 Myxococcales bacterium | reverse complement strand
CGTGCGCATCGTCGCGGCCACCAACCGCGATCTGCGCAACGACGTCTCCAGCGGAAAGTTTCGCGAGGACCTGTTTTTCCGGCTCGCGGTCGCGGTCGTTGCGGTACCGCCCTTGCGCCAGCGATTGGACGATCTGCCGTACCTCGTCCCCAGCCTGCTGGCGAGCCTCGGACGTCCGGACCTCCGGGTCGCCGATTCGGCCTTTGCGCTGCTCCAGGCGCACTCGTGGCCGGGCAACGTCCGGGAGCTCAAGAACGCCCTCGCATGCGCGCTCGCCTTCGTCGACCCAGGGTCGCATGCGCTCGAGGCGGGCCACCTCCGGCTCCTCAGGGCCACCGAGGACGACGGTTCGCGGTTGGACAATCTGCCCCTCGGCGGACAGGCCCTCGAGCACATCGAGCGCGTGGCGATCCGGCAGACGATGGCGCAGACCGACGGGAACAAGATGTTCGCGGCGCGAACTCTTGGTATCGCGGTGTCGACGCTCTACGAGAAGTTGAAGAAGTACGGAATCTGAGTACAAGGCCGGAGTCAGTCATGAACAGGTTCGTCTCGATCGGCGTCGTTGCGATCGGCCTCATGGCGGCGAGCGCGTCGGCCGATGCGACGCTGTCGTCACCCACGGACTCGAAGATCACCTTCGACGCCGCTGGCCCGGCCGGTCTGAAGATCGAGGGTACTACTTCGGATCTCAACGTCGCGGAGGACAGCGGCAACGTCGTCATCACCGTGCCGCTCGCAAACCTCACGACGGGCATCTCCCTGCGCGATCACCATATGAAGGAGAAGTACCTCGAAGTCCCGAAGTTTCCCGCCGCGACGCTCACCGTGCCGCGCGCCGCATTGAAGTTTCCAAATCCCGGCGAAAAGGCCGAGGGCGACGTGCAAGCGACGATCAGCCTGCACGGGCAGAGCCGTCCGCTCGTCGTCCACTACGACGCCCAGGACGCCGGGTCGGCCCTCGCGGCCCACGGGACGTTTCGGATCAACATGAACGATTTCGGCATCACCGTACCCGTGTACCTCGGCGTGACCGTGAAGCCCGATGTCGACGTCTCCGCGAGCTTTCGCGTATCGAAGGGCTGACGTCCCCGCCGGCGGCTGGCCGCGACGGCTCCTTCTCCTCTGACGCTTGGACCCTGTCCGAACCCTTCGATGATTGCGCGGCGTCTGATCTCCTGGGCGTTGGCCGTCGCTGCGTGCGTCGCGCTGTTTCTCCTGACGTCGCCGGCCCAAGCCTACCCGTGGATGATTCGCCATGGGTACACGGGGTGCACTCCGTGCCACACCGATCCGTCGGGAGGGGCTGGCGCGCTGACGGAGTACGGCCACGCCCAGAGCGATCTCCTGCTTCGCATGCGCTACGGAGAAGGCGAGGGCGATGGAGAAGCCGATCGGACGGGGGAGTTTCTCTGGGGCCTCGTCAAGACGCCAGAGCAGCTGCGCCTCGGCGCCGACTTCCGCGAGGCGTACTTCAGCAATCAATCCGAAGGCGCGCCCCTGGAGCAGGAGCTCATCACGATGCGCGCCGATCTGTACGGCGACCTCAAAATCGGCCGGTTCCGCGCGGCCGGCAGCATCGGCTACGTGCCCCAGGGCGACCTGACAGCGTCGCTGACGACCGGCGCGGACGACAACATCATCTCGCGTGAGCACTGGATCGGGGTCGAACTCGACGACGAGGGCTCGTGGCTGCTGCGCGGGGGGCGCATCAACCTGCCGTTCGGCATCCGGATGATCGAGCACACGCTCTGGGCGCGGACGCTCACGCGGACGGACATGGACGCCAGCCAGCAATATGGCGTCTCGCTCGCGGTCAGCAAAGAGAACTTCCGCGGTGAGCTCATGGCCATCGCCGGCAACTTCGCGATCCAGGAGGACGTCTTTCGGGAGCGCGGGTACTGTGGATACTTCGAATACGCACCGACGACGACGCTCGCCGCGGGGGTGAGCAGCATGTTCACCCGGGCCACGCGCGACATCGTCTATGGGGTGACCGATTACCGCTACTCGAACGGCCCCTTCGTCCGGTATGCGCCCTGGCAGCCGCTCGTCCTTTTGGCCGAGTTCGACTCCGTGTACCAGTCGCTGACGTGGAACGGCCACCGAGGGGGCTACGCCGGCTTCGCGCAAGCCGACTACGAGCCGACGCAGGGGATGCACCTCATGCTGACGTCCGAGATCATGAACAGCGGCGCGAGCGGTGAGCCCGCGTCGTACGATGGGTGGGTGTCGGCGGTATGGTTTCTCCTCCCGCACGTCGATCTTCGATTCGACGGCATCTACACGAGGACCGGGATCGCCGCGACGCTCGGCACCGCGGCGAGCTATTCCAACTCGACCACCTGGCTCGCGCAGTTCCACGTGTGGCTCTGACGAGGACCGTCGCAGATGAAGCCCATCACCGCTTGCCTCGTCGCCGGTCTCGTCGCCCTCTGGGCCGGTGAAGCGACCGCGCACCCGGGCTATCCGCTCGTCGTCAAGGACACGCTGCAGCTCACCGCCATCTTCGATCCGAGCGGGCCGAACGGCGGCTGCTATCTGTGCCACCAGACGACGGGTGGCGGCACGCCCTTGCGTCCCTTCGGCACGCTGCTCGTGCAGCAGTACGGTTTGAGCTCCGATCCCGTCAACGAAGACGACCCCTCGCTCGTGAGCGCGCTGGGAGAACTCCAGGCCGGACCGGACGCGCACCTCGTGACGGACATCAAGAACGGCATCGATCCCAACAACGATCCGGTGCTCGAGGCCTCGGCCCTGCCGACACCGGAGTACGGGTGCGGCGTCGCGGCTCGCGCAACGTCACGTGGTCCGAGCGCCGTGTGGCTCGCTGCGGCCCTCTTCGCGCTCGCGCTTCGGGCGCGCCGCGCAGCGACCCAGCTAGAACGCCCCGTGGAATAGTGCGCCACCGCCGCCCGGCAGCGCCATCGGCCCCAGCGCGACCTCGGTCGTGTGGTGCGCCGTCGCAATCAGCACGATCCCGGTGACGGCCGCCACTCCGCCGGCGCCAAAGAGGACCGCCGCCCACGGGGTCGAGCCGGCTCGGGTGTGCGAGTCGCAGGGCATTCCCTCGGGCGTCATGTCCGTGACCTTCGACGTGAGGAGCCAGGTCCCGACGCCGGCCGCGCCAACTCCCGCGGCGATGAGCCCAATCCCGACCCAGCGCTTCGTGGCCCCCGGGTCGGCCGTCGCCGCACCAGCGGCCAAAGGTGCCGCGCCCGCGCCATCGGGCACGACCACCGCGGGCTCCGGCTCGGAGAGCGGAACGACGATCGACAAAACGCTTGGATCCACGTGCAACGGCAGGACTCGAGTCGGCTGGCCGGGCGGCGTGATTTGCACCAGGTGGTCACCCGGGTCCATGGCGAGCGCGGAGTTCAGCTGTTCGGCGGGGACCGCGGTCCCGTCGACCGCCACGAGCGGCACCGCCTGCCCGACCGCAAGCGGAATCGCCAAGGTCACCCGATTGAGCTTCGGCTCGAGAGCCTGGGCACGCGCGGCCGCGACGTCCGCCCGCTTGTCGCCCTTGGCGCGCGCCAACGCCTCGGCGTTCCGGAACTCGGTCCACGCGCTCTGCGTCTTGCCGACCTTCTCATAGCAATCGGCCAGATACAGCGTCACCCCGACGCCGTTGGCGAGGCTCCGGCTCTCGGCGAACTTGGGGCACGCCTCCGCGTAGTGTCCCGTGTCTCGCAGCCCCTTCGCCTCGGTGAAGAGCGTATCGGCGCGGCCCGCGTCGCTCGTCGCCGCGGCGGCCGGTTCGCCGGGCGGCGCCTGAGCCCACGCCGTGGCGGGACAGAAGGCGCCCGCGACGGCGATGAGGGAGATGCTTTTACGAATCACTCACGCCCTCCGAACTCGGTCGCGCTGAGCGCGTCCTTGGTCGGCGCGGCGGCGGAAGCGAAGGTGGGGGCGGGCGGCGCGGCAGGCTTCGGGGCCTGCTGAGACGTCGCCGCCGATCCCGCGCTGGGAGCCACAGGGGGCGCCGGCGGGGCCGCGACGTTCACGGGAGCCGGCTCGACGGTCACCGCCACAGTTCGCGGCCGTGCGATCGTGGCCGTCTGGGCCGGGGCGACGAAGTGCACGCTCCGACTCGTCGCCGCGGGCGCAGCGCTCGACAATGCGGCCGGAGCCGGCGCCACGACTGGCGGAACCGTGAGCACGGGAGCGCGCGGCTCGTCGAGGGAGCTCAGATCCGCCCCTCGCGCGCCTGCGGAGGGAGTGGTCCTCGCGGGCTCGCCGCGCAGCGCGACGAAGGCGACGGTTCCGGCTGCCGCTGCGGCGAAGGTCATCTGACCGAACGACTTGGAGCGCTCCCAAAAGCGCGACGGCTGGTCGCCCGGTCGGATCGTAGCGATGGTCGGCACGACGCTCGGAGCCCGCGACGGCGGCGGGACGCTGACCGGCGCGCCGCCATGCTCCTCCGCGGCATGCGCCTCTTGGGGCATGACCTCGACCCTCCGTGAGGGGATGGGGGAGGGCGCTTCGGGACGCGCGGGCATCATCGGCGGAGGCAACGTTCGCCTTCGCGGCTCGCGGACCGGGGAGTTCGCCGTCGTGCGCGCGGGGGTCACGGGGGGCGGCGGCACCGAACCAGGTCGGACGGTCGTCAACGGCCAGGCAGCCGCGCGCCCGCTGCGGCTGCTCGGGGCGGGGGGCTCGATGACCGGCGGAGGGGGCGCGGGCACCTCGTCGAGGAGCTCGTCGGCCACGTCCGACGACCCCGCATCGAGCGCGAGGCGCGTCTCGTTGTGACGACGAACGGCGATCCCATAGAGCCCATGAAGGATGGCCGGATGATCCTGGACGAGCGCCATGAACTCTTCGCGCGGCAGGTAAAGCGACGCCGTGGGTCTCACCGCGATCGCGTCCGCGACCGCCGGTCGGCAGAGCACCAGCTCGACCTCGCCTACCGTCTCGCCAGGCAGCAGCACCGCGAGGGCCACTTGCTCGCCGCCGTCGTGCGCGACGACCGCGACCTCGCCGGAGACGATGAGGTGCAGGCCATCGGCTTCCTGCCCCGCCTCGACGATCCTGTCGCCGCTCTCGAAGATGCGTGTCTCGAACCGATCGACGAGCGTGGCCCTCTCGCGCGGCGGAACGGCGACGATGACCGGGGAGGCCCAGCCGAGGTTCGCGACGGACAGCCGGCGGCAATGGGCGGCCATGGCCTCGGCGAGCTCCGGGTGCCGCTGCGAGATCGCTTCGATGCGCTCCCGACGCGCGACAAGCAGGATCGAAGGACGGGTGGCGACGACCGTGGCGGCGCCGGGGAGATGAGAGAGCAGGGCCATCTCACCGAAGAACGACCCAGCACCGAGGCGCGTCAGCAGAGTGGGGGGGCCGGCTTCGCTCGAACCGTTCCGCCGGGCGATCTCGAGCTCTCCGCGGGCGACCAGGAATGCAGCGCCGCTCTCCTCGCCTTCGCGGATGACGCTCTCGCCCGCGGCGACTAAGAGCGTCTCGAAGGCGCCGAGGAGGTCCTTCAGGGCGTCCTGCGGCAAGTTGCTAAAGAGCGGAAGGGGCTCTACGGGGCCAAGCTCCCGGCCGACGACCTCGTCGGACGCGTGCACGGCTGCCTCGAGGATATGCGCCGCCTTGGACGCCAGCGCGGGACCCGTGAGAAACGGGCTCAGTGGCTGGAACTCCCCGAGCTGCGGCAGAACTTGGGGCGGCTCGGACGCGCGCAGACGCGAGGATCCGCGGCAAAAGGTGGCGGCCACCTGCTCGATGGGCCCCGTCGCGTCGACGCCGAGCGCGCGCAGTTCACCGACCGCCGCCATCGCCAGCGGCAGATTCCCGTCCTCGATCGCCTGGCCCACCGCGAGGCCTAGCCCCTCGACCGCTGCGCGTCGCCGGCCCATCTGCTCGAGCAGCTTGCTCGTCACCAGGACGGCGTCGGGCCCGCGACGACCGAGTTCGAGCGCCGCCGCCCCCCATCGCAGCGCCGCCTCGGTCTCGTCTGCCAGGGACAGAGCGAGGGCGTGATCCACCGATAGCTCGGTGCTCTTCGTCGTGTCCGGAAGACCTGACGGCGGCTGTGTGGAACGAGAGGGTGCCATGGCTTGCTCCTGAAAAGGCTCGGTCTGGGGGGCGATCGGGCGCGCGCGTGATGTCGGGGGTTTAGTAGGTCCCGACGCAGGATTCGATCTTCACCTGGGAGTAGGGGAACGGTTGGCAAACAGGGCCGGAGTAAAGGAACGTGACCGACCCGGATGTCAGAGAGGGGCACTTGGCGTCGGAGGCGCCGCTGGTCAGCACGGGGAGCGCCCGGATCCCCGGCTCGACCGTGATGGGCGGGCTGGGAGAGAAGCTGAAAGCGCCCGTGGGCTGCACGCCGAAGCTCACAGTGGCCGTCCCAGTCCCGGTGTTGACCATCGGAAGCGCGAAGCCGCTTTGCGAATCCGCTGGATAGAAGAGCGCGCCGTTGGAATCGGTATTGGTGCCCAGCCCTTCGGGCAGCGACAGTACCGCACCATTGAGCGCCCACGAGATCGGAATCGTGAAGCTCGCGGGGGGGGTCGACGCGATGGAGATGATTAGATCGTCGGCATACGGCGCCGATCCCGCCGCGACCGCGGGCCCGGGCGTGATCGTCGTGGGCGTCACGACGATGACGGTAACCCCATTGGCGAGGATCGTCCCCGACCCCGCAAGCGAGCCGCCATCGCCCGTCACCCCGAAGCTCCCGGCGTCCGCCACGGTGGTGGCGCCGCCCGCGTCCGTCGCCGAGGCGTCTCCGCCGCCGACTACCACGTTTCCGATCGCCGCCGTGTAGAACGTCCCGGAGTTGAAACGCGCCGTGAAGGCGAAAGACTGATTGGTCTGGTTGGTCAGGGTGATCGCCTGTCCCGCAGGAGCGGAGCTGCCGCAGTTCGTCGTCGGGAACGTCAAGGTGCCGGTCAAGGTCACGACAGGTTTCGCCGTCGAGCTCCCCGACAGGTTGACGGTCGGCTTGTCCCACTGCGTCGGCAGGGGCTCGCAGAAAGCGGGGGCGCTGACGACCAGCTCCCCCTGATCCGACCACGTGCCGTTCTCCGAGGGAGGCGTGAACTGCCCCACGAGTTCGGTCACTGCGTTGGCCGCCGCTGCGGTGGGATTGTTGGCAAGGCCGAAGATCTGCGGAAGCGTGAGGTCTTTGAGGGCCACGGACGCGGTGGCGTTGCCGGTGTTCTGGATGGTGTTCGAGAACGTGCCGATCGACCCGGCGCCGACGGTCCCGAAGCTCCACGTCGAGTGGAAGGGAGTACTGGCGATCACGGTACCGTAGGGCTGCATCGTGAGGGTGACGGTGTGCGGCGTGTCGTTGGTCGCGTCGGTCGTGATCGTGAGGACGTCGCTGAAAGCCGACGGATCGTTCGGGTCGGCGACCGCCTGCGGGATCGCCGCAGGCGTGATCGTGATGCTGGACGATCCGCCGATCCCGATCAGGAGCGGCAGCGTCGCGCCCGGACCGGACAGGGAGAACGGCGAGCTCGCTCCCTTTCCGAGCGTCGCGGTCTCCACGTTCAGCGCCTGGGTGCCGACGTTCGAGAGACTGAGCGTCTGTGTCGTTCCCGTCGAGCCGCAGGCGACGAGCCCGTTCGGATCACTGGGATTGGTCCCGAACGTGAGCGTCGTCGCGGACAGCGAGAGCGAGCCCGCCGTGCCCGTTCCGCTCAGCACGATGGCCGCGGGCAGGGGCGTACAGAGCGCGTCGCTCGTCGTGAACGACAGGGAGGACACGTCCCCTTGCGCCGCCGTCGGATCGAACGACACCGTCTCCGTGGCCGACCCACCTGCCGCAATCGTTCCCCCCGACTGGACCGTGTATGCCGAGTTGCCGGGGGAGAGCGAGACCGTGGCCGCCGGCGAGCCGGCGTTCGCGTTGTTGGACACGGTGAACGTCTGACTGATGCTCGTATTCAGCGGGATCTGGCCAAAACGCAGGTCGCTCGTGGAGACCGAGAGCTGGTCGCCCAGTGGGACTTCGCTCAAGGAAATGACGTGCGGCGGATCGTAGGGGACGTCCGTCGTGATCGTGACTTGGGCGGTGTTCTCGGCGGGGTTCGGGTGCGGCGCCGGCGAAGGGACCGCGACCGCCTTCACGGTGATCGTCGCGAATGCACCCGGGATCAGCAGGCCTGGGGCCGGGCTCGATGTGACGGTGAACTCGCTTTCCCCGGGTCCGCTGACGCCGGTCATCGTCCAGTTCAGATCCACCGTGCCGTCGTTCACCACGAACACCGTCTGGCTCGCGGGGGCCGCGCCTCCGCACGTCGCCGCGAACGCGAGGGCCATGGGCGTCACGTCGGGACCTCCGCCGATCGCGCTGCCCGACAGTGGAAGCGCGGCGGGAAGCGGAGCGCAGAGGACGGTGGACGAGGCGACGCCCATCGCGAGCGCTCCGACCGTCGCGTTGGCGTGCAAGGGCCGGAACGTCACCGAGTCTTGCTCCGTGCTGTCGGCGCCGAGCGCGAACGACGGGGTCGAGAGCTCGAACGGCGAAGCCGAACCGCCGTCGCCCAGCGCCTCTGCGTCCGCCCCTGCTTCGGCGCCCGCGTCCGAATCGTCGCTCGCGGCGTTCTCGGTGGCCGACAGCGAGACGTTGGCCGACGCGTTGCCGTTGTTGACGACGCTGAAGCTCTGCGACCCCGACTGCAGCAGAATGACCGTACCGAAGCTCCCGAACGTTTGCGACGAAGTTTGGAAAGCGAGGATCGCGCCTTGCGGCTCCTCGGTCAGCGTCAGCGTCAGCGTGGACGGCGAGGCGTCGGTGCCGAGGACGATCGTGCCCGAGATCGTGTTCAGCGACGACGTCGCCGCGACGGCTGGCGCTGTCACCGTGATGGCGAGCGTGCCTCCGGCGGCAATCGGGGTGGACGCCGCAACGCTGACACCGAAGCCGTTGGCCTGCGACGTGTCGACGCTGGTGATGTGCGCGACGACGTCCGAGCTGTTGTTCACGAGGGTGATCGTCTGCGAAGCCGGCGCCGACCCGCCGCAGTCGACCGAGCCGAAGTCGAGCGAGTTGTTGCTCGGCCACCCCGAAAGGTCGGCCTCCGTGCCGGCGCCGTTGAAGCCAAGCTGCGAGACACCGGAACCGCACGTGGCCCCGCTCGTCGCAGTGACCGAAGCCGTGCCGGTCTGCGTCGACGTTGCCGAAGGAGTGAACGTCGCCGTGCCGGACCACGAGGCGCCCGCGGCCAGCGTGATGCCGCCGCTCGCAACGCCGCTGATGCTGAACTCCGAATTGGAGAGGGTGCCAACGCCGTAGGTCGCGCTCGCATTGCCGGAGTTCGTGAGCTGCAAGGCCACGGGGGTCGACGCGACATCGATCGCAGTCGCAGGGAACACGTACGTCGAGGTTCCGCTGAGGGTTGCCCCGGTCGGCGTGACCTGCAGCGGGATCGCGCGATCTGGACCGGTCGGATCGTTGGTGAAGAGCGCGAGAGAACCCGTGAGCGGGGTGCCCGCGGTGGCGGATGCAGGGACGGTGGCCTCCAGCGTCAACGTGCCGGACGCGCCGGCGGCCAGCGTGAGGGTCGTCGCGCTCCCCGACGCGAACGTGAACGTCGACCCGAGGACCGTCGCCGAGACGGCAAGCGTCGAACCTCCCGTGTTCGTCACCGTGAGGGCCTTGCTGGGCGGCGGCGAGACCCCGCAGTTTACGCCGCCAAAGTCGATCGCGGCGGCAGACAGCGATGCTGTCGCGGGGGTCGTAGGGCCCGACGCAGCCTCCGCCGTCGCGTCGCTGGTGGCCGCGTCGTGCGCGGCGCCCGCCTCGTGGCTCGTCGCGTCGGGTGCCTGCGCGTCCGCCGGCCCCGACCCGACGGGCGGCGGCTCGCCACCGGAGCCAACGCAGCCTGCCATGACCAGGAGGCACGACAGCCGGCTCAACGCGTGCGCATGGCGCAAAGCGAGGCAAAATCGGCTCTTTCCAGGAAGTGACATGAGAGCGAGTTTCGCTGCTTGTACGCGCAAGGGTGCCGTGAGAGCCGCCCCGTTTTACGCGAAGTCGCGATGACTGCAACGGTTGTGGCGCCTTCGCAGGAACAAGTCACACACCGTCCACGCGGAGGACACGAAGCGAGAGCTCTCCCCACCCGGAAAAGGCCCGAAGCCGCGCTCGGGCCCTATCAAGGGCGTCGCTGGATCCAGGAAGCGCGCTCACAAAACACGAAAGGGCGCCGGTCTCCCGACGCCCTCTCGCGCGATGCATCAGGCGGTCAAACCGCCCGTACTTCGTGACTGGGTGTTACTGGCAAACGCTCGCGCACTTGTGGCCGCACTGGAAGATCTGGTCTGCCATGCCGGAGGCCATCGTGTTGTTCGTGAGGTTCGGCAGGATGTCCGTGCCGTCGGTGGTGGCGTACGCCATGTTGGTCGTGCTGTTGAAGAGACCAGCAGCGATCGTCGCGGCGCAAGAGCCGTTCTCGGCGCTCGGGTTCGAGGCGCAGGTCGTCGACGCGGGGGCCGTGCCGCAGTAGCAGATGCTGATCGCGCCGGCCGAGTCGCAGTTGCTCCCGATGATGCAGTTCAGGGTCGCGAGGCACTCCGTGGAGGTGCCGAACGAGAGTGCGTCGCCGCACTCGTTGCCCGAGTTGCCATGGCTGTCGTCGAGGCAGTCGTTGCCATCGAGGCAGGTGTAGCAGCCGGCCGGGTCCGCGCCCGGAGCGGTCGCGACGCCCTTGCTGATGTCAACCTGGACGATCGCGGCTTCCGTCGGGGTGCAAAGGCCGCTGGTGTTGCCGCCGCACTGGACGCAGTTCGAGGTGCCCGTGGTGCAGGGCAGGAGGGGCAAGCAGCAGCCCGCGACGTCGAGGAGGGCGTGGCCGCTGACGGCCG
Source organism: Myxococcales bacterium (assembly GCA_003139415.1). GTDB lineage: Bacteria > Myxococcota_A > Polyangia > Polyangiales > Polyangiaceae > Palsa-1150. The sequence continues at coordinate 4,262 of PLIR01000541.1, read as the reverse complement.
CGCACGTTCCGCCGCTCGGGAGAGCCTGCGCGGGGGTCGCCGGAGCCGAGAGGCCGAGGGCCGCCTCGAGCTGCGAGCCGTCGCCGCAAGCGCCGGCGCAGCAGAAGTCACCGGGGTTGCTCGGGTCGGTCGCGCCCGTCGTCACGTACGGGAAGCCGTTCGCGTCGGTGGTCGCGGGGGTGCTCGTGCCGTTCACGTTGCACACGCCGCCGTTCGAGCTGGCGTAGGGAGCGCCGCCGCAGGGAGCCGGGTTGGAGCACTCGATGCTGACGGTGCCGGTCGTCCAGTTCGCGTCGCAGGCCGCCGCGTCGAAGCCGTCGCTGAGGGTCAGCGTGACGGTGTACGTCGCCGTCGGGTTCGGGGCGCTCGGGCAGGTGAAGACCGTCTGGTTCGTGGTGCCCGCGTCCGTGCTGTTCGGGTCGAGGGTGCCAGCGGCGGAGCTGAGCGTGCCGCCCGTGGTCGTCCAGTTGAAGGCCAGCGCGCCCGGGTTCGGGGCGGTGGCGCTGCCAACGAGCACGAGGGACTGCCCGTCGTTGAGGACCGCCGTGACCGGCGTGCCCTGGTTCGGGTAAAACGCCGTGCTGCCGGCGGTGGCCCCAGAACCCGCGTCGACATTCGCGCCGTTGGGGAGCGTGATGTTCTCGGGGTTCGCGACGATCGTGTTCCACACCGGGCAGGCGCTCTCGACGGCGTTGACGATCAGCGAGCCGGAGTCCTGGCCCGCGACGTTGACGCACTGCAGGTTCACGTTGACCGTCGTGGTCGTGCGGTTCAGGACCGAGAACGGCGTCTCCGTCGTGAGCGCGACGTCCGCCGCGGGGTACGAGCAGGTGACGGTCTTGTCGTCCGTCGTCGCGGTCAGCTGGAGCCGGTAGCCGGAGCCGGCCGGGACGCTGCCGATCGTGAAGCTCAGCACGCCCGTCTGGCCGATGTTGTACGAGCCAGTCAGCGGCGCGCCGCCGTTGCTGAGCGAGTAGCTCAGGGTGGTGATGTGTTCGCCGCCCGGGAGCGTCAGCGCGAGGCCGATGTCGCCGGTGCCACCGCTGGCGGCGGGGGCTTGGGTGCCCACCGTCGTCGAGGGCGCGTGCCCCGACGAGCAGGCCATGGCGGCAGCAGCCGCACAAAGCCCGAATACCATGCTTTTACCAATGAGTTTCATTGCGAATTCCTCCAGGGAGAGTGCGTCCGGTGCCCAGACCCCGAGCGGATGCGGGACACTTGATTGGCGCCACATGTACAAGTCCCGAGCCAGGCACCGGCCCAGAGCCACTGGTGCGCCTTAATCCGGCGTAGTTTCGAGATCTAATCTCGATCGGCGCCCGCCGGGACATCGCCGACCCTCTCCCTCGAGGACCGTTCGATTTGCGGAGATAGCCACCGAAATCCGGATGAGTCGGACGGAGTACTCCGCCAGGGCGAAACTCGCAGGCCGCGTTCGGCCCCAGAGTTCACCGTCTTGTAGCTCTCGCACGTAGCGCCGTCGTGGTAATGCGCCACCCCGCGGAAGGGAATGTGGAATGCGCCGGGCCGGAAGCATCGTTTTTCTGCTCAGCGTGTTTTTTGTCGCGTTGGCAAGCTGCGCGCAGGAGAACGCCCCCGCCTTTCTTGATCAGAGCCCGACAGCGGCGACCACGTCGACGGACGGGGGCCTGCCTACGACCACGGTCGGCGCGTGCATGCAGGCGCACGCCGAGTCCCTGCCCGCGAGGCTCGTGGCGATGTCGACGAGCGTCAGCTCGTCTTCGGCGACGCCGCCCATCCTGGTCTCGGATCTCAACCAGGAGTTCCAACAGATCTGCGGCTCGTGCCACGGTTCGAACTCCGTCGGCCAAGGCGGATTCCAGATCACGGGCGAGGGAACCTTCACCGAGTTCATGACGTCGGCTGTCATCGCTCACGTCATCGACGCGAAGTGCCCGAACCCGCCCGATCCGGGGGCGGCCGACGATCCGATGCCGCCGTGCGACAGCCCCGACGGCCTGACGTACACGGCGCGATCGAAGACAAACGATCCCGTGTACCAATTCTCGAACGCCGTCCTCGAGTGGCTCGCCGCAGGCAAACCGGCCTCGTTCACGCCGAGCGCAGCCGACGGCGGAGCAGGTGGAGCAGGGGGCGACGCCGGGACCGTCAGCTCGTTCATGCTGTCGCCGCAGGACGGAAACGCGATGACCAACATCGGGAACTGCGTCCCCAGCGCGGGCTCGATGTGGCTCCAGATGGACAAGGCGATGGCCATGGACGCGAAGTTCGCGGCGGCGCAGACGCAGGCATCCGGCACCCCCTCGCAGGTGCTGGGCCTACCGCCGCACTTGAGCGACACGGATCTCTTCACGCTCGACAGCGCCACGCTGGCCCAGTACGGCGTCGTCGCCTACGCGCCGGGCTACCCGCTCTGGTCCGACGACGCGGGCAAGCTCCGTTACGTCCGCGTTCCCGTCGGCCAGTCGATCCACTTCGACAAGGCTACCCAAAAGTTCGAGATCCCGCCGAACACGCGCTTTTACAAGACCTTCATGAAGGAGATCATCGATACCGACGGCAGCCTTCGGTACCGAAAGATCGAGACCCGCCTCATTGTCTCGCGCCCGGACAACAACAACCCCGATGGGACGGCGGCCAACGCAACGGCGCTCTTCGGCACGTATCTCTGGCGCGCGGACGAATCAGAGGCCGATCTCGTCCAGACGCCGCTGCGAAGCGGGGAGCCCTTCAGCGACACACTCCTCCTCTACAACACGAACGAGCCGCTCGCCGCCGACATCCTGACCGGGCAACCGGCCGAGCCCGACGTGGCCCTGGTGACGGCGGGCGCGGCCCGCCACTACGCGGTCCCGGGCAGCGCGCGATGCCAGGAGTGTCACATGGGGAGCGCGAGCGAGTCGTTCGTTTTGGGCTTTGCGCCGCTCCAGATCAATCGCTTTCCCCTCGCCACCCACGGCGTCATCGAGGCGACGGGGCCCGACGAGCTGACGCAGCTTCAGCGCTTCATCGACTACGGGGTCATCACGGGGATCCAGTCGCTCGACGACGTGCTCCCCCTCGAGCAATCACAAGGCAGCCGCACGCCACGCAACCACGCCGAGCTCACTGCTCAGGGCTACGTGCTCGGCAACTGCTCTCATTGCCACAACCCACGCGGCTACCCCAGCGTCACGAACCCCGTCCTCACGTGCGTGCTCGATTTCTTGCCGAGCTCCTACGGCGGCATCTTCCAGTTTCCGCTCGAGCGCTACAGCCCCCGTATCGGCCGGGGCCCGACGGGTACGGAGCTTATCCCGTACATCACGCCGTCGCTGGTGGACCTCCCGCGCGTGGACTCCGCGGGGAATCCCGCGGCCGACGTATTCGTCGTGGCGAACGCCGGCGCCGCCCATTCCGCCATCTACGCCCCCTGGCGAAGCATCATCTATCGCAACGCCGACTCGACCTTCGCTTACGTCGATGACCTGGCCCTCTACCCCCACATGCCGATGAACACCCCCGGCTACGATCCGCGGGCGAAGGCCATCCTCTCGGACTGGATGGTCAGCATTCCGGCGGTTCGCAAGCGGCCGGATCTCGTCGAGTACGCCTACCAGACCGACTCGAAGCTGTCGGACAACATCCCCTCGGGCGCGGTCACCGACACGTCGCCCCAGCCCTACGTCGAAGTGCAGCCCGGCAGCCCCGATTACGCGGCCGCGGAGCTGGCGGCGGCCACCCGCTTGTCGATCCTGCATACGGGCACCGACCTCGCCGGCAACACCCCCGTCCAGATGGCGCAAGGCAGCATCTCGTACACTCGCTACGACGACCAAGGACAGACCAACGATATCCTCGACCCCGAAGTCCTCGAGAACCCGATCTGCACCCCGGTTCCCCAAGGCGACCCACTCGTTTACACGTATCCGTTCCCCGAGCACCCGCACTGGGTGGTGACGGATCTGAGCAACCCGCCTCCGCCCTGGACGCCCCGGCAACCGAACTGGCCGGAGGTCCTCGTTCAAGACCAGGTGCCGCCGCTGAGCACGTCGTGCACCTCGCCGACGGCCCTCATCAGCGCCCATACCGACGAGGAGACGGCGGTTGGCCTTCTCCCGGGGATCACCCTCGAGCAGGCGAACGACTACCTGACCACGCCGCGGCCCTTCGGCCTGTGGCAGCAGCAAGCCGGGTGCAACTTCTCGGGCATTCCAACGGTCGCGGACTTCGCGGGGGCCCAGCGGCCGCACTGGATGGACGTCGTCAACCCGCCCTCGAACGCGCCCGTGTACATGGAG
>PLIR01000574.1 GCA_003139415.1 Myxococcales bacterium | reverse complement strand
ACGTCGCGGTCATGGTTCCGCCGGCGTTGTTCGTCCAGTCCACGCTTCCGTCGCCGCCGTCGAAGATCTCGCGCAGCTCGGAACGAGAGTGGTCCGGGTTGCCGTCCATGATCGTCGAGGCTCCGTTCGAAGGGGCGTAAAAGACCATGGCGCCATCCGAGCCCGTGTAGAAGAAAGTCGACGTGTACCCNNACGGGGATGGTGAGCGTGTAGCCGGAGAGGTCGAAGTTGTCGCTCGGGGAGACGCCCGTCCGCAGGGACGATGCGGGCGCGCCGCCGTCGCACGATGCCGCGCAGCCGATGCTGCTGTCGACTCCGCCCGACGAGCTGGCGCCGGAGGATGCGCCGCTCGCGGAACCGCCAAACGCCGCATCGCTGCCGCCGCTCCCGTTGCCGTTGGTGCCTCCGCAGCCGAGCCCCGAGGCGACGGCGATGCAAAGGCGGGCGCAGGCTCTCGACGTTGTCATTCTTGGAGCTCTTCCCAAAGCTTCGCTCCATCGTGAAACCGGCACCATGACCACGGCGTTTTTCTGCGACACCGCCGCCGCCCCGGAGCACTCTGTGGGCCTGAGCAAGGCGTTCACGCGGGAAGACGACGCGGGGCTAGGACAGAACATGGAGCACGAGGACGACCACGAGCAGGCCCACCTCCGTCTTCCCAAGCGTTTCGGCCACGCCGTGCAGGTGCGCGAGCTCCAGGCCCGCCGCGTTCACGCCCCGCACGGCGCCGCCGGCGTGGAGCGCTGCGATGCGAGGCGAGACGCTCNNGCGATGGAAGACAAGGCTCATCGCGTCGGCGTTCTGTGGCCACGCGACGCGGGAGAAGACGATAGGCGCGGCGACGGCGCCGAGGGCGACGATTCCGCCCAGCCAGACGGCAGCGGCAAGGACGGCGACGATCGAAGTGATCCGCCGGGTGAGCATGGTGGGCTCAGATCTACATCAGGACACGCCGGTCACGGGAGGCATCCGAGGATCAAGGTCCGACGTACCAACGTGGACAGACATTGCATTGTGGAGAGTGGGGCACGTTTTTTAGGCAGGCCGAGGCCAGCCAGGTTGAGCTGTTCCGACCAGGAATGAGGGTAGCGCGAGCGGAAAAGTTGGCGCGCCTGATGCTTCTGTCTCCCGACTGGAGGCCGAAAACATGAAGCACCTCAGCCATGGTTCGTTGCTCCTTCCGGGGCACTATGCAGTTACAGCCGCAGCTCTCGTCGCGATTGCCGTCGCGGGCTGCGGTTCGTCGGATACGAACGCGCAGGCCAAGACCGCCGCCGATCACGCCAACTACATCGCGACCACGCGCTGCAATGGCGTCAACGAAGGGCAGCCGATTTCCGCCCTTCTGGGCGGGCAAACGGTCACGGGCGTGCGTCCTCTCTACAGCGGCACGGAACCGTCGAAGAGTGACGCCCGCGCGCAGCTGCGCGGCGCCATCGTGACGGTGGCCGCGGAGCCGGGCGTGACCGCCGAGTGGTTGGACCGCGCTCTCGAGTGCCACAGCGCGGACGCGACACTGGGGCAGATGGCCGACGACGGCGACCCGTTCTTCTTGCCGGACGCCGTCGTCGACATCGCCGTCAAACCCGCCCAGGATGGATTCGCCATCCAGGTGTCGACGACTTCGCCGCGTGACGCCCAGAGGATCCTGGACCGCGCTACCTCGTGGGCTCCGTCCAAGGTCGTGCCCTCCGTTTCGATGCGCTGACCGAGGCGAATCTCAGCAGCGCCGTGGACCGGTGGGGGGGCTGCACGACCCGCGTGTGGCCCCCGCGCCGGGATCCGCCGCGCCACGCAATCGCGTGCCGGCACGCTGCCGTACGTAACCTTCGCGGCGCCCGGACGTAATCTCCAGCGTGGGCGTCAACGTCAATAGGGCCATCGGCAGAGGTGCTTCGCTCGGGGCTATGGTCACCGCGCTGGGGCTCCTCGCCGGCGCGTGCGCCGCGCGCGTCCCTTTGCCCGCGCGCGCCGCAAGCATGGAAGCCAACGAGTGCCGGGACGCGCTGCCCGCGGAAGAAGAGGCGCGAGCGCTCGATTCGATCCGAGTTCTCGGGGTCCGTTCGAAGTTCCATCAGAACGCATGCAACGGCGTGTGCACGGTCTGGGGTGTCTACCTCTTCGTGCGGCCTCCGGGAGGCGTCGATCCGGAGCGCTTCGCCCGGATGCTGCGATGCCATAACCTCCGCGTGCTCGACGGCGAGGTGGACGCGTCGCGGATACCGAACGACCCGTACGGCCTACGTGACTCCTGGCTCGAGATCGACGTGAAGCTCGACGCAGGCAATTACGTCGTGACGCTGGTGGGCGACCACGTCTCGGACACGCTGCATATCTTGCAGCGTGCGAAGGCCTATGCGGCAGCGCACGGGGCGGGCACGCTCTAGGGGGGGGACCCTCGTCCGAGGTGGGCGCGCGATCTTATCTGTTTCGCTCGGGCTCGCGCACGATGCTGAGCTTGGGCTCGTGCGAGTCCGGGTCGCGGTTCGCAACGGCGCGCATGACGTCGAAGTGAATCATGGCCATGCAATCGGCGAGGCCCTCGACCATGCAAGCCACGTCGGGACCGAGCGACCGCAGTTCCTTGCCGCGCTCCTTTACGAGCTTTCGCTCCATGAACTGCATCAGTTGATCCCGTACATTCCGGATGGCAACGTCGCGCTCGCGCGCCGCCTGCGATGCCGGGGGCTTGATCTCCACGAGTCGATCTCTTGCCATAAGGCCGTCATTGTATCAGGGCTGACGCGGTACGCACAGCCGAGCGGCCTGACTTCACCCCGTACTGAGACAGGTACACCCGTAAGACGGCAAGACTGACGCTAGCGAGGGCGGGACGCAAATGCTCGGCGGGTACGTGTTGACGAGCGCGATCGGGCTTTGCGAGCAATCGCAGGAGCCGTAGCTTGCGCCGCAGATGGCCACCGTGCTGTGCGTGTACGTACAGAACGAGGTAAATCCGCCGTTGGGAGCGATGAGGCAGTAGTCCGCGCCAAAGCTCGCGCAGTCGGCGGAGCTGCTGCACGGCATGCCCAGGCCCGAGACGTTGGTCCCCCCCTCCGATGCCCCGTCATCCTCGGCGGCGACCCGTGGACCCGAGTCGACGACTGCCCGGAGCCCAGCGTCGTAGCCTGGGCAAAGGGGACTGGACTGCGGGTCATAGGCGCACCCGATCTCGGCGTTCCCGGGGGTGGGCATGCTGCAACCCCCACTGAGGACGCAAACTGCGACGGCGGCGGCGGAAAGAAGCGAGTAGATGCGCAGCATGACTTCTCCTTACGGATCGAGCGTGAATTCGAGGCCTGCCATCACTGTCGCCACCGTGGTGGGAAAGAGCTGGCCTGTGGCCTGCGGCGTGTATGCCAGGCCGGGGACGTTCGCGACGATGGGCACCGTGCCGCCGGGGTTCACGCCGTAGGCGTTCGGCGTGAACGCGGAGGAGAAGAGGTAGCTGCCCATGAGCCGGTAGCGAACCGCGGGCATCTGGGGGATGGGGCCCGTCAGCGTCAGCCGGAGCTCGACCATCGGGTCCGTGTATTTGGGATTGATGTTGCTGCGCCAGTTGTAGCCAAAGACGGGGATGTCGGATCCCTGAGCGATCGCGAGGACGTTCGTGTATGCAAACGACGTCAGCGTCGGCCCGTACACGGAGGTCGCGAGGGCGGCCACGGGCCCGAAGCCCTGGAAGTCGTAGGAGACGCGCGCGTTGCCGGATAGCGCGGGAGCGCCCTGAAGTTCGATGTTGTTCACGGCGTAGGGCGCCTCTTTCTGGGCGGTGGCAGCGAGGGCCGTCGGCAGCCCGGCGAGGTCCGGCGGCGGGGTCGTCTGCCGCGCGTATCCCCACGTGAAGCTCAGTGCATACTGCAAACGCTGCAAGCCGAGGGAACCCTCGAGGGCCGCGTTGACGCCGTAGTTCTGGATGTTGCCGGTGTCCTGGAACTGCACCTTGCCGAGGGCGCTTCCCTGGCCGAGGCCGATCATGTCGTACCACTGCGAGACGAAGCCGGTCAGGAGGGCCCGCTGCGCACCGAACTTCTGCTTGATGCCTGCCTCGAAGGAGGTGACGGTCTCCGGCTTGAGGTCGCCGGCCAGCTCGACGGACGCGGTGGTCGTGTAACGCTCGAGGGCCGACGGGGGGCGGAACGCGCGACCGACGGAGGCGTGGAGGGTCGTGGTGCTGGTCGGCGAGACGACGATGCCGCCGCGAGGGGACACGGCAGAGCCGTCCATGCTCGGCAGCGGTCCGGTGACGACGGGGTTGCTGGCGGCCTCGGAAGAGAGGCCCGTCGCGTCGTTGTGGTACCAGTCGGCGCGAACGCCCGCGTTGATGCCGAGCCACTTCCAGGGCTGGGCCCGCAGCTGGCCGTACCCTCCGAGGCTCAACCCTTGTGCGTCGAACGAGCCTAGGGGTGCGAAGTACTTCGACGAGGCGAGGTCTTGAACGTTGTTCACGTTGCCCGTCTGCTGCAGACGACCGTCGACCCCGGCGAGCAATTGCCAGGCGCCATCCCCGGCGAGGTCCCACGTACCCTGCACCTCCAGGCCCTGGTGATTCACGACGAAATCGTTGGTGATGGCGCAGCGCGAGCCGGGCGTGCCGCCGGCGGGGCAGCCGCTCGAGCCCATCTCGCCCGCACGCGTGGACTGGTATTTGTCGGCCAAGATGTACGGTCGTATGAACCCCGAGACGCGAGGCCCTGCGTCGAACGAGTACAGGGCGTCGAGCCGGGCGTTCGTGATTGTCCACTCCGAGCTCACGCTGGGTGAGCCGTCGGGGAATGCATAGCCGGCGCCCGACCCGACCAAGGGCTGTGTGCCCTGGTTCAACTGGCCGTCGATGACGAGCCGGCCGACCTTCATCCGTGCATATCCGCCGGTGTTCGCGTCGATGACGAAGTTGCTGAGCGTCCCCCCGAACTGCGGGACCGCGCCCACGCCGCTGATCGTGGCCGGACTGGGGGTCTGAAGAGCGATCGGCGCGTTCGCGAAGGTGTTCTTCGCCCACTCCACCTGGGCCGTGAGCTCGGCGTCTTGACCGAAGAAGGTGAAGACGTGGCCCAGGCTCGCGGACCCGCGCGGGCTCGTCCCGTCGCCCGACGGGCCGAAGCTGCTGAAGTGCCCGCTGGCGGTCGCAGACGGGGAGACTCCATATTCGGCATAGACGTGCACGCCGCTCATGTGCCGTGCGCTCTTCGTCTTGATGTTGATGACGCCGAGCATGGCGTTGCCGCCGTAGAGCACCGAGCCGGGTCCGAGAATGACCTCGATCGTGTCGATCATCTCGAGCGGCAACCCGAACGACCAGCCAGTCGTCGTGCCCAGGTTGGAGGTCGCGACATTGCCGTCGATGACGAAGAGGAAGTGGCGGTTCGTGTCGCCGTTGATGCCCACCCCGCGGGCGCCGGTCACGCTGTCGACGGCGTTGGACCCGTCGTACGTGAAGACTCCCACGGAGAGGAATCGGAGCGCCTCCCCGAGCGTGCGGATACCGAACTTCCGCATGTCGTCCGCGCGAATGGTGGACGCCGTGACGGGTGCCGTCTCGATGCTCTCCGTGACGCGGCTCGCGCCGGACACCACCTGCTCGTTCAAGACGCTGGCGAGGTCCTCGGCCGAAGCTTCATCTACCGCGGCGGATGCCGAAGGCGGGGGGGGGGCGGTCTGGGCGAGCGCTGCCGTCGGCCACAGGCCGAGCGCGAGCAGCGCGAGGGACGAGGTGAGAATGGCGCGCATGTTCGTCAGCCCCCTGTGATGATGGCGAGTTTCAGGAGGGCGCCGGTAAACTGAACTCCCTGGCGCTCGGCCTGTTTGAGGTTGACTACGATCTTCGGCTGGTTGGAGATGAGGTCGAACCCGGCGACGATTCCCTTTTCGACGGCGTCGGGCTCCGCGGCGATGGTGAGCACGTCCAAACCCGTCAACGCTGCGCCGATGGCGTGCGCCTCGTTCGTGAATCCCGCCGAGAAGTAGACGATCGCCGGGTGCTGAGCCTTCACCGCGGCGGCCAGCGAATCGGCGCCCGCATATTCGGCAGTCGCCTCGTCGTGCGCCAAACCGCCGATGGCGTCGACCTGCTTGAGGGCTCCCGCGAATTCGTCCGCGAAGCGCATGGACGCCGGCTCGCCCGGCCGAATCACGATGAGCACGTGAGCCCGATCGCCCGCCCGGCCAGCGAATGCGCGATCGAAGAGGGCGAGCTTGCCCGCAAGTTTCGCCTGCAATGAAGGCGGAACCGCCACCGTGTCCGCGAGGGCGATCGACGCACACAGAATGAGTGCGCAGATCGGCGCGATGTTCTTGGCAGATACGTACACGTCGGCCATCCCCTTTCCACCTATCGAGTCGCGTTTCTCGCGCGGTGAGCGCTCATCTGGGCCGCCCATCTGCGCACATCAATGCACGGACGGGAGAGCGATCACGCGGAAGAAGGTCGAGCTCGTGGCGGGCGTCTGCCCGACGTTGCCGATGGCCACGAAGGTGTAGGACTGGCCGGTCATGAAGAGGGCCGACGCCGTCTGCGGGACGCCCCCGTCGGCGAGGCCCAGGGTCGCCGTGGCGACGGTGTCGAGCGAGATCGACGCGAGCGAGGGCGCCGGAACCGCCAAGGAGGCCGTGCGGATGCCGATGCCCGCGGTCTCCAGGTTTGCCGCGGCGGCCGTCGTCCCCGTGAAGGTCTCGGTGGGCTCCGCCACCGTGGAGCCGGGCGGACCGGCGTAGACGCCATTGTAGGCGACCGGCGTCGTCGTGATGTTCGCGTAGTTGTAAACGGGCGCCGGCGGGGCCGCGTCTCCCCCATCGTCGTTGTCGACGCCTGCCTCACCCGGCGAGGTGATGCCGGGAATGACGCCGGCGGGGAGGATCGCCTGCAGGCTCGGGGACAAATGGAGGAACTGCGCGCCGATCGCATTGGCGGGCACCACTGTGGTGTTGTCGACTTCGACGATCTCGAGGCGCAGATTGCCGAGCGCCGTGCCCGACGGATACGCGGTGGTGCCGCCGTCGGTGGTGACCACTCCGCATATGGCCGCGCCCCCGTCGATGCCCGGGTTCTGGCAACCGTCCATCGCGACGATGTACGAGTGGTCGTACTGGACGGTGCCCTTCGGAATCATGGCGAAGAGCATGGAGCCCGGAAGATTGACGGCCGCGCTGCAGGCGCCGTAGTCCTGCCCCGCATCGCCGGCGTCGGCGAAGCTCGCGGCGTTCGCGGCGTTGATGGAGCTGGCAGGGACGGCCCAGATGTAGATGTCGACGCTGGAGATGATCGCCGCGTTCGACGGGGCGATCGCGAGTGCGCCGCCTGCGCCGAAGGGCAACCCGCTGGGAGCAACAGGCTTGGCCTCGGTCCCTCCGAGGGCGCCCGCCGGGCTGAGGCCGAAACAGAATCGCACGGGCGGGACGTCGGGCGCCGCATGTACGAGGGAGATCAGCGGGGGAACGCCGGCGTCGATGCTGCCCGTGTCGGCCGCCGAATCGGCGAGGGAACCGCTCTCGCTGCCGACGGTGCCGTCCGTCGCCGAGGCGCCGGTATCCGCGGAGCCCGCGCCCGTGTCAGGAGCCCCACCGCCCGAATCGAGTCCCGTCAAATTGGGATTGTTGTTGTCGCTGCTGCAGGCCAGACCCCATGTGCCTGCGCCCGCGGCGACCAGCGCGACCGACCCGAACCCGCGGCGAACCCATTTGCGATTGTCCATGTTCTCTCCCACCGTCTTGACGAAGCGGCGGGCGTTGGAGCAAGCGCCGAGCCAAGCGCTACCACGCGAGATTTTGGGCCTATGCACCATTTGCTCGTTCGGGATCTGGACGCGCGCCCTCTCTCGATGGTTCGGGTTCCGAACGGTGAAACCGCTTTGTGCGCTGGGTACGCGAGACTTGCGCTGGCGTGGTCCTTGCGATGCGACTTCGCATCAAGCGATGGCGCCCCCCGTACGATTCGTGTCCATCGGTACGCGCCTCGTCGCGGCCACGACGCTCCTCCTCACGGTGGTCGCGCTCCTCGTCTACGCGGGGTTGAGTCGCTACGAGCGCCGCAGCCTGCTCCGCGCAAAGGAGACGGCCGCGCAGATGGTCGTCAGCCTGTTCGCGGCGACCGCGCAGGCGCCGGTGATCTTCGAGGACAAGGGCGGCGTCGACGACGCGCTCGCGGGGCTCGGCCAGAACCCCGATGTGACCTTCGCCGGGGTCTACGCCCCCTCGAAGAACGCCCCGGACAAGCTCGACGAGGCGATGCGATTCCTCGCGCGCGGCGACGTGCCGGAGCCGGGGGATCTCTCCTCGATTCCGCCCCTCACTCGAACGCGCTGGGCGGCGGACCATCTCGTGCTGGTCTCGCGGATTCCTGACCCAAAGGGAGGCAAAGCCGTCGGAGCCGTCTG
>PLIR01000519.1 GCA_003139415.1 Myxococcales bacterium | reverse complement strand
TTGTCCTTGTCGTCGTCCATGGCGCCGTCTCCTTGTGGCGCGAGCCGCGTTCGTGTCGGCTCGTTCGCCCAAGGCGGGCCCCCGGAGCTCCTCGAGATGCCCGGCTGCATTCCCCGAGGGGCTCCCGCTCGCGGGATACGGGGAAAGCAGAAGTTATGGCGAGCTCGCCATAACTTCTGTTATGCGGCGGGCTCGGTTATGCGGAGCCCGCCGTGCTGGGGGGAGGAGATCTACGGGTACGTGGTCCCGGGCGTCCGCATAACGGTGGCCGCCTTGAGCGTCGCCATGAGCTGGTCCGGCACGCGGAACTTGCCGGGCCGCAACTCAGGGCACTTCATCGCACCGAGGGCGCTCAGCTTCTCCGTTGGGTCGGCCCGCAAGTACGCCTCCGTCGTCTGAGTGCTCTCGTGCCCCAACCAGAGCGCGACCTTGCGGATGTCTCCGGTCGCCCTGAGCACGTTCAGCGCGCAGGTATGCCGCAGCACGTGGGGCGAGACCCGTTTGTGCTGGAGGGGTGCGTGGCTCTTCATCGCTACGGCGCGATGGCGTTCTAGGATTCGCGCGAATCCAGATCGCGTCATGGCAGCGCCATGGGCGTTGAGAAAGACCTCCGGAGTCGGTGCGTCGCCGCGGACCGCCAGCCACGCGCGCAGGGAATCGGCGACGTCCTTCCAGAGCGTAAGCGTGCGCTCTTTGCGGCCTTTTCCCCGGATGTACAGGTGGAGGTATCGGCCTTCGAATCGCACGGCGGCCAGTGGCATGCCGACCAGCTCCGAGACGCGGAGCCCGCCCGCGAGGGCGAGATGCAGCATCGCCCGATCCCGGATGCCAAGGCGACTAGCCGGGTCGGGAACGTCGAGGATCGCTCGGTACTCTTGTCTGTCCAACGAGCGCACGATCGCGTGCGTGGTCCGCTGGGTGGGGATCGCGAGCACGCGTCGAATCTGGTCGAGGAGGGCGGGCACGCGGTGTTCGAGGAATCGCATGAAGGACTTGATCGCCGCGAGCCGGGCGTTGCAACTCCTCGCCGAGTTCCCCCTGTCTTTATCGAGATGCTCGAGGAACGCGAGGATCAGATCGGCGTCGAGCGCTTCGACGACGAGGTCCGATGGCGCGCGATGAAGCCGCTGGCTGGCGAACTCGAACAGCAGCTGGAATGCGTACGCGTAGCTGGCACAGGTGTGGGGGCTCGCGCGGCGCTCGCTCGCGAGACGCTTCTGGAGGAACGCCGTGATGTGAGGGGCGAGCGGGGTCATGGCGTGCCTCCCTCGAAGGTGGGCGCGCAGACGTCTGCCAGGTCGCGCATGAGCTGAGGTGTCGAGCGCAGGTACCAGTAGGTCGACGCCACCGACACATGGCCGAGGTACGTCGACAGCGCCCTGAGGTGCCAACCGACGTGGTCCCGGCCCGTCGGACTGTCCTCAAGCGAACGGACGGCGAACGAATGCCGCAGCCCGTGTATGGTCGGCCTCGATCGATTCGGCCCCGCGGACCAGCCGGCAACGAGCCCCAGGAACGTCCGGTAGACGTACTTGTACTTGAGCGGGTTCCCGCGCGACGAGACGAAGATATGGTCGTCGACGGGACAGGCGGCGTTTCGGCGGGCAAGGTACCTGGTGAGCGCCTCGGTGGCGGTCGGGTGGAGCGGGACCAGGCGCGTCTTGCCGAACTTGGTGCCTCGGATCACCAGGGATCCGTCCGAGAAGTCGCCAAGATGCAACCGCAGCGCCTCGGAGACGCGCAGGCCCGTGCAGGCCAGCAGGCCGAACAGGGTGCAGTACGTGTCGGGGCGGACAGAACCGGCGGGCGCGAGTCGTGCCGCCGCAGCGAGCAACGTGCCGACTGCTTCCGGCGTGTAGATGTAGGGCGGCCTTCGATACCGGCTGCGGGCGCGAGCGAACACATTGCGTGGCGGCAGGTCGTGACGGGGATCCTCCGCACGAGCGTGCATCGCGAAGGCCACCACGAGGCGCAGCCGGTTCTCGCGGCTGCTCGCGGTCGTAGCCATCGCCGCCCACTCGAGAGCGCCGCCGGTGCGCACATGCTTGTCGCCCCGCGCGGCAGCGAATTTTGCGTAGCTCCGTAGCGATTCGGCCTCGTCGACAAACTTGGCTCCAAGCGAGCGGCGCAGGGCCACGTACTCGTTGACGGCAGCGGTCAGCATGGCGCCACCCCCGTCAGCGGCAACGGCCAAGGCCGGCCGATGCGTCGAAGTGCTGAGACGTCCACCTTCGCGTAAATGGACGTCGTCTCCACGCTGCGGTGGCGCAGGACCGCGCCGATCTGCTCGAGGGATGCGCCGTCCGCCAGCATGTTGGTCGCGAGCGAATGTCGAAGGACGTGGGCTCCGACAAACCGCCCGCTGATCCCAGTCGAGCGCGCCGCGGCCGCGGAGAACATGCTCGAGATCGAGCGCGGGGCCAGCGGTCGCCTGGGCGGTACCGAACGGACGAACAGATACTCGCCAACCGCGGACGGCAAGCGGCTTGCGAGATAGCGCAGGATCGCATCACCGACGTCCTGAGGAAGCGGAAGCGATCCCTCGATGCGACCCTTCCCGACGACCGTCAGCCGGCTGCGACTCCAGTCGAGATCCGCAATGCGCAGGGAGGCCACCTCGGCGGTGCGCAAGCCGAGACGCGCCATGACGAGAACGATCGCCTGGTTGCGCGCCCCGAGCGGTGTCGTCGTGTCGAAGGAGCCGATGATCTTCTCGATCTCGGCGGGCGTCATGTACCGCGGGAGCTTCGCGAGACGCCATGATGTGAACGCCGGTACCGCACCAACCAGCGTGGGGTGGCAGCGTCCGGTCGAGGCGAGAAACGTGATGAACATCCTCATTGCCGTCGTGACACAACGCGCGCGATCGCTGCCTACGCCCCGAGCGCGCCGGATCACAAACGCGCGAACCATGCTGGCGCCGTACTGCGCGGGGGCCGTCTTCTGGGAGAGTACGAATTCGGCGATCATCGGCGCATAGATGCGGAGCGTAGCGGCCGTGACCCCACGATACGATCGCATCCAGGCGCAGAACTCGCGCACGACGTCCGGCAGGTCGCCATCGTCGGCGCAATCGACGATGCGGCGAGCGCGGAGGTACTCCAGGAAGCATCGCGCGCCAGCAGCTGCATCCCGGCGCTGTTGGCGCCACTCGCCAGGGCAAGAACACGTGTCAAGGTGTGCAATGAACTTCACCACGACGCGTCCATCGGTGGCCTGCAAGCCGATGCCTCGACGCTTGCACCACTGGCCGAGGTGCCCTGCGGCATCTAGGTAGCGGTAACCGGTGTCGCGGCAGTACGCGGTCGCGACCATGGCTGCCGCGAACCCGTCGAGTTGGGCGACGAGAGGGCTGGCGCGCAGTCGATCGAGCACTGACTTGTTGCGGATGAAGCGGTCGAACATGGATCACCTCCTCAGGTTGAGGAGGGATCTTGCCCCCGCGGGCGGGATTATGCGGAGCCCCGGTCGCCCGCGATCCCGAAGCGCGCCGCGATCACCGATCCCCCATCCGCATAACGGAGCCCGCCGCATAACAGAAGCCGGGCACCCCCTCGGGGCGCCCCGCGTCTCGAGGCGCGACAAAGGGGGCCCGCGCGAACGAGCCGAGACGAACGCGCTCCACGGGGAGAAGGAAGAGGGAGACGCTGGAGACGACGCGGCAGCCCGGCCTCGCCCAGAGCGCGAGGGGAACGCGCTCAGCGGCCGATGTCGTGGTCGGGACCGGGGCGGACGACGAGCCGACCCTTGGCATCACGCGCGACCGCAACGGACTGACCCTGCAAGGCGCGCAGCGCGGGGGTCGATCGCAGAACGACGAAGCGCTCCCCGTCCGATACCACGGCGTAGGCGCCCGGTGGGCCGGCCCGTTCGGCCGGCTGGATGCGCCCCCGGAAACCTTCCGGTACGCGGGCGAGGAAGGTCAGACCCGAGCGTGCGGCGATCTCGGCTCCGAGCGTCCGGCGCTCCAGCTCGCGAAGCTTCGCTGTCCGGTCCGGATCGTCCGGCCCGATGCCGAGGCGACGCAGTGCCTCGCTGCGCGCTACGACGGCTTGCTGCACGTCGGCGCCCAGCCCCCAGTGGGCCAGCGTCTTCGTCTCGACGCGATCGAGCCATACCGGTCCCTGATGGACGACCTGCTCCTTGAGTGACAGGGGCTCCTTGCGAACGATGAGCCGGTAGCGAGGCGGCGCGCCCTGTGCCCGCTCGGCGAGCCGGTCGAGGAGATCGGGCGGCACCTTCCAGCACGCTGGGCCCTCGGCGGCCACGAGCCCCGCTCGTTCAAGGTCGCGTGCACGCCGCGCGAGCCCCTGCGCGTCGCTGGCCCCGGAGGCATCGATCGCGAAGACGCCGCCGCGGGCGCGGGCGGCCTCGGCTATCTGCCTGTCCGCGGGACGCACGGGCGACTCGGGCGGCGTTGCGAGCGACACGAGGTCGCCCACGCCCACCGTCTGCCCGCTGCGCGCGTCGAGAGGGACGTGGTACGCGCGCCCCGCGGGCGTCTCGACCACCGCGTAGAACGTGCCCTTGAGCTCATCGGACAGACCCTTGCCGGCCACCCGGCCCGTGACGACCGCCGCCGCCACTCCCGGCTCGGGCGGCAGCGCCTCTCCTGGCCGAACCGCGTCGTAGCGTGAGGGGTCGCCGCGCACGGCCGCGTGGATCTGCTGCAGGATGTCGCCGCGCGAACCGTGATCCCGGAGCCGCTTCTGCCAACCTTCGACAAGCTTCCACGACGTTCTCGAGACGCGCTCGGCGAGCCGGAGCCCCTCGAGATGTTCGAGGCGTGCGATGAGCAAGGACTCGTCGATGCGCCCACTCGGTGCCCGCGTGCGAACCTCCACGAAGTGGTCGGGCCCGCGGCGCTCGAGCTGCCTGTCGAGCGTCGTAAACCGCTGCTGGGTGACCTCGCGCTCCTGCGCGCGCCGAACGTCGATCTCGGGTCGCTGCCCGAGTTCCTCGGTCGCCAGCTCCTGGGCACGCCAGCGCATGCCGCCCGAGATGTAGCCCCGATCAATCCGCAGCTCGCGGCCATCGCGGTCGATGCCGCGGACGACGATGTGTGCGTGGGGATGGCTGGTGTCGAAGTGGTTGACCGCCGCCCACTCCACTTTGCGCCCGATGTCCCGCTCGAGCGTCGCCATCAGACGCCGCACGTAGATGGTGAGGTCGAGCTCCGAACCGTCCTCCGGCGAGACAATAAAACGAAACTGGTGCTGCTCGCCGGGACGCGGCTGCTCGAAGACCCGCGCGCGAACCG
This sequence comes from Myxococcales bacterium, assembly GCA_003139415.1. Classification (GTDB taxonomy): domain Bacteria; phylum Myxococcota_A; class Polyangia; order Polyangiales; family Polyangiaceae; genus Palsa-1150. Next base: position 459 of record PLIR01000519.1, on the reverse strand, counting down.
TGCCCTGCGCGTCGTACAGCATGCCCTTCGAGCCGTCCTTCTCGACGCCATCGCGCTCGATGTAGCGGATGTGCAAGGCGGCCGCCTTGGCGGCGGTCGGCCCCATTCGCAGCAGGTGCGCCTTGACGACAACGCGGCGCGCGCGCGCCTGAAGCGGATGAACGGGTGCGGGGCTACGGGCGCCGCGCCGGGCCCCTCCGCGTAGGCGCGCCAAGATCGCATTGCGGAACGAGCGCGCCCCGTCGGGCGACGGCCGCGAGCCGCCGACACCCATCCGCGGCCTAAAAATAGGGAGTTCGTCGTCGAGAGCGATTTCTGTCACAGGTTTTCCGCCGTCCTATCCAGTGCTTCCAAATGAAAGGCACAATCGTCAATTTTTTGTCACCACAAATAGTGAATCTAATTACCAACTTCCAAACAATTGACACACCCTCTTTATCTTGCCCTCCGTCTTCGACT
>PLIR01000273.1 GCA_003139415.1 Myxococcales bacterium | reverse complement strand
TGTGCCGCCTCGCGCGTGCTCTGGGCCATAACGAGGCGGAGCGAGTGCAGGGACAGCGGCGCGCACCCGTTTAGCACGGCGCCCGTACCGAAGCGCAAGCGCGCTTGACAAGCTGCCGACATCCTTGCAGGTTGCGCGGCGGAGAGCTGTCCGAGTGGCCGAAGGAGCCTGATTCGAAATCAGGTGTACCCGTGAGGGTACCGTGGGTTCGAATCCCACGCTCTCCGCTGAGCTGAGCGGGCCCAAGCCGCACCTGTCGCGGCCCGCCCTCGTGTTGCAAGTCGTTTTCATTTTCACTACGGTCCGGGACGATGTTCGTTCGCACCGTCACGGCCGCGTCGCTGGCGCTGGTTGGCGCCGTCACGGCGATCGGCGCGTGCAATGGCGGGGCATCCGCCGCGGACGGCGATGCGGCATGCGACGAGTTCAACCCGCCGACGCCACCCGATGGCCCGACGCCCGCGTTCAACAACTTCTGCAACTGGAGCTCTGCGGACGCGATGAACCCGGAGGACGCCGCCGACGGCATCCATGGCCTTGGCGCGCTCAAGGTCTACTGGAACCAGTCGCCGCCGGCGGGCTCGAAGTCCTTCCCGATCGGGACGATCATCGTCAAGGAGTCCGAGCAGCAGGATCCGACCAACCGCGTGGCCTTTGCGATGGTCAAGCGAGGGTGCGGTTTCAACGTGGACGGGGCGAACGGCTGGGAGTGGTGGTCGCTCTCCGACAACGGCGATTGCACGATGAAGATGCTCTGGCGCGGGGTGCAGGCCCCGGTGACCGAGTCCTACGGGGGCACCCCGGTCGGCAACTGCAACGGGTGCCACGAGCAGGTCGTCGACAACGACTACGTCTGGGACACGGCCCTACAGCTCTCGAATTTCTGAGGAATTTCCCGGGACTTTCGTGCGCGTCCGTCCGGGCTTGCCGGTCGAGACAACGGCTCGTCTTCTTGAAATAGGTTTTCAACTTCGATCCGCCTTGACGAGATGATGAAAATCAAGTTCAAGAAACCCCATGCAGCGCGCCCCGCGACTCGTCTTCGTCGTGGCCGTCGTTGCGTCGGGTCTCGTGGCCGCTTCGTGCAGGTCGGGCGGCACGGTGGCTCCCACCGGGCAGGGGTCGTCCCTCGACACGGTGATCACGCCGCAGACCCTTCAGCTGCGCGTCAGCTCCGTCGACACCACCTTCGTCACGCGGGACCACTTCATCGCGTCCGTCGAGATGCAGATCTCGGGCGAGCCGCTCGCCCAGGCGATGGGCCGCAACCTCGCCGGGTTCAGCCGTGACTTCGTCTGCCAGACCTGCCCCTGCCAGGCGAGCATCTACTTCGACCCTGCGCTGAACGACGGCGTCGCCGGGGGCCCCAACGGGCGCGTCGATTTGCCGGGCTTCGCGACCGCCGTCGAGTCGTACGAGTACTCGAAGCAGCCGATGAACAACATCGCGTTCGAGTCGGGCGCGGGGACGTCGCTCGCCTTCGGCCCCGTGATGAACCCGACCAGTGCAACGGGCGCCGACGCCCTGGCGGGGCTTCGTGCATGGGTGCAGCGCATCATCGTCGAGGCCAACACGGTGGCCCGCTCCGCGAGCGCCGTCGTGACGCCGAACAACCCGCTCGGTTGGCCCGGCTTCTGGCCGACGCTGCAGCCCTACACGCAGTGGGACCCGACGATCGACGCGACGAGCGCTAGCGCGAACGCCGACGGCGTGCCGTGCACGATAAGCTCCGACGACGATCCAGGCGCGAGCGGCGCGCTCGACTGCGACGAGTACGAGTGCGACTACACGTCGCTGCACCTGCCCAACCGGTCGTCGCAAGTGACGACGACGATCGGACCGGGGGCGTCGGGCTGGGCCGGGTGGAAGGAGGCCCTCTGGACCCTCAACTACCTGCAGGTGATGCACGATGCGAACGAGAACCCGGTCAACACCGTGCCCGACGATCAGCTCGCGCTCGTCGGCTCCGCCGGCAACACGATCCTCGGCAACGGCGGTCCGGGCGCGACGACCGTCCCCGGCACCTACCTCGGCTCGAGCGACATCGAGGGATTCCAGGCGGCGACCTTCCTGACGATTCTCGACAATCAGGCGCAGCAGTGGCTGACGTCCCTGACGACGACCGATGGGGCGACCCTCGGCGGATTCACCAGCATCGCCGCCGCGCTCGCGTACTCCGACCAGAGCCCCCTCGCATGGTTCCCGGGCTCCATTTCGGTCACCGAAGGCACGGACGCCAGCGGGTTTCCGCGCCCCGTCGGCTACGCCATCGCCTCGCCCGACAGCGACCTCCTCGACCTCGCGGGCCTGCTCGGCGCGTTCTCCAGCATCTACGCGCTCACGGATCAGTCGAACGTGCAGACGGGCGGCTCCCAGCCCGCGCTCGCGTACTTCGACGGTGATCCGTTCCCCGTGCAGAACCAGGTTCCGACCGGCACGGCGACGCTGCACGACCGCGCCCTCGCGATGGTCCGCGTGCTCGTCGTCAACATGGCTCGCCTTCACATCGATCCGGCGACGGGCCTCTTCGTCGACGACGTCGCGCTCGCGGGCGGCAAGGTCGCGCGGGGGACCACCCTGTCGACGGACGCCGCCGCGTACGCCCTGCTCGCGCTCCGGACGGCGCGGCGCGCCCTCGACTCTGTGCTCGTGCTCTACAGCAACACCAAGCCGGACGTCGATGGCGTGCCGAGCCCCCTCGACGGGTTCCCGCCGGTCGACGGGGTCGCGTTCGGTGCGCGGCTCGATGGCCTCATCGCCTCTTTGTCCGCCGTCTTCGAGAACCAGCTCACCACGGCCGACGGCCACGCCTACGGCGGATGGAACCTCGCGACGGGCGCGCCGACCGACGACGGCACTACCCTCGATGGGCATGCGGCCGCCATCCGCGGGCTTCTCGTCGCGTACCTGGCGACCGGCGAGACGACGTACCGCGACCGTGCGACAAGCGTGTTCCAGCGCCTCGAGGGTGCCTTCTACGACCCGAGCGCGCGCGTGTTCCGGACGACCGCCGGCGACACGTCGTCGACGCTGACGTACACGCCCCGCCTGTTCGGGATCCTGGAGGGCGCCCTCCGCGACACATACGAGATCGTCGCGCTCTTGCCGGGCAACGCGTCGATGGCGAGTCTCATCGAGGATCGCGTCGCACGCCTCATCAAGCTCGTGCTCAACGGGTGGGACGATCGCGACCAGGACGAAGAGGTCGAATGGCCCGCGGAGTGCGCGAGCACGACGACGCTGCCCGACGGCGGGACGCTCGTGCACGGTGGGCTGCAGATGGCCGAGCGCGTCCTCTCCGGGGAGTCCGGATCGCTCGGCGACAAACCGAGCGCCGACGCGGGTCCGCGAGTCGTCACCACTGATCGAGAGCACGACTGCGTCCCGGAGATTTCGGCCGTGGGCCTCCCTTCGGCGCTCGCCAACTCCGTGACCTTCACGCTCAGCCCGTCCAACCCGAACATCGCCAGCCCGTGCCCGCCGTGATGCGCGGCACCCCACGGACGGTTGCTCTAGTGACGCTCGTACTCGCGGGCTCCGCCTGCAGCTCGTCGCCCTCCGCGCCGACCAGCCCGCAGACGCACTCGAGCCCCATCGCCGTGAGCCCGGACGGGTCCCGCCTCTTCGTCGTCCATCCCGACGCCGACAGCGTGAGCATCCTCGATCGCGGGACGCGCTCGATCGAACGGGAGGTCCTCCTCGCGAGCGCCCCTCCGACGGTCGACCCGTCGACGCAGCGCTTCACGCCCGCCGTGGGGCCGCGTGCCCTGGCGCTCGACTCGAGCGGCGCGACGCTCTACGTGACGGGCCAGCGTTCGGGCCTGCTCTACGCGATCGATACCGCGCAGGGAGTGATCACCGGCAGCGTCGCTGTCTGCTCCGAGCCGATCGGCGTCCTGGTCGGCGCGGGCGATGCCAGCGTGTACGTCGCGTGCTCGCAGGACGACGAGATCGTGCAGGTCGGCGCGGCCTCTCTCCAGGTGACCGGTACGGTCGTGACGCCGAGAAAGCCGTGGGGCCTCGCGTGGGCGCCCGACGGCCACACCCTCCTCGCGACGCACTTGCTCGGACCGGGCGTGACCGCGATGACGACGAGCCCCTTTGCCTTGCAGGCCACGTGGACCGTGCCCGACCGGGGACCGGAGAGCAACCCGCAGGAACCCCACGGCCTCGTGCGCGGGATCTACGACGTCGTTGCCCGACCCGGGGCGAGCGAGCTGTGGGTCGCGCACTTGATGCTGGGTACCGACACGCCGCAGCCCACCCTGCAGTTCAACAGCACCGTGTTCCCGGCGCTCTCGATCCTCGACCCGACGAGCGGCGATCAGGTCGCGCGCCTCTCGGTGCAGGCGACGACGTCTGCCCCCGGCGACAACGGCGCGTTCGGAGACGTCGTCTCGGGCCCGCGCGCGCTGGCCTTCTCCGGTGACGGCAAGTACGCGTTCGTGGCCGACACGGACAGCGAGGATCTGCTGGTCGTCGACGCCACGCAGCGGACCGAGGTCACCGTCGTGCGACCCTTGCCGGGGCATCTGCCCGAGGGCGTCGTCTGGTTCCAGAACGAGGTGTACGTCCAAGAACGCAACACGGAAGACATCGTCGCGTTCGCGGTGCAGGAGGGGGGCGACGCGGGCGTGACCGTCACCCAGGACGGCGCGTCCTTCAAGACCCTATCGGTCGACCCGATGCCTGCGAATCTGCGCCTCGGACAGCAGCTCTTCTTCTCGGCCAACAGTGAAGAGTACCCGCTCACCCAGAACAACTGGGTGGCCTGCGCGAGCTGCCACGTCGAAACCCGCAGCGACGCCGTGACGTGGCTCTTCGCCCAGGGGCCGCGCGACACGCCGTCGAACGCAGGCGGCATGACCGACACGGGCTTTCTCTTCCGGACCGCGGACCGCTCCCAGGTGCAGGACTACTGGAAGACCATCGACGTCGAGCAGGGGGGCCACTTCGAGCCCGGTGGCGCGCAGCAACCCCTTCTCGACGCGATCGCGGCCTACGTCAACTACGCGCTGCCCGTCCCCGTTGCCCCGTCGACCGACGAGACCCACACCCTCCAGGGCGCTGCCCTCGCAAGTCTTCGGAGCCAGGGCGAGTCCGTCTTCGTGCAGGTGGGCTGCCCGAACTGCCACAGCGGCCCCGCCAAGACGGACTCGGGCAACGGGAACGCGGCGTTGAACCTGACGGGTCCTGTCGTCTCGTCGTTGACGACGGGCGGAGTGCTGCTTCACGACGTCGGCACGTGCGTCACCGGCGGTCCGTGGCCGGACGTCGCGCACGACGACATCGATGGCGACCCGCGGCCAGCCTGCGCGTTCGACACGCCGGCGCTGCGCGGGATGACGGACTCGGCGCCGTACTTTCACGATGGAAGCGCCGCGACGCTCGAAGACGTCCTGCCTGCCATGCTCCAGGCCGCGGCCGGACCTGGCGCCACGCCGCAGCCGCTCGGCGCAGCCGACCAGACGGCGCTCGTCGAATACCTCCGGAGCCTCTGAGACATGGACCTCCGGAGGAGCTCTTCGTGGGGCGTGCNNNGACGGGGCGCCGCCGTTGCAGGCCTTCGTGCGCATCGCCCACACTTCGCCGGACGCGGCGCCGTTCGACGTATGCCTCGCTCCCCACGGCACGCCGGCCTTCGAGGGACCCATCCTCGCCCAATTCGCCGCTGATTTTACCTCCGCAGGGGCAAGCGTGGGCGAT
>PLIR01000531.1 GCA_003139415.1 Myxococcales bacterium | reverse complement strand
ACGTTGCGGCCCTTGGGGCCGAGGGTGACCTTGACGGCGTTCGCGAGGGCGTTGACCCCGTGCAGGATGGCGGTGCGGGCGGCGCGGCTGTAGGCGATTTGCTTGGCGGACATGGCTTTGTTGATCTCTCCGTCGTCGTAGTTGAGGAAGGTGTGTCGGCGGCTTGGCTCAGGCCAAGACGGCGAGGACGTCGTCCTCGGTCAAAATCACGTGCTCGACCCCGTCGAGCTTGATCTCGTTGCCGGAGTACTTGCCGAACAGCACCCGGTCGCCCGCCTTGACGTCGAGCGGGCGCACCTTGCCGTTCTTTTGCACCTTGCCGCTGCCGACGGCGATGACCTCGCCCTCGATGGGCTTCTCCTTGGCCGTGTCGGGGATGATGATGCCCCCTTTGCTTTTCTCTTCCTCTTTGACGCGCCGAATGATGACGCGGTCCTGAAGCGGGCGAATCTTGCTCATTGACAGTCTCCTTTTTCCCGGAGATGCGCTTCCGAGACCGTTCGACGCGACGGCCAGACAACCTGGCGTCGCCCGGCTCGCGTATCGAAGCCATCCTGGGCTACCGGTGCTCGTCCCCCGAGCGGTCGGCTTGGCCGGAAAGGTAAGCATCGCGTCGGATCCGTCAACGCTCCCGCTCGGGTAAAACAGGCGCATGGCGATCGAGCGACGCGGCCGTGTCGCAATTGGCGATTCGCCTTTGGCGGTTCGCGATTGAGGATCCGGCCGACGTCCTGGTGCGCTCGATTCGAAGCGGAACGAGCGCTCGCGTTGTCATGGACCGCAAGGTGCAGCGGCGCCGCGCCCAGGTGCGTGCTGGATGCCGCGGTACATCGTTCGTTGCCTTGCCCTTGCGGTCGCCGCTACCATCATGCTCCCAAGCGTCGCAATCGCGCAGGAGGCCCCCGTGCCGGCCGCGCCTGCGACAACGGTGGAGACGCCACCGCGTGCCCCTGGACCGAGGCTCTGGATGGTGGCTGGCATCACCACGCTCGCGTTCTCGTATGCCCCGGCCGCGATGGTCGGGGCGACGAGCGGACGTGCCATCGATCGCACTCTTTTTGCACCGGTCATCGGGCCATGGATCGACATGACGCAGCGTCCCGCCTGCGCTCCGGGCCCATGTTTCGACCAGGCCTTCAAGGACTTGCTCCTGCTGGACGGCGCGATCCAGGCGGCGAGCGCGATCGCCATCTTCGTCGGCTTGGTGACCGCCCCCCACGAGATGGCGACCGCGCGAAGTATTGCGAGGCTTCGTCCCACGGTGCAGGTGTCGCCCGCGGCGATCGGGGCCGCAGGCCGTGGCCTGGTCGCGGCGGGAACATTTTGATCCCCCGACGTGTGCCGCTGCCGCTTGGCAAGCGGTGCGGAAGCAGGCGATGAGCTCCGGCTCGCAACCACCGCCCGCCGCTGCGAGCATTTCGAAGCTGGCGATGCTCGGAAACCACATGCCGAGGCAATGCGGCATTGCCACGTTCACCACCGATCTGAGCGACGCGATCGTCAGCGAGTTCCCGGGCATCGACTGCTGCGTCGTCGCCATGAACGAAAGCGGCGAACAGCAGACGTACCGCCACGCGTACCCGCCCCGGGTCCGCTTCGAGATCGAAGAGAGCGAGGTCGCTTCGTACCGGCGGGCCGCCGACTTCCTCAACGTCAACGACTTCGACGTCGTGTGCGTGCAGCACGAGTACGGGATCTTCGGCGGCAAGGCGGGCGGGCACGTCTTGACGCTGCTGCGCGAGCTGCGGATGCCGGTCGTCACGACCTTGCACACGATCCTGAGCGAACCGAACGCCGTGCAGCGCCGGGTCATGGACGAGCTCTGCGCGCTGTCGGAGCGCGTCGTCCTGATGAGCGAACACGGGGCCACGCTCCTGCGCGAGGTCCATCGCGTGCCGTCGGCGAAGATCGACCTCATCCCGCACGGCATTCGCATCGCGCCGCCCACTCGCCATAGCAAGGATCGCCTGGGTGTGAAGGGCAAGCGCGTGCTCTTGACGTTTGGACTGCTCTCGCCGGACAAGGGAATCGAGAACGTCATCGACGCTCTTCCGGCGATCCTGAAGCGGCACCCCGAGACGATCTACATCGTGCTCGGGGCCACGCACCCGAAGGTCAAGGCGCAGAACGGGGAGACGTATCGGCTTTCGCTCGTGAACCGAGCGCAGCGCCTCGGCGTCGACTCGAGCCTCATCTTTCATGACCGCTTCGTGAGCCAGAGCGAGCTCGCCGAGTTCCTCTCGGCGGCAGACATCTACATCACGCCGTATCTCAACCCCGAACAGAGCACGTCGGGGACGCTGGCCTATGCCGTCGGCTCGGGCAAAGTCGCGGTCTCGACGCCGTATCGGTACGCGCGGGACCTGCTCGCCGACGGACGTGGCGTTTTGGTCCCTTCGAACGACGCTCCAGCGATCGCTCGCGAAGTGATCGACCTCCTCGCCGACGACGGCCGGCGGAGCGCGATCCAGGCCCGCGCCTTGGCCTACGGGCGGAGCATGGAGTGGCCTGCCGTCGCACGCAGCTACGTGGAGAGCTTCGAGCGTGCCCGGGCCGAGCACAGCGAGCGACTGCGCACGGCGTTCACGGCGAAGACGCTCGACCGCCGCCCGACGGTCCTGCCGGACCTCAACCTCGATCATCTGAAGCGCATGACCGATTCGACCGGAATTCTCCAGCACGCGCTCTTCGACGTCCCGCGCTACGGAGACGGCTATTGCCTCGACGACAACGCGCGGGCCCTGCTGCTCGTGACGCTCATCGAGGACGGGGGGACGGTCGAGGACATCCGCTCGGTCCGAGCGCTCGCCACGCGGTACCTCGCGTTCGTGGCCCACGCGTTCGACGCCGAGCGCGGGCGGTTCCGGAACATCATGTCGTTCTCGCGGCGATGGATCGAGCAAGAAGGGTCGGAGGACAGCCATGGGCGCGCGCTCTGGGCGCTCGGAGCGGTCGTCGGGCGGTCCGCGGAACCGGGAAGACGGAGCCTGGCTGGAAACCTCTTTCATGGGGCACTTCCAGCCGTCTTGCGCTTCTCCAGCCCGCGCGCGTGGGCCTACGCGCTCCTCGGCGTCGACGAGTACCTCCGCGCTTTCAACGGCGACACGAACGTCCAGGCCGAAGGGCGCGCGCTCGCCGAGCGCCTGCTCGACGTGTTCCGCCGTTCGAGCGACGCGTCGTGGCCCTGGTTCGAAGACCGCCTCACCTACAGCAACGCACGACTTCCTCAAGCGCTCCTCTTGTCCGGGGCATGGATGGAGAATGAAGAAATGACGTCCGTAGGATTGCGATCACTCGAATGGCTCGCGAGCGTGCAGGGCGCGGATGGCGATTGTTTCGCACCCGTCGGCTCGAACGGCTTTTACCTGCGGGGGCAGCTCAAGGCCGCCTTCGATCAGCAGCCCGTCGAAGCGAGCGGCATGGTCGCCGCGTGTCTCGACGCGCAGCGGTTGACCGGTGCCCCACGATGGGGTCGAGAGGCGCGGCGGGCGTTCGCGTGGTTTCTGGGCCAGAACACGCTGAAGCAATCGGTCTACGATCCGAAGACCGGCGGCTGCCGCGACGGGCTCCACGCCGATCGCGCCAACGAAAACCAGGGCGCCGAGTCGACGCTCTCGTTTCTGATTGCCCTCGTCGACATGCGAGCGGCCGACCGCGCGGGCGCGGCCCGGTTGGTTCCTGTGCCGAGCCCGAGCGCAAGCGAGATGAGGCAATGACGGCCTCGCGTGGATATCAGACGCTCTTCCACCGCCATGTGAAGAACCCGATCCTGACCGCCGCGGACTGGCCCTATCCGGCGCATTCCGTCTTCAACCCCGGGGCCACCTTCCTGAAAGACGGCACGACCCTGCTCCTCTGCCGGGTCGAGGACCGACGCGGCCTGTCTCATTTGTGCGCCGCGCGGTCCGTGAACGGGGTCGACGGCTGGGTCATCGACCCCAAGCCCACGCTGTGCGCCGACCCGGAGAATCACCCGGAGGAGCTCTGGGGGATCGAAGATCCGCGTATCACGTTCGTGGACGAGCTCGGGAAGTTCGTAATCGCGTACACGGCGTTCGGAAAGGCCGGCCCCGGGGTCGCGCTCGTGCTGACGCAGGACTTTCGCACGTTCGAGCGTTGTGGGTTGGTCATGCAGCCCGACGACAAGGACGCGGCCCTCCTGCCGCGGCGCATCGACGGGAGCTTTGCGCTCATCCACCGACCGATGACCGATTCGGGAGCGCACGTCTGGATGTCGCTGTCGCCGGATCTTCGCAACTGGGGGAGCCACAAGCTGGTGCTCTCGGCTCGAAAAGGCGGGTGGTGGGACGCCAACAAGGTGGGCCTGTCGCCCCCGCTCATCGAGACCCCCGAAGGCTGGCTCATGCTCTATCACGGCGTCCGCCAGAACGCGGCAGGGTGCCTGTACCGATTGGGCGTCGCGCTCCTTGCGATCGATCAGCCGGACCATTGCCTGGCGCGCGGCGACTCCTGGATCTTCGGCCCCGAGGCCCCGTACGAACAAGATGGCGACGTCGACAACGTCACGTTCCCGGGCGGATATACCGTCGCCCCCGACGGCGACACGCTGCGTATCTACTACGGCGCGGCCGACACGAGCGTGGCGCTCGCCACCGGCAGCATTCGCGAGATCCTCGCCTGGCTGCGCGAGCATCCCTCTGCGGCCGCCTGACCCGGGCCGGCCTGCCCTGGTCCGGACTCTCGTGCATCGGGCGGATGCCAACAACCGCCCCGGCGCGACGATGCCGTCACCCGATCACGGGCGCGCGATGGCGAGCTCTCCCCAAGTCCTGTGGGCGATGGGTCGCTCGAAGCCCTCTGCGCTCGGACGAGCCGCACGACGAGCATCGCACGTGGTCCACGGCGGCGGCGCAGACAGGTAGAGCGCCGCGAAGCCCACCTCCCTCGGAGGTGTGGAAGGCGACAGGTCGGCTTCGCAAGCGTGGAACCATTCCATCGCGGGGGCCGACGGCACGGCCGGATCGGAAACCACCGGCGCGGGGGCCGGCATGGGCGCTCGCACCGGGGTCAGACAAGACGGAACCTGCCCCCGAAGGACTTCGCCCTGCGGAAACATCCCCCGCTCGCAGGCGTCATCGCCGTTTGCCACGACGTCGTGCACCCGCGTCTCGGGAGTACCTCCGAGCGCCGGCGCGTTCGCCAGGCCCACCCGCACGACTCCTCCACATCCCGCGACAAAGATGCCGGCGAGAAGCGTCACGAAACTTGATGCACGCATGGCAAACCACTCCTTGGGCGCGAACACGCGAGTCACCCCACGGGCTCTCGCGCACCCTGCGCACACACACAGGGTAAGACTGCGGCAAGGCCGGCGACGGCCTATCACACGACTATTGCTCGCCCGGCGCTCGAGCTGGCGGCGCTGGGACCCCCGCAGGATCGTCTGCGGCCGCCAAAGGCTTCGACACGAGGAGCGGAGCTCGGGCACCCACCAGGCGCATGGGTGGCCAGGAGGTCTCATCGAGCGCGCCCCGAACGGCCTGCAGGAACGCATGGCGATCGTCGTGGTGGAGGTAGTGACCGCAACCGGCCAATTCTTGAAATCGGGCCCCTTCGATTCGCCGGGCGAACGCCCTTCCGTGCGCCACGGGAACGACGGCGTCGCGATCGCCCCATAGAACGGTGATCGGCGGAAGGTCGTCCACCTCGTGCGCGTGAAGAAAGAACGAATGGCGCTGGCCGCGCCAATTCACGAGGTCACGGGCCGTGCGCGCGAACGCCCGCGCACTCCCCCGCCGGCCATTCATCGCGCTGAGGCCGCTGATGTATCCAGGCGGCAGCTTGGCCCGCAATCGCCTCAGCGCGAGCCATGTCCCGAGAGCCATGAACGGCTGCCCGAGGAACTCGACGATGCGGGCGAGTGTGGCCAGGCGCAGCAGAAATGAGATCTCCGGCCCCAGGCCGCCCGGCGCCGCCAGGACGAGGCGCCGAATGCGCGGACGGCAAAGGCGCAAGAGCACGAGGGCGATTCCACCGCCCAGCGAATGGCCGACGACGTCCACTTGCGTGAGCTCCAAGGCGGCCATCCAGTCGGCGACGAGCCGCGCATACCACGCCAGCTCGTAGCCGGCGTCCGGGCGATCAAATAGGCCATGCCCCGGAAGGTCCAGCACGAGGACTCGCCTGTCCCGAGCGAGCTCGGGCGCGAGCTGGCCCCATGTGAGATGCGAGTCGTTGAGGCCATGAAGAAGGACCACCGGAGGTCGCAGCCCCGGCGAGCCGTATTCGACCCAATGGAGCTGGACGCCATCGATGCTTTGGATGAATGGGCGCGCCGCGGCGGCAGGCAACGCCAGTGCGAGGGTCGCGGCAGGGGTGCTCTGCATTTCGCACTTTGCCTGACGACTTTATGCGGCCGCGCGCAAACTGCCTCGCGGGCATGCATTTGTGGCGCCGGCAGCGCTGGAACGCCGTGTGCTTGAGAGCGCGTCCATGGCAGAAGTCTCGTGGAGCGCGTTTATGAGGGCCGTTCGCGCGGCGGGCTTCGTCACGGTGGCAGAATCACGCGCCTTCGTCGTGCTCGAGCGCGCGCAGCGCACGGCAACGATCCGCCGCATCGCCCAGTTCGACGAGCCGACGTTCCACGCGGCCCTGCGTACCCTGGGGATCGACCGCACGACGTCTCTGAACGCTCTGGCGCGCGAGCCGGTTCGCGCGGACGTCATCCGGGCGCAGGACCCGCCGGCGGACTGATTTCGCCGAGGCTCACCACTTGGGCGATCCGGTAGACGACCCGTGCCTTGCCGTTGCCTATCTCCAGATAGTCGGCTTGTGCCTCCAAGAGCCGGCCCTGGACCGCTTGCCCGCCACCGACCAAGACGACGCTGACCCATTTGTTGGTCAACGTCCCCGCATACTCTACGAACGTCTTGAGCGTCACCATAGCAGGGCGCTATGCACGCAATCGGCGGGCCAGCGCGGCAGGGGCGTCGAAGTGGGCTTTGCGGCACCCACTGCAGTCTGCGCTCGCGGCGCTGCGCAGCCTCATTCGCCATTTGCCCAAGTCCAATCGCGGATCTCCGGCATGTCCTCGAGATGCTCGAGCACGTAGGCCCGATGGCGCATGAGCATCTGCCGGCACTCTTCGATGAGCTCGTGCGCATTCGGGAGCTTGCGGCGCGAGCGGCGAATGGCATCCATGCAGATGTCGTAGCGACTGGTCTCGTTGAGGACGACCATGTCGAACGGGGTAGTCGTCGTGCCCTCCTCCTTGTAGCCACGCACGTGGAACCGGGTGGGGTGTTGGCGCGCATGCAGCAATAGGTGGATCGCCGACGCGTAGCCGTGAAACGAAAAGATGACATCGGTGTCCTTCGTGAAGAGCTCGATGAAGCGCTCGTCGGGCATGCCGTGCGGGTGCTCGCGTGGCGAGAAAAGACTCAAGAGGTCGACCACGTTGACGACGCGCATCCGCAGCGTCGGGGCGTGCCTGCGAAGCCACGCGGCCGCGGCCATCACTTCGAGCGTGGGCGTATCGCCCGCGCTCGCAAGCACGACGTCCGGGTCTTCGCCCGGGGACTCCGTTCCCGCCCACGGCCAGACCGACGCGCCGCGGGCGCAGTGCGCTCGCGCCGCCCCCATCTCCAGCCACTGGAGCTGGGGCTGCTTGTCGATGATGATGAGATTCACGTAGTTCCGGCTCCGCAGGCAGTGGTCGGCGACCGACAGCAAGCAGTTCGCGTCGGGCGGGAGGTATACGCGCGCCACCGTCCCCTTCTTCGACACGATGGTGTCCATGAACCCCGGGCCCTGGTGGCTGAATCCGTTGTGATCGTTGCGCCAGCACGTCGACGTCAGCAGATAGTTGAGAGACGCGACGGGTTTGCGCCACGGCAACGCCGAGCACACCTCGAGCCACTTGGCGTGTTGCGTGGCCATCGACGCGATGATGAGCGCGAAGGCCTCGTACGTGGCGAAGAGACCGTGGCGGCCCGTGAGCAGGTACCCTTCGAGCCAGCCTTGGCAGTTGTGCTCGCTGAGCACCTCCATCACGCGTCCCTCCGGCGACACATGATCGTCGAAGTCGAAGGTGGGCTCGACGAGGCACCGGTCCGAGACCTCGAAGACCGCGCCGAGGCGGTTCGAGTTGGTCTCGTCAGGGCAAAAGAGCCGAAAGTTCTTCTGCGCGGCGTTCAGGGTCATGATGTCGCGCAGCATCGTCCCGAGCTGGCGTGTCGACTCATGTTGCTGCGTACCGGGTACGGGCACGGCGACCGCATAGGCCGCGTAATCGGGAATCGCGAGCGGCTCGAGCAGGCTGCCGCCGTTGGCGTGCGGGTTCGCCCCCATGCGCCTCTTGCCGCCCGGTGCAAGCGCGGCAAGCTGGGGAACGAGCCGGCCGCTTTCGTCGAAGAGCGTGTCCGGTTCGTAGCTCTTCATCCACGCTTCGAGCATTCGCAGGTGTTCGGGGTTCTCGCGAACCTTGCTGATGGGCACCTGGTGGGCGCGGAAGGTCCCTTCGATACGCAGCCCGTCGACGATCTTCGGTCCCGTCCATCCCTTCAACGTGCGAAGGACGATGGCGGGCCACACGGGCTTTCGCTTCGATCCCAGTTTGCGAGCCTCCGTCTGGATGGCGCGGATCTTGTCCCAGCACGTCTCGAGCGCCGCGGCGAAGTCGACGTGGACGCGCATCGGATCGTCACCGGCGACGAAGTGGACGTCGTAGCCATGCCCTGCGAGCAGGCTACGAATCGCCTCGTCGCCCGCGCGTCCGAGCACCGTGGGTCCCGAGATCTTGTACCCGTTGAGGTGAAGCACGGGCAGGACGGCCCCGTCGCGTGCCGGGTTGAGGAAGCTCACACCTTTCCACGAGCCTTCGAGCGGGCCCGTCTCGGCTTCCCCATCCCCGACGACCGCGACGGCAAGAAGGTCGGGGTTGTCGAAGACGGCGCCGAACGCGTGCGTCAACACGTAGCCGAGCTCTCCGCCTTCGTGGATCGAGCCCGGGGTCGGTGGGCTCACGTGGCTCGGCACACCTCCCGGCGTCGAGAACTGGCGAAAGAAGCGACGCATGCCCTCCGTGTCGCGACCAACATGGGGGTAGACCTCGGAGTAGGTCCCCTCGAGATACACGTTCGCGAGCACGGCAGGTCCACCGTGACCGGGCCCGGCGAGAAAGATCGCGTTCACGTCTCGCTCGCGGATCAGGCGATTGAGATGGGCATAGACGAGGTTCAGTCCCGGCGACGTCCCCCAGTGACCGAGCAGGCGCGGCTTGACGTGCTCGGGGCGCAGCGGTTCGCGTAGGAGCGGATTGGCCCGAAGATAGATCTGGCCTACCGTCAGATAGTTGGCGGCGCGAAAGTAGGCGTCGAGCGAGCGAAGGTCGTTGGCGGATATCGTCATGGCATCGGGGCCCTCGGTCGCCGCGGCTCGAATCGTCAGCTGCTCGCCCCCTGCTCGCGCGCGCTCAGGCGACGAGACTGTCGAGCGGTTGGTAACGCAAAGCCAGTATGTGGCGCGGCGGCGAACCCGAGGCCGTGCGGTCGAGCAGCGAGCGAACGCAATCGGCAAGCTCGCGCATCGCGAACGGCTTGAGGAGAAACGCGTTCGCCCGCGCGTGTTCCGCATGGGCCATGTCGAGCGAGGTTCCGCGCTCGCTGATCGCCACAATCGGTACCCGTGTCAGCGCCAGCGGGCCCCGGATGTGTTCGCAGAGCTCGTAGCCGGATTCGTTGGGTAGAGCGATATTGATACAGACGATGTCGACTTTGTGGGCCCCGAGCTGTCGGACGGCATCCCGGTAGTGGCTCGCCACGAGAACGCGCATGTTCAGGCCCGTGAGCGCCTTTACCATGGCGCGCTGCACCGGCGGATCGTCTTCGACCACGAGAGCTATTTGTTTCGTGGGTAATTCCAGTACGTTGAAGCAAGGGATTGAATCGGACTGCATGCCAATCGTATGTACAAGTGCCGTGCCATGGCTCACGAACCGCCCTCGACCGCGTTCCCGGATTCAAACCATGGGCAGGTCGNNCAGGTCGATCGTGAATACGCAACCTTTGCCAGGCAAATCGCGAATGCGGAGCTCGCCCGAGATGGCTTTTACCGCTTTCAAGCAGATCGAGAGGCCGAGGCCGAGGCCCGTCCGATCCGCACCCTTTTGAACGAACGGCTTTAGCAAGGTCTCGGCGTCGCCGACGGCGAGGCCGCCGCACTCGTCCTCGACTTCGATGAGGACCCGGCCGTCGGCGGTCTTGGCCCGGAGATACACCGTCGTTGCCGGACGCGAAAACTTGAACGCGTTCTGCAGCAAGTTGTCGACAGCCGCCGCGAGGATTTGGCGATCGGCCTTGACCCGGACCCCAGGGTCGACCTTGGTCACGGCCAAGGTGATTCTGCGCGAACGCGCCAACACCGAGCCCGTCGTCTGCACCTCTCTCAGGATCTCGCAAACACCGAGGGTCTCGAGGTTCAGCATCCCCGCCTGCAAGCGCACGTCGGCAAGCGACCGATCGATCAGCGTGCGCATCCGCAAGAGACTCCGACCGTGAATCGCGCCGGTGCTGCCTCCTGGTCCGACGACGCCCTGCTTGATGCTCGCGAACGACATCATCGCGGCGCCGAGCACGTTGCGCATCTCGTGAGCCAGAACGCCGAGCCGCTCCGTCCCCTCGCTCGCGATGGCAGACTCGCGCTGCTGCGAGAAAGCGGTCACTGCGCCGGCGATGGCGTCGTCGAGGCACAGGTTGAGGGTCTGGAACTCGTCGACGGAGACGGAGACCTCTCGTTCGCTGGCGAGGCCGGTGATGACCTGGCAGAGGTCCCCGTAGTCGTGGACCACCTGTTCCACCGTCAGGCCCTGCGAGAACCTCTGATGCCCGAGCTCCGCGGCGCTGGCGGCGATCTCGGTATGGTCGATCGCGGCGCTCGACGCCGCCTTGCGCAAGGCCTCCCCGAGCTGGTTCAGGAACAAGGGCAGCGCCATCGCCAGCTCCACCTCCGTCGTGGCGGGGTCCTGCCTCGCGCGCACGCGAGCGCGCGCGCGAGCCAGAATGTCGTCGCGATGCGTCGCGACGAGCTCGCGGAGCGTGCCCGACGCCATCGTCATCCCGCTGACGCGAGCGACGATTGGGTAGCATCGGCCCCGACCTTGATCCGCAGCCCGTGGCTGGTGATCTCCATCTCATGGGCTTGGAGGTCATGGGCGCTCGCGCGCGCCTTGACGATGGCCAGCCGTCGCGAGGCTGTGGAGAGGACGATGATGTTGTCGGACATATAGGAGAACCGCCCGCCGATACTGTCGGCCGAGAACAATGACTCCGGTCCGGTTCCCGTCGTCTCGACGACGAGCATGCTCGTCACGCCACGGACGGTGAAGTGCTGGACGAGGGCATAGAGGTAGTCGTGGAGCCGCTGCGGATCGCTCGCCGCGTTGATGAGCTCCCCCACCGCGTCGATGACGACGCGCCGGATCTGCGCGCTCTTCATGCGCCGAAAGAGGCTGACGATGAGCCGGTCGACCTGGAGCTCGACGGGAGACTCGTACATCAGGTGTAGGCCGCGGCGCTTTGCCTCTTCGACGTCGGCGCCCAGCCCACGCAGGGCGCGGGCGAGCTGCATCGGGTTTTCCTGAAAATTGGCGTACACGCACGCCTCCCCTTTGCGCACACCCTCGAGGACGAACTGAAGCCCCGCCGTCGTCTTCCCCGCGCCGGTCGGTCCCGCCACCAGCGTCGTGCTCCCCCGCCAGAGGCCGCCCCCAAGGAGAGGATCGAGGCCCTCGATGCCTGTCGCGGCTCGCTCCTCGAGGATGGTGTAGGTCTCCGGAAGCTCCGGGCTGACGAGGCGCGGGAAGATCTCCAGGCCCCCGGCGCCAATGCGGAACGCGTGAAGGCCTTCGAGGTACCCGCTGCCTCGCAGCTTGAGGACGCGCAAGAATCGTTCGTCCCGCGTGCTCAGCGGGTTTCGCAGAAACTGCACGATGCCGTCGGCTACCGCGAACTCCGGCAGGCGCCTCGCGTCCTCCTCGGTGTACTCGCCGACCAGGAACACTGTGGTGCGAAACGCCGTCAGCAGGCCGGTGAGCTCGTAGAGAACCTTTCGCAGCTCGAGCGCCGATAGCGAGAGATCGTGCAGCGCCCGGAACGAATCGATGACGATGATCTTCGGCGCCGTGGCCTGGATCGCCTTCTCCACGCACGCGAGGAGGGCCCCGATGCCGCCCTCGACCAGCTGGGGGCCGATGTCCTCGAAGAGCACGGACTTGCCGATCTTCTCCTCGTCGAAGAACGCAAAGCGCTGGAGGTAGCCCACCATCTTGGCGAGCGGCTCGGAGAGCGTGGCAAGGTAAAGGATCGGCCGACCCTCGCCCGCGTTCTTGAACACGATTTGCTCGGCGAAGACGCTCTTGCCGGTGCCGGGCTGGCCCATCACGATGTTGATGGAGTTTGCCGGAAAGCCGCCACCGAGGATTTCGTCGGCCTGAGGGTTGCCGGTGCTGACGCGCTCTTGACCGGTCACGGCTTTCGTTGCTCCTGAAGCGCTTGCCCGCCTCTCGCACGTTTTGGCTCCATCATTCCGAGCAGAGTCGTCACGAAGAGCTCCTTCTCCAGCGGTTTTGTGAGGAACGCGTCGGCCCCGGCGAGACGCGCGCGTTCACGCGCAGCGAGGACGCTGAAGAGCAGGACGGGCACGTGCGCGGTGGACGAGTCGCCCTTGAGCAGTCGGCTGACGGCGAACCCGTCGAGCCGGGGAATCAGGACCTCGGCGATGAACGCGGCGGGGGGCGACTTGCGCACCCGATCGAGCGCCGCGTAGCCGTCGTCGAGGAACTCCACGAGGTACTCGCTGCCGATGAAGTGCAGGACGAGGCGCCGCACGTGCGGGTCGCGGTCGACGACGACGATGTCTTTCAACACGGGGTGGGGCCCCGACTCGTCGTCTTCGTTGGCCCCGTCTAGGCCGTCGACCCGCAGAACCATCGACGACCCGCATGGACAGTGGCGCAGTTCGACCACGGACTCGCGCCGCGAGAGGTTCATCCGTCCGCCGCGCGGCAAGACGAGCCATTGGGCGAGCGTGAACTCGCGGCCGCAGCCGCAGCGTTTCACGACGTTTGGCAGGTCGAGGGGCAGCGCGAAGGAAGATGGAACCGGGCGCAGGACGTAGTCGAGGACAGTCGGGTCGAACGGCTTTCCGAAGTACGCATCGCAGCCCGCGGCGCGCGCGGCGTCGAACCATTTCATCCCGGAACCCGTGACGACGGCGACAAGACAGCGGCTGGTGCGAGGGTCGGCTTTGAGGATTCGAGTCGCTTCGATACCGTTCATTCCGGGCATCGCGATGTCCATCAGAATGGCGTCCGGAACGAGTCGAAACGCCGCCTCGATCCCGCGCTCGGCATTGGGCTCGCCGGCCGTGCGATATCCCATCGACTGCAGGCTCTCGGCATAGAGAAAGCGGGTGTCGTCGTCGTCGTCCACGATGAGGACGAGGGGCCCGACTGGCGTAGGCGCGGCCATCGCCGACGGGTGGGTGGGGAGATCGGGCATCGGGCCGTGGACGTCGAGACCCTGGGGAGCTACGCACCTTCCGTGCCCGCGTGCGAGGAGCGGGATCCTGCCCCAGCCTTTTCGGCGGCGAAGGCATTTCGCCAATCCGGATGCACTTTACCAATCGCCTGTAGGCCGTGGGTCTCCTTTTCGCGTTTCGGTCATGGGACCGGCGTCTCTGCGGCGTCTGGACTGCCCGTCGTCACCACGCGCTCCACTTTCTCCACCGCGCGCCCGATCGCCCCAAGGTCGGTGGCGCCGGCCAAGACGAGGGTGGCGGCAAGCGAATACGTGCTCACTTGGGACCACTCGTTCGGCAAGATGTACGGGTTGACCACGAGCGCCTGCCCCCAGCCGTAGTCGAGCTTCACCCCGAAGAGCAGGTCCCCTCCCCCTCCGTACGACCCGATGCCCAGCGACGTGCTGACGTAATTCGTGCGCGACTGCACGAGATTGCCGAGCGACGCGCTGGGTGACAGCGCCGGGAGCATGCTGATGTTCGTGTTGGCTCCGCCGATCACGCTGAAGCTACGCGTGACGAAGTACTCGGCCCCGAGGGCCCCGTTGAGGGTCGGGCGCGCCGCGATCGCGTACGCGGCGGCGAACGGCGTCATCGTGATCGCGCCGGCTGCCAGGTCCGTCGAGCTACCCTGCAGCGACGTCTTGATCGCGCCGGACTCGGCAAAGTCGTACGACGCGTCGGCTTCGAGGGTAAAGCGCGGCAGCTCGAACCCGACGCCGAGCGCCGCCCTGGGCGGCGGCCGTGCGGCGAAGGTGCCCGATCCGTTCGTCAGGTCGGCGACGTCGTCTGCGCCCGTCATCCCCCCGTATTCGTCGTGGGAAGTGGCCTGATAGTGTCCGAGCACGTGCAGCGAGGGAACCTGCATGCTGGCCCCGAGCGTCACGATCCCTATGCGGTATGTCGCCCCCACGATCGCGGCGAGGTCGAACGAGTAGCCGCTCCCCGCCGTCCCGAGGGCCGCCTGCGCGGCGCCTCCTCCGGCGAGAGACGTCACGTTGCTCCCGTCGACGACGAACGACTCCGCGGTGGCGACGCCGTGGAGTGACACACCGACCGACAGCGCGTCGGTGAGATACAGGCTGTAGCTCGGGCCCACGTAGAGCCGGTTCCAGCTCCGGGAGATCGACTCGACTTGAGCGGTCGATCCCGCCGGTGCCGACCCGCTGAACGACAGCGACGTGAGGTTGACGTTGGTAAGCTCGAGGCTGCCGATGCAAAACGCGAGCTTTTGCCGCCTCCTGCGATCCCCCGGCGCCGTTCCCTCGCCGACGGGCTTCAGGCCCGCGAGCGTGAGAAAGAGGCAAAGCGTCGAGGGCAGGCCCTGAAACCGGCTCGACTCGTCCTGGGAGCCGTTGAGGTGCACGGCTCCGAACTGCGACGTATTCACCGGCCCGGGCTGGTTCCAGCCGCTAAAGTGGGTGATTTCGTAGGTGAAGAAGTTGTCGGAAAACGCGATTCGCTGATCCTCGATCGTCCCCATCGTGGCGGGGTTCGCGAACGGGGCCGCCCCATCCCGGGCGAGCGCCACTCCGGTGCCGCCCATCAGCGCGGAGCGTCCGCCCGTGGGAGCCGAGCGATCGTTGCCTTGAGCGCGCGCCGCGCCCGAGGCTGCTGCGGCGACCGCGAGGAGCGCGACACCGAACGCGCGCTCCGCCATCGGTGTCTACCGCGCAACCTTCGTCGCCGCGGTCTCTTCGGATCGAAGCTCGGCGGCCGCCGCGTCCGCGACCGCATCGACCGCCGCCACGAGGGCGAGGGATATCGCCTGCACCGCATCGCTCGCGGCGGCGTCTCCCTTCGACGCGAGGATGGGGCGCTCGACGACGACCGAGCGCGACAGCCGAACGACGCGATCATCGTAAATCTCGTAGACGAGCTTGACCCGTGCCAAGTGCACGGGCTTGAGCACCTCTTCGAACGCGACGACGTCGACCTCCAACGTTGCGCCGACGCCCGACAATTGTTGTGTCACGCCGCGCTCGTCGAACAACGCGCGCGCCAAGGCCCGTCGAACGTAGGCTTCGGGCTTGTCGGTCCAGACGCGGTCGTCGTAGTAGCCGACCTCGAACTCGGAGTCGCGGTAGACGAGGCGGTCCTTGATGTATGCGTCCGAGTTCACCCGCCCGAGGCGCAGCTCGAGCCCGGTCGCCGTCGCGCGCGGGCCGGGCGCATCGACGGACTCGGGGCTGAAGTACCGCGGGATGACGGGCTCGCTCTTCGTCAGGAGCGCGCAACCGGAACCGAGGGCGAGGATGACGAGGCACACGGGCGAACGGAGGAACTTCATCGCGCCGCCCTGCTTCGTCCCTTGAGCAGCATGTCGGAGTCCCGATTCAGCGCGTCCCCGAGGCGCTGGATCGTATCGGCCGCTTGCTGCACGTCGCGCAGCGTCTCCGAGATCTCGAGACCGAGGCCGTTGGCATTTTGGGCGACGTCGCCCATGGCGTTCGACGCGCGCTCGGCGCTCGCGAGGAGCCCTTTGTTGCCCTGGACGCGCTCGAGGAGCCCGCTCATGCGCGTGACGGTGACGTTGAGGTTCGCCATCGTCTCCTGCAGGTCCGCCGAGAGTTTGGGCGTGTCGACGCCCCGTACGGCCGTCTGCACTTCGTCCATGACGCGATCCGCATGCCGGAGCACGCCCCCCAGCTTGTCGGGGAGCTGACGCGAGTCGATGTCCTC
The DNA here is from genome assembly GCA_003139415.1 of Myxococcales bacterium. Lineage (GTDB taxonomy): Bacteria > Myxococcota_A > Polyangia > Polyangiales > Polyangiaceae > Palsa-1150. Next base: position 305 of record PLIR01000531.1, on the reverse strand, counting down.
GAGGATGCGGTTGATCTTTCCGAGCACCGCCACGACCTGCGTGGCGACTTCGGGAAAGCGGTCCACGGCGTGGACCACCGAGTCTTCCAGGTTCTTCATCGTCGATTGCGCCGACGGGATGTAATTGTCCGGCACAGGAAAGGGCAGCGGCACGATGGGGTTGTCGCTGACCTTGAAGAAGTCGATGAGGATGAACTTGACCCCGGTGATGCCCGCGGAGCCGAGCTGCACGCGGAGCTCGGCCGGGACCGCGATCCGCGGGGCCTTGCGATCTCCGACCACGTTGAGCCCCAGGTCGTTCAGCT
>PLIR01000470.1 GCA_003139415.1 Myxococcales bacterium | reverse complement strand
GTCATCTTGATGAGGTCACGCATGGAAGCACCAAAATCCGACCGCGAAGCGCGGGGCGTCGGGGTGGGGACACTTAAGGTAGATGGCCTCGCTCGTCAAGCGCGGCTACTTCTCGTCGTCGTCTCCGTAGTCGACGACCTTGCCAGCGCCGCCGCCGCCACGTTCGGCTCGGCCTTTCTTCTTCGGGCCGCCGCCGTCCTCGAACGAGCGCTTTCGGCGCTCTTCGTGGGCGGACGTCTTGCGATGTTGGGGGCCNNGTCACGAAGCCGAACCCGCGCTTTCGGCCGTCTGCATCCATCGGGAGGTGAACCCGAACGACGCTGTCCGGCACGGCGGAGTTGACGAGGCCTTGCACCTCCTCGATCGTCGCGTCGTACGGCAGGTTTCCTACATAGAGCGTGCGGTCCGGCGCCTGCGCGCTGCCCCCGCCGGGGCCTCGCGGACCGGCGCCTGGGCCACCACTGCCCATGCCGCCGCCCATACCGCCGCGCGGCGCACCGGGGCCGTCGCGTCGCGGAGGTTCGGCCTGGAAAGGGCGTACGGAGATCGACTTGCCCGCCTGCATGGAGCCATCCAGCGCGTCGCGCGCGGCCTGGGCCTCTTGCGGCGTGGCAAGGGTGACGAACCCGAATCCCCTGGGCCGGCCCGTCATCCGGTCCTTGGGGAGGCTGACACTGACGACTTTGCCGCCCGTCGCCTCGAACAGTTGTTTGAGCACGTCTTCCGAGATGCTGTCCGGCAGACCTGCCACGAACAACTTCGCTTCCTCATTCGACATACGAGAGTTCACGACCTCCGTTCCCATCCATTCATCCGCCGACCTTTTGGCGTTCGCCTCCCCACGATATCTAGCACGGTTCGCCCGTCAACTCTCCCCGTGGAACGAACCTACGGGGATCGAGATGACGAAACTTGCCCCCGGGCCCACGCCAGCTGCCGCCGCTCCCGGCCCTACAACCGCCGAAAGGCCGCCGGCCACCCCCGTGACGCCCGCCGCTCCGGCCCCTGCCGGCCGTTCACTACCCCCGCGCTCGCCTCGAGCGCTCTCCACCCAGGCGCGGCCGCCATGGCTTTCTGCGATGTGCTTGACGAGCGCCAGCCCGATGCCGCTTCCCCTCACGGGCCTCCCCGACGCGCTCTCGCGACCGACCGCGCCGCGCACGAAGCGCTCGAAGATCCGCTCCCGATCCTCGACCGGGACCCCGGGGCCCCGATCGATGACGCGCACGACGATGGCGTCCCCGTCGCCGTTCTCGACGCGCACTCGGACGGTGACGGTGCCCGAGCCCGGCGCGTACTTGAGCGCGTTGTCGACCAGGTTGATGACGGCCAGCTGGATGGCGCGGTCGTCGATGCGCGTCCGCGGCAAATCCTCGGCGATGTCGGTGCTCAGCCCAACGCCTTCGGACTCTGCGCGGTGCCGGTAGACGTTGACGGCCTTGGACACCGCCTCGCCGACGCTGCCCTCCGCGAAGTCGTACGCCTGCCGGCCGCGCTCGACGCGCGCGAAGTCGAGGACGTTCTCGATGAGCGACGACAGCCTCTCGCTCTCGCCCACGATGATGTCGAGGTACTCCTGCCGCTTGGCCTCACTGGCGACGCGCCCCGACTGGAGCATCTCGCCGAACATCCGCACGAGCGCGAGGGGGGTCTTGAGCTCGTGGCTCACGTTGGCCACGAACTCGCTCTTTAGCGCGGACATTCTCCGCTCGCGTTCGGCCGCGAGCAGGATCATCGCGACGCCAAGGACGATGACGACGCATGACAGGACGACCATCACGAGCTCGAGCACCGCGCGGTTGCGGACACGCGCGGCAAGCTCGTCGCTGGCGCTGGGCGAGACTTGCAGGCGCCAGCCGTAGAGCGTCGTCGGGAAGCGGATGCCGACGGTGAACTCCCCGCTCCGCAGGGGCGGTCCGAAGATGATGCGCCCGTCCTCGTCGAGGACGTTGAGGCGACTGGGCGTCGCCGTCTCCAAGAAGAGCTGCGGCATGGTCTCTTTGACGATGCGGCCCAGGTCGTGCCACGCGACCACGATCGTCCGCCCCGACCTTCCGCTCTCACCCGCCGCCGGCGCGGGGCTGACGCGCTGCCAATAGCTCACGAGGTAGCTCTGCCCGCGGTACACGTGGTGCAGATGGCGCAGCTCGTCGGGCGGCTGCTTCGCGAGATCCATGTCCGCGCACATCCGCTGGACGAGCAGCCGGCGGAAGGCCTCTTCCTCGGCGAATGCGCCGCCGGCCCGCGACGCGAACGCAAGCACCGTGTGCGCTTCGTCGAGCATGACGACGGCGCGCACCGTGGGCGTCTCGCGCTGCGCCGTGGGAAGCCAACGCTGGGCGAGGTCCGCCAGCCGCGACGGATCGGCGATCGCGAAGATGACTTCGTCCTGCTCGATGATGCGCTTGTCGAGCCGGTCGGCCTTGTCGTTGGCGAGGCCCAGGGTCGCCTCGAAGACGGACTGCTGCCGGAGCTGCTCGACGAGCAGTGTGGTGCGAAAGGTGAAGTACGCCAGGATCCCGACGGCGGCGAGCACCGCGGGCAGGAGCACCGCGCTCGCCAACCTCTCGCGCCGACTGGCCATGACGACGCCCTTGCGACTACTGGGAGCGTTCGAGGGCCGCCGCGGCCGTGGCGATTCGTTCGGGGTCCGTCACCACGCCGCTCTTGGCGACGAACTCCGCGAACTGCTCCGCCATATAGGTGATGGCGTTGCCGTCGGACTCGGTGAACGGGTGACCGTCCAGGGGGTTCACTAGCTCGATCGCGCCGAGGAACCGCCCGGCGAGCATCACGGGCGCGACGATGAGGCTTCGCGCACCGCCGAGGACCACGTACCGCTCCATGGTCGCGGCCTCGGAGTCGGTCGCGTCGGCGATGACGACCGCCCGGCGCCTGCGCATGGCGAGCGACAGGAGCGGGTCGGCCTCCGGGTAGCGGCAAAGCAGGAGGCTGGAGGCGATTTCCCCTCGCGTGCTCGTGACCAGGAACTCGCGGCGGTTGATGTCGTAGAGCTCGACGAGGCCCGCGAGCGACGGGAGCTTGTCCAGCGCGAGGTCGAGACAGAACAGACCGCCCTCGACGGCGTCGCGCGCGAAGTGAACCTCGTGCATGGACTCGAAGAAGTACCCAATGAGGTCCTCGCCGCTCGCTCGGGCTGGGGCCGGGCCGGGGGCGGCGCCTGGGACTGTCGCGGGGCGCTGGCGCCAGGGGCCAGCGGGGTTCGCCACAAGGGCCGGCGGCTGTTGCTGTTGCTCGACGACCGGCGCCGGTGAATAAGCCGCAGGCGGCGCCGATGCGACCATGCCGGGGAGCGGGGCGGCCGCCTGCGCTGCCGGCGGCATGACGAGCGGCGCGGGATGTGGAGCGATTTGCAACGTCGCCCCGTCGGGAACGGGCGCCTGCGACGGGGCCACGTACACCGCCGTCTCCGGGGGGAACACCGGGAGCGGGGCCGTCGGCGGCGGGGGAGGCGGGGGAGCTTGCGAAGCGGCCGGCGGCGGCGAGCTGCCCGCGAACGGGGTGCCGCGACGAGGGAACGACACGACCGGTGCGCCGCGCCAGTCCTTCCACGCCAACGTCGCGAGCGGCGGCACGGGCGGCCTGCCCTGGAACGTACTGTCGAACACGGCGAGGTTTACCAGTTTGCCGGGCGGCATTCGCTCGAGCGACGAGCGCACGAGATCGAGCTGCCGCTGGATCAAGGTGGCGGCGGCGGCTTCGCTCGATCCCGGGGGAACCGCGTACACGTACTCGCGGTACGTGAGCGGCAACGACTCGGTCGCGTCCTGTTCCCGCTTGAAGATGACCTGCGAGGGGACCATCGAGGAGAGCTCCGCGCGGATTGGTTGCGGGGGTGCCGAGGGCGCCGGACCGACCATGACGATGGGCATCGGGGGAGTGAGCGCCCCGAGCACGAGCGCCGGGGGTGGAGCCGACGGGCTGGAGCGCGGCGCCGTCGAATGGGTCGCCGGCCGCGGGGGAGCGCTGCTCGGCATGATGAACGGCGTGCGCGCCGCGGACTCTGCTGCCGGTTGCACCAGGTACGTCACGCGCGCCGCTCCGTCGACGGCGCGGCAGCCGTCGGTCAGGAGCTCGATCGAGAAGCCGGCCATCGAACCGTCCTCACCGCGGTGGGTGCGCGCCGACTGAAGGGCTTTCTGCCACGACTCGGCATCCACGTAGAGCGAGTCCTTCTCGGCGTTGCCGAGCGACGTCACCTCTACGTGCCAGCGCATGCCTCGCTTCGCCTTTCCGAAGACGCCCGTACCTTGAGGACTCTTATCAGGGCCCTGTCGGAACGGTCAACGCGTCGTCATTCCGCGCGAAGCCCATCGGCCGGGCGCAGCTTGGCCGCGTACATCGCCGGGAACACCGTGGCGACGAGGCAGATCGTGATCGCCACGAGGGCGGGGAGAGCAAACTCGATCGGGTGCATCGATACGGGCAGACTGGAAATGAAATAAACCTTGGGGTCGAGCGGGAACGTATACGCGAGGAGGAACCGGCAGCACAGCCATCCGATGAGGATCCCCGAAACCGTGCCGAGCAGCCCGATGATGCCCCCCTGGTAGATGAAGATGCGCAGGACGGCGTCGTCCTTGGCGCCGAGCGCCTTCAGCAGGGCAATCTCTTTTTTCTTGTCCAGCACGACCATGATCAAGGTCGCGATGACCGTGCAGGCGGCGACCAGGATGATGAGGCCAAGCACGACGCTCATGCCGATCTGCTGGATGAGCAGCGCCATGAAGAGCCCATGGTTGAGCTCTCGCCAATCCATCGTGTGGTAGATGCCGTTGTCGAGGATCGCGTCGATCCGCCGCGCGATCGCGTGAGCGCGGTTGATGTCGCGGACCTTCATCTCGAGCCCCGTCACGCTGTCGCCGTACTCGTAAAAAGCCTGCGCTTCGTAGAGATCGGTGTAGACGAGCTTCGAATCGTATTGGTCGAAGCCGGCCTCGAACACCGCGATCACGCGAAACTGTTTGGCGATGGGCGAGCGAGCCCCCGCGCCGAACGAGATGCCGATTTGCGGCGAAGTCACCTGGACGCAGTCGCCCAGGTCCACGGCGAGCTGCTTGGCGAGCGTTCGACCTACGACGATCCCCGGCATCCGCGCGACCTGCGAGGCGCTCTTGCACGGGTCGGGATCGACGAAGGCGGGCAAGTCATCGTCTTCGGGCAGTCGGCTCCTGTAACCCCCTTCCGGCGTCACGGCGCCGACGACGGCAGGGGGGCCCGGGCGCGTGGGTTCTCTNNCCCTTCGGAGGGCGGCGGTCGGGTGCGGTGCGCGGCGGTTGGCGCGCTCTGGTCGCCCACCTGCGCCGTGCCAGCGGGCTCGCCCGCGTCCCGGGCGTGCATCCCTTCGTCGACTTCGCGCTGCATCGCCTGGAGGAGCGACACGGTCCCGCCGTCGCCATCATCGCCGAAGCCGCGCCGATCGAGCTGATCACGCAACGCGTCGTAGGGGCGATCGGGCGGCTTCGCGCCCGGGCTGCGCAGGCCCGCGAGGCTCCCTCGGATGACGTGCTTGGGCAGATCGAGGACGCGCGGCATGAGGTCTGGATCGACCCCCTTGAGCAGGACGCCCGTCGCGGTGTGCTCCCCGTGCGTCACCATCATCGGGTTGATGACGAAGGGCGCGATGCCCACGATGCCCGGGACGTTCTCGATCTTCTTCATCACGTCGCGGTATTCGCGGAAGTCGATCGAGTATTTGAGCACCAGCACGTGGGCGTTGACGCCGAGCACCTTCTCGCGAAACTGCTCCTGGAAGCCGCCGGTCACGCTCATGACGACCGTCAGAGCCGCCACGCCGAGCGTGACCCCGCCCACGGCGAGGGCGGTGCTCGTCGACACCATGTTCCGCTTCTTCGAGGCGAGGTATCGGAGGGCGACTGTGACCGGGTATCCCATCGGAATCGATGGGCCTCGTACCACATTCCAGCCTCCGGGGCCGACGGCCCGGGCCATTCGACGCCGCCTGCCGACGTGGCCTCCGACCTCGGCCTTTGACCTGGGTAGGTCTGCGGCGCCAGGGCCTCCGCCGCTCGCGGAAAAAGTTGCGATCGCGGTTCGTGTAGGCGCTCTGTCGCCACGCTGCAGGGAGGCGGCGTTTTGCGTCGTCCAAAGGCTCCCGCCGGGGTTCGCTTCTTGCTACCGTGGGCCGATCGGATTCTCATCCCCCCAGCGACGGCCGAGCCACCCATGACCGACGCATCCAAGCCACCGCAGGTCCCGCGCCCCCCCGCGCCTCCGTCACCCGGCACCCTTCCGTCGGGTACGAACGACACCATCACGGCGGTCACCTCGCCGCGCGAGTCTCCCTCTGCGGGCGAGCCGTCGCGGGAGTCGTTGCCCGAACCGGCTTCGGATGCTCTCTCGGCCGGCCCGCCGCCATCCCGCATGGAGGCGTACATCGGAAAACTCATCGACGGCCGGTACGTCGTCGAGCGGGTGCTCGGCGAGGGCGGGATGGGGGTGGTCTTCGCCGCGCGCCACAAGGTGATCGACAAGCGCGTCGCCATCAAGGTGCTGCGGGGCGAGATGGCCAGCGACCCGGAGCTCACCGAGCGATTCCTCCAGGAGGCGCGCTCTGCGAGCGCCATCGGCAACCCTCACATCATCGACATCAGCGACTTCGGCCACCTGCCCGATGGTTCGACGTACTTCGTGATGGAGTTCCTCGACGGCAAGAGCCTGAGCTCCGTGCTCACCGATTTGCGCGGCCCGATGCCGCTGCCGCGAATCCTGCACATCGCCAAACAGATGGCGAACGGCCTCGCCGCGGCCCACGCCGCGAGCATCGTTCACCGCGACATGAAGCCCGACAACGTCATGCTCGTGAGCCGCGGGAGCGAGAAGGACTTCGTCAAGATCCTCGACTTCGGCATCGCGAAGGTGGGCAGCGGGACGAAGAAGATGACCCGCGCGGGCAGCGTGTTCGGGACGCCGCACTACATGAGCCCGGAGCAAGCCGCCGGGGCGGGTGTCGACCACCGGACCGACGTGTACGCGCTCGGCGTGATTCTCTACGAGATGGCGAGCGGGAAGGTCCCCTTCGACGCCGACAACTTCATGGGGATCCTGACGCAGCACATGTACAAGGCGCCCGTCCCCATCCGCGCCCTCGTCCCCGAGGTCGACGTGTCCCCGGGCCTCGACGCGATCGTGCTGAAATGCCTCTCGAAGAAGCCCGAGGCGCGCTACGCGAACATGGAGGAGCTGAGCGCCGACCTCGAAAAGGTCGAGCGCGGCGTCCTGCCTGGGGCCGTCGACGAGATGATGGCCCGCTCCGGTGGGTTCAACGTTCCGGCGGACTACTTCCGGTCGGCCGCGATGCCCGCGCCCGTGCCCGGATCGCCGCCGGAGCGCAAGAAGCGGTGGCCCCTCTACGCGTCGATAGGCGCCGTGGGGACTGTCGTCGGCGTCATGGTCGTCGTGACGCTGGCGCGCAGCCCGTCGAGCGTCGCGCAGACGCCGACGACGGGGATCGTCGTCCCCGCGGTGGCGGCTCCCCTCCCGATCCCGGCCGCGCCGCCCGTCGAGACGATCGCGCCGCCGGCCGCCCCGCAGCCGGCGACGCACGAGGTGATCGTCAGCGGCAACCCGGCCGACGCCACGGTCACGCGCGACGGCACGGACTTGGGCCAGCTGCCGCTGGTGCTGCAGCTCGCGGACGGCGAGTCCGCCTCACTGGTCATCGCGCACAAGGGCTTCAAGCCGAAGACGGTCAAGGTGACGTCGGCCGAGCCGAAGATCGCGTTCCAGCTCGAGCCCGCGTTCGCCGTCGCGGCGCCCGCGCGTCCGGCACCGGTCCCTCACGGCGGCGGCATGACGGTCGACGACGTCGGCGACCCCTTCGCGAGACATTAGAACGCGTCCCAGCTACTGGACGACGGCGAAGCCCGAGCCGTTCCAGCGATAGCGCGTGCTTGGCAGGCCGCCCCACGGCAGCAGCAGCGGCTCGACGTCCCCGCTCCCGGGGCTCTCCTGCGCCCACGGATACGTCTTCTCGGTCCAGCCGGTGGCGCGGCCGGGCGCGGCCAGCACGTCGAACGACTTGTTGCCGGGCGCCGGAATGAACTGAACGAGCCCTTGCACGCGCTTGCGACCTTGCTCTCGACCCGTCTCGATCGCGAAGACGCGGGTGATGGCGTCTTCGCTCACCTGATAGACGAAGAGGATCTCGGACTCGACGGCCCCGCCGCCGGCCGGCACGTGACGCACGCCCCGGACCACGAGGTCTGCCGCGCCGTCGCCCGTGAGGTCGCGCGCGGACAAGTCGGTGATGTCCCGCGCGTCGGCGAACTGCGCGAGCGTCACGTACGCGTACGACGTCCCCTCCTTGAAGCCCGGCCCGAACACCACGATGTCGCGGCCGATGAGGAGCACTCGCTCGGGTTGATCGTCGCCGGCCACCTGGACCTTGAGGTCGACCTTCGGCGCAGCCGACCCTTCGGCGCCGCGGTCGCGCCGGTACAGATCGAGGAGGGCCGCGCCGAGGTTCCCTCCGCGCGCGACCTTGGGCGTCGGCGGCTCGGGCGGGTGCTCGGCCGAGCGATCCACCGGGCGCGGCGCCGTGCGATCGACCGGTCCGGCGCCCGCGTATGTCTCCTTCTGCGTGACCTCGTGCGCCTTGGCGAACCGTGAGCCGTCCCAGCGCCACGTCTCCGACTTCACGCCGCCCCAAGGGAGCAAGATCGGCTCGACGTCGCTCGCGATGGGCTCCTTGTACGACTGCGGGTCCCAACTCGTTGCGGGCTCCGTCGTCACTTCGATCTGGCCGCGCGCGATGCGGATCGCGTTGTCGATGTGGCTCTGCCCCTGGCGGACCGAGATCTCGTGGGCGAATGCCACGCGCGGCTCGGCCGACGGGCCGGTCGCCGTGAGGACCTCGAGCACCTCGCGCTTCGCGTCGCCCACCGCGGCGCGCCGCTGGACGACGACCTCGGCGTGCCCTCGCCCCGCGGCGTCCCGCGCCTCGAGCTTCACCAGATCGCCGCCGAGGTCGCGAAAGAAGTAGCCCGTACCGCCCATGAACGACGTCCCGCAGATCGTCAGATAGTGATCGAACACCGCCACGCGCTCGCGCACGCCGTCGCCCGTCAGGTCGGCGACCACCTCCGCGATCGGAGCCGTCTTGGTGAGGCCCTTCGGGCCGAGCAGCTGCTCGATCATCGACAGCTCCGGCTCGCTCGGCACCCACGCGAGCGACGCGGGTCGCTGGACGTCGCTCGGACCCGTCGCGATCACAGAGTCGCCCTCGACGTACCGCGCGACCCCGTGGATCCCCACCCGCGTGACGCGCGCCTCCGAGAACGACGACCACGGCACGGTGGCCTCGAGCGAATACCCCGCGCCCGTCGGCGCCTCGACGATCTTGGCCCCCGGCACGGCCCCTGCTCGCCCGTAGCGGACGCTGCCCTCGGTCTCGCCGGGCTTGCCGGCGAAGAACGTGAGCTCACGCGTCGCGTACCCGCCACCCGGCTGCGGCACCGCGAGCACGAGAGAGACGTGGTCCTCGCCCGGATGAAAGGACGCGTCGGACACGTCGGCGCCGACGTAGAGCTTTGCGTCGTCGTACTGAAGACCGATCCTCATCTGCGACGAGGTCGAACCTTTGGCCGCGACGCCCGCCTTGGCGAAGGGAGGCCACTCCGTCAGAACGCCGTCGAGCTTCACGGGCTTGTCCCTGTCGAGCAGCTCCAGCCGGAGCCCGTCCGCCGTCACTTCGGGCGCGTCGCCCCCGCCGCCGTTGAGCGTCTCGATGCCGTGCGACGCCGCATAATCGGTGAACCCGGGATCGGACTGCGCCGCCTCCCCGGACGGGACGCCGCCCGTCTTCGGCTCTTCCGACGCTGCGCCGCCGCACGCGGCAAGGCCAATCGCAACCGCCGCCGCACGAACACGCGCGCTCATGTCTCTGTCGCTCCCGCCGCCGGCCCGGTCCCGCCCGCGAGCGTCCCCGCCCGCTGCGCCAGCTTGAAGACCTCCATCGCCGGGATGATGGCCGCGGAGAGCCCGAGCAACACGATCCATTCGTGCGCGTCGAGTGGGAACGTCCGAAACACGGGCCGCAGGGTCGGCACGAGCACCGCGACCAAGTGTATCCCCCCGCTGACGACGACGGCGCCGACGAGCGCCGCGGTCAAGAGAGGTCGCAACGACAGCACCGACCGCCGCGCCGAGCGGCAGTTGAACGCGTGGAACAAGGGGCTGAGCGCGAGGAGCGAGAACGCGATGGCGCGCGCGCGAAGCCCGGCGACCGGGTCGCCGACGCGCGTCGGCACGAGGTAGCAGGCCATCGCTGCGGCGCCCATGCACGCGCCGACGAACGCGATGCCCAGCCAATCGCTCGTCTCCATGAGACCGGCGGTGCGCCGGCGCGGGGGCTCCTGCATCTGCCCGCGATCCGGCGTGTCCACACCGAGCGCCAGCGCGGGCAGCCCGTTGGTGACGAGGTTGATCCACAGGATCATGAGGGGCGTCAGGGGCGCGAGGTCCGTGAAGAACGCGACCGTGAACACCGCCACGAGCAGGCCGGCGTTGGAGGACAGCAAGAAGAAGATGAACTTCTGGATGTTGCGCCAGATGGCGCGGCCCTCGCGCACCGCGTCGACGATCGTGGCGAAGTTGTCGTCGGCGATGACCATGTCGGCCGCCTCGCGTGCCACGTCGGTCCCGGAGCGGCCCATGGCGATGCCGATGTGCGCCTCGCGCAGCGCGGGCGCGTCGTTGACGCCATCGCCCGTCATCGCCACGACGTGGCCCGCGCGCTTGAGACCAGCCACGATTCGCAGCTTCTGTTCGGCGGTGACGCGCGCGAAGACGCGCACGTTGTCGATGCACGCCGCGAGCGCGGCGTCGTCGAGCTTGTCGAGCTCGGTCCCGGTCAGAGCGACCGCGCGTTCGTCCCAGAGCCCGAGCTCCTTCGCGATGGCCACGGCGGTGAGCTTGTGATCGCCCGTGATCATCACGGCGCGCACGTGCGCCTCGTGGCACCGCGCGACGGCCTCGCGTACCCCGTCGCGGGGGGGGTCAATCATGCCCACCAGGCCGACGAGCGTGAGCTGATCCTCGAGCACGAACCTCGGCCTCAGCGACAGGTGTTTGCCGCCGCCGGCCTCCTGCAGCTGCGCGGGCGAGGCCCGTCCGAGATCGCGCCGCGCCACCGCCAGGACGCGAAGGGCTTGGGTGCTCATCCTCTCGGCTTCGCGCAGGATCGCGCCCCGCGACTCGGCGTCGAGGGGGCGCGGCCCGCTGGCCGCCTCGTAGGCCGCACACAGGGGCAGGAGCACGTCCGCGCTCCCCTTGGAGTGCACGACCTCGCGGCCCGACGCATCGAGGGTGGCCACCGTCATTCGCTTGCGATCGCTGTCGAAGGGGAGCTCGGTGAGGAGTTGGACCGACGACACGATCGCATCGCGCCGCACGCCGCCCTTCTCGGCCAGCGTGAGAAGGGCGCCCTCGGTCGGATCGCCGACGACGGTCCACGCGCCGTCGCGCCGCTGGAGCGACGCGTTGTTGCACAAGGCCACCGTCGCGAGCAGGTGGGCGAGGGGTCGTGCCGGCTCGCCTACGGGTTTGCCCGACGGATCGACGACCGCCCCGGCCGGGTCGTACCCGGTGCCGGTCACCGTGTACCGCGTGTCGCCTGCGTAGACCTCGCGCACCGTCATCTCGTTCTGCGTCAGGGTCCCCGTCTTGTCGCTGCAGATGACGGATGCGGCGCCGAGGGTCTCGACGGCGGCGAGCTTGCGGATGATGGCCCCGCGCTTGGCCATGCGCTGCATCCCGAGGGCGAGCGTGATCGTCGTGATCGCCGGGAGCCCTTCGGGGATGGCCGCGACCGCGAGGCTCACGGCCTCGAGGAGCAGGGCGTGCCAGCTCCTGTCGCCGCGGATCATCCCGCGAGCGAAGAGGACGGCGGACAGGCCGAGGCAGCCCCACAGGATCCGCTGCCCGAAGGACTCGAGCCGCTCCTCGAGGGGCGTCTTCCGGTCGCGCGGTCGGTGGATGAGCGCCGCGAGGTGACCGAGCTCCGTACGTGGGCCCGTCGCGACGACGACGGCTCGCCCTTTCCCGCGGATGATGTTCGTCCCGACGAAGAGCATGGTCGCCCGGTCGCCCAGCGGGGCGTCGTCGGCGACGGCGGCGCGCGCGTCCTTCTCGACGGGCACGCTCTCGCCCGTCAGCGAGCTCTCTTCCACGAAGAGGTTGATGGCCTGCAAGAGGCGCGCGTCGGCCGGGACGGCGTCGCCAGCCTCGAGCTCGACGATGTCGCCGGCCACGAGCAGGGGCGCCGGGATGACCTGCACCTCGTTGTCGCGCCGCACGCGCGCGCCGGGAGTCTGCATCTTCTCGAGCGCCGCGAGCGCGGCCTCGGCGCGCTGTTCTTGCACGAACCCGATGACGGCGTTGACCGCCACGATGAGCAGGATCGCCGTGGCGTCGCCGAAACGCACGAGCACGGGCTCGCCCCGCCGGCTCGCTCCGTCGACGAGCGCGATGGCGGCCGCCGCGAGCAGCGTGAGCACGATGGGATTGGTGAATTGTCCGAGGAGCTGCGCGATCGCGCTCTTACCCACGGGCTTCGGCAGCTCGTTCAAGCCATCGCGCGCCGAACGCGCCTTCGCCTCGGTCGTCGCGAGACCGCGCGCCGGATCGGTCTCGAGGCGCGCGATGAGCGCATCGGCCGCCTCGGTGTGGAGCGACCGGCGCGACGCGCCCTCGGCGACAGGGACAGCGGCCACGGCGGACAGAGACTACCGCCCCGCCTTCCGCTTGGCTTCGCCCGCTTCCTGCTCGGCCTCGAGCTCCTCGAGGGCCGCCGCGACTTCTTCTTGCTCGCTCTTGCGGGCGGGTGCGGGCTCCTCGACACGTGCCTGCACGGGCGCGGCCGGCGCAGGCGCTTCTTCCGGCGGCAAGAGGCCCATCTTCCGCTTGAGCGCGACGAGATCGTCGTCTGCGCCGCTCGATCGCTCGAGGGTCTGGAACTTGGCGGCGAGGGAATCCCCGGTGGCCTCCTCGGCGAGCTCGGACTGCGCCTCCGCCTCGGCCTCGAGCTGGTCGATCTTCTGCGACATCCGGTCGAAGGTCTCGAACGAGCTCTGATCGCGGAGCCCGCTCATCGTCTCCTGGATGGCGCGCTGCGCCTCGGCGCGCTTCTTCCGGGCGATGAGGATGTTGCGCTTTCGCTTGGCCTCTTCGATCTTGTCGCTCAGGAGCCGCAAGGCCTTCTTGAGCTGATCGACCGCGGCCTTCTGCTTGGTCCACTGGTCCTTCAGCGTGCCCGCGAGCTCGTCGTACTCGCGCTTTCGAGCCAGGGCCTCCTTCGCGAGCTCCTCGTTGCCAGCGCGCAGCGCCATCATCGCGCGACGCTCCCACTCTTGGGCGTTGCCTTGCTCCGTCTCGAACTGCTTGGCCAGCCGTTTCTCGTCGGCGATCGACGCGGCGACTTGCTTCTTCGCCTCGACGAGCTGGTTGTTCATGTCGAGGACGACCTGGTTCAGCATCTTCTCGGGGTCCTCCGAGCGGCTGATCAGGTCGTTGAGGTTGCTCTGGATGAGCTTCGCGAGGCGGCTGAAGATCCCCATGGTCTCTTAGGCGTCCTTTTGGGCGGCGAGCGCGACGAGGGACGAGGTCAGAGCCACGTCCATCTCGTCGAGAGCGGCCTGGATCTCGTTGAAGTCGAGGTTTTCGAGCTCCAGCGCGCACGACAGCACGACATGGTCGTCCTCGATGCCGTAGCTCGCGTGGACGAGGTTTCGCACGTTGAGCTGCAACAATCTGCGAAACAGCGCGGCCTCGCTGGTGGGTCCGTCGGTCGCGTCGGCGATGCGGCCTACCTGCGCCCGCAAAAGGACGAGGGGGGGGTCGACGAGGACGGCCAGTGGCGGTAGCCCCTCGCCCGTCTCTACGAGAAACGTACCTGGGCGCCGTTCGACGCCACGGTAGCGCCGGTTGGAGCGCAAGAGATACGCTTCGACGTCCTTCTCGGTGCGCATCAGACCTGAGCCTAAACGGCCCATGCTCTCAACTCAACGAGGCTCTCCGGAAGGGGGCGCATTTGCGCTCGGCCCAGCAAGGCTTACAGGTTAAGGGCTGCCGATGTCCGCTCCCGCCCCGTCCCGTCCGTCGCGCGCCCTGCGCTCCCTTCCCCTCGCGCTCGTCGGGATGACGTTGGCGCTCGTCGCTGTCGGGCGCGACCCTCGAGCCCTCGTCCCGATGCTGGTCGTCACGGCCGTGCTCTTCACGCCCGTGCTGATCGGGCGATGGCGGATGCGCAAGCTCCTGATGTCCGGCGACGTCGAGCGCGTCATCGGGACGTGGGAGGGGTCGATCGCTCGCGTCGCATACGCCGAGACGATGGCCCCCTTGCTGCGCGCCACGGCCTACTCGGCGTACGGCTGGCTCGAGGGGGGGCGCCGCGCGCTCGATCGGTCGGCCAAGGGCCCGGCCTGGGATGCGGCCATCGAGCAACGGCTCTTCGTGGAGACGCTGCTCGACACCTTCGAGGGGCGCCGGCAGGACGCTCTGCGCAAGGCCGAGCAGCTCGGGGCGCTGCCCAATCGGGCGCGGGGTCTCATGGCGCGCCGCCGTATCGAGTCGCTGCGCCAGGGTCTCGCGGCGTTCGCCCGCGCCTTCGCACACGAGAGCCGCAACGGGGATGCGCGAATCCTGTCGCGCGCCGCCTCCGCGTCGCCCCTCGTGCACTGGGCGATGCGCTACGCGGCCGCGATCGTCGCGGTCGATGGTGGCCGCGCGTACGACGTCCGGGCGCTGCTCGCCGGGGCCCCCGAGTGGCCCGAGCAAAGCGCGTTTCACGGCTACCACGGCGAGCTCTTGGCGCAAGCGGGGGGATAGTCTGGAGGCCGCCGCGGACAGGGGGGCGCGGTTTCCGCAGCTCGCCAAGTACGAGCTCCTCGACGAGCTCGGGCACGGCGGGATGGCCACGGTCTATCGCGCGCGCGATCGACGGCTCGGACGCGAGGTCGCCGTCAAGATCATCCACCCGCACCTGCGCGAGTCGCCCGAGGTCGCGTCCCGCTTCGGCACCGAGGCGCACGCCGTGGCGAAGCTGCGTCACCCCAACATCGTCGAGGTCTATGACGTCAGCGAGCCGGGAGAGAACGAGCAATATCTGGTCGCCGCGCTCGTGCGCGGCCCCACGTTGCGCAAGCTCCTGCAGGATCGCGGCGCCATGCCTGCCGAGATCGCGGCCTGCATTGCGCACCAGCTGGCGAGCGCCCTCACCCATGCCCACGGCCATGGCGTCATCCATCGGGACGTGAAACCCGAGAACGTCTTGCTCGAACGGCGCCCGCCTGCCTCCGAGCGCCCAGGCGACTCGACGCCGCCATCGGGCGGCCCTCGGGCGACGGTCAAGCTGACGGACTTCGGCATCGCGAAGCTCCTCGACGTCCAGGGCGTCACGTCGACCGGGCAGGTTCTCGGTAGCCCCGCGCACATGGCGCCCGAGCAGATCGAGGGCGGCGAGGTCGATGGCCGGTCCGATGTCTACGGGCTGGGCGTGGTGTTCTACGAGTGTCTCGTCGGGCACCTGCCGTTCGAAGGCACGAACGCCGCGCAGGTCTTGCGGCGCGTGCTCGACGGTGTCCACTCGCCGGCTCATGTGGAGCGGCCCGAAGTCGGCGCGCGCTGGAGCGCCATCGCGGATCGCGCGATCGCTCGCTCCCCCGACGACCGATTCCCAGACGCGGCCGCCACGGGCCAGGCGATCGCGGCGGAGCTCGAGCGGCTTGGCGTGGCCTCGCCGCAACAGGCGCTCGAGGAGTGGCTCGAGGACCCCCGCGCGTACGCCACGGCGCACGAAGCGGCGCTCGTCGAGAAGCTCTGCGGTCTGGCCGGCGAGGCACGCAAGCGCGGTGACGCGATCTCCGCGGCGGGCGACTACAACCGGGCGCTCGCGCTCTCGCCGGACGATCCCAACCTCTTGCACGTCGTCGCCAGCCTGCAGCGCGCCGAGTTGCGAGGGCGTGTCCTGCGCCGCGCCGCGGTGGGAGTCGCCGCGATGCTCGGCGTCGTTGGGGTCGGCGAGGTTGGGCTGCGGGTGCTCCACCGGCGCACGGCATCCCCGGCGGTCTCCCTCACCGGCCTGACGTCGGGCGGGACCAGCGAGTCGCCCGTGGATTCGACGTCCAGCCGCACTGTCGCCGTGCCTATCGACGCCGCGGCGAAGGGTGGTGCCCGTCCTGCTCACGGCATGCTCCGGATCGGGACGCCTTCGCACGATGCTCCCGGAGCCAGGTCGGTCGATCGGCGCGTCACCCTGGACCTCAAGCCGCCCATGGGCGTCGCTGTCTCGATCGACGGGCAGACCGCGATCGGCGTGGCTACGGGCGACGTCCTCACCGTCGACGCCAGGGCGCACTCGCTCGGGTTCACGTGTCCCGTCTGTACCCCCGTCGCGGTGTCGGTCTCGGCCGGGGAAAGGGACGAGACGCTGGTCGTGTCGGTGCCGGTTCAGCCGGCCACGCTGGTGGTCGACGGCGAGCCTTCGAGCACTTATCAGATCGCGGAGCACCCTGAGATTGCCGTGCGCGTGGGTGCCAACATCGTTGCGCTCCGCAGCGCGTTCGAGCGAGTGACCGTCAAACGGATCGAGACCGGCGATGCAATACCCGTCCGGCTCGAGGCGGCCAAGACGGTGCATGCGTCTTTTCCGTGACTCAGCAGTCGGATCCGGGCGAAAAACGGTTGCAGCGCATCCATCGGCTGATGGATCGTGGCCGGCGTGGGCATCCCGACCGAGTCGTGTCGGCGGACCGCGGCGTGGCGGTCGGGCCGCGCGGTCGTCGCCGCGGCCGGGGTCGCGCTCGCGCTGTCGTTGCCTCGTGGCGCCCTGGCGAATTCGGCGAACGATCTCGAGAAGGCCCATGGCGCCTATGTCGCCCACAAGTACGACGAGGCCGAGACGCGCCTGCGCGCGCTACTGGGCCCGGGATCGCCGGCGGCCCTCAAGGATCCGGACGGCATCGCCGACGCTCGCATGTACCTTGCCGCGGTGCTGCTCGCCGAAGGAAAGAAGCCCGAAGCGGAGGCGGTCCTCGACAGCCTGCTTCTCGACAAGCCCGAGTACCAGCCGGATCCACTCCGCGTCTCGCTGCAGGCGACGGACGCCCTCGTCGACGCCCGCGCCCGGTTGCACGAGAGCCTCTCCCGGCTTCAGGCGGAGCGGGTGCGCCTGGCGCAGGAGGAAAAGGCCCGAGCCGAGGCCGAGCGACAGAAAGCCGCGCTGCACTTGCAGATGCTCGAGAAGCTCGCCGCCGAGGAGCTCGTGGTCGAGCGGCACTCCCGATGGGAAGCCCTGCTGCCCTTTGGCGTGGGGCAGTTTCAGAACCGTCAGGAGACGGCGGGGTGGCTGTTTCTGTCGACCGAGTCGCTGCTCGCACTCGGCAGCGTGGTCGGCGCTGCATTCATGCTCTACGACGAGGGGCAAGCCGACGATGCGCTCAAACGGCACGACACGACGGCGTCGGCGTACAACGTGCGCGCCCAGGCAGCGGCATGGGTGGGCGACACGTTCGCCGCGGGGTTCGCGCTCGTCGCAGTGGCGGGCATCGTGCACGCGCAGATGACGTTCGTGCCGGAGCACACCGAAATCCGTTCCCGCACGCTGCCCGCCCCCTCGCTTTCGTTCTGGCCTTGGGTCGCTCCCGCGGCAGGCCGCGAGCGCGGGGCGGGCGCGACGGCCGGTCTCCACGTGCGCTTCTGACGGGCCCCCCCGCGTGACCCGTCCGCCTCTCGAACCGGCACGTCCCGCGAGCGCGCCGCTCGACCGATTGCGCGAGAGCTTCGGACACGTACGCATGACCTTGGCCCTCGTGTGGCGCTCGTCGCGCGCGATGACCGTCGCGCTCGGGGCGATGACGCTGGCGGGCGGCCTGCTGCCGCTCGGCGTCGCCTATGCCGGCAAACGCATCGTCGATGCGGTGGTCGCCCGGTCGCGCGCCGTCACCTGGACGTGGGTCGCCGTGGAACTCGGTTTCGTCGTCGGGCTCGCCGTCGTGCAGCGCGGGCTGGGGCTCGTACGCAGCTTGCTGGGAGCGCGCCTGGGGATCGACATCAACGTGACGATCCTGGAAAAGGCGCTCGGCCTCGACCTGCGCTTCTTCGAGGATCCAGAATTCTACGACAAGCTGACCCGCGCCCGACGCGAGGCGTCGTCTCGACCGATTGCCTTGGTCTCGGAGAGCTTCGGGCTCGTGCAGAGCGTGCTCTCCCTCGCTGGATACGCGGTGGTCCTCGTGCGCCTGAGCGTGTGGGCGGTCATGGCCCTCTGCCTCGCGACGGTGCCCGCGACGCTCGCGGAGATGCGGTATTCGAAGCTCGCGTTCCGGGTGCGAAACTGGCGATCCCCCGAGTCCCGCCGGCTGCTCTACCTCGAGTACGTGTTGGCCAACGACGAGCACGCAAAAGAGGTGAAGCTCTTCGGCCTTGGCACGACGCTGCTAGGCCGCTACCGCGAGCTCTCGCGTCGGTTCTACGACGAGGATCGACGTCTCTACGTGCAGCGGGCGTGGTGGACGCAGCTGCTGTCGTTCGTCGGGACGGGGGCCTTCTACGGGGCCTACGCCGTCATGGCCGGCATGGCCGCTGCGGGAAGGCTGACGCTCGGGAATATGACGCTGTACGGCTTGGCGTTCCGGCAAGGGCAGCAGGCGTTTCAGTCGTCGCTCGGGGCGATCGGGAACATGTATGAGCACAATTTGTACATGTCGAATCTGTGGGAGTTCCTGCGGATCGCGGGCGCGGGCGCGGGCGCGGG
>PLIR01000337.1 GCA_003139415.1 Myxococcales bacterium | reverse complement strand
GCCACCCCCATCCTCGACGTGCCGATGGACGAGACGTCCTTGCGCGTCGCACGGGATCTGCTCGAAGGCCGCGGCGACGAACCCGCGCCGCCCGAGATCGCCGAACGCCGCGACGCCATCCGTGCCTCGTCCCTGCTAAAGCCGCTGTTCGCGGACGCCAAGGGCTGAGGGGGCCCTCAGTTGCCCGCGGCGCAGAGCTCGCGGACGCGGTGGACGACGTGGGCCCCACCCGACGCCCTTGCGGCGATGCCGAAGTGCTCGAGCCCGAGCGCCGCGAGCGCGACCTCGACGACCGACGAGGCAGCGTCCGTCCACGCGACGACCGACAGCGTGCGATGCGCCGAGACGATCGGCTGAAGGGCGGCCTGCACACCCTCCGCCATGACGTCGATGACGAGGACGACTCGCTCCGGGTGGTCCTGCATCCACGAAGAGAGCTCGGCGGTGCTCTCGAGGACGTTCACGTTGAAGCGGGCCCCCACGAGGGTTCGCGCGAGGGCCGCGCGCGTCATGCGGTCGGACTCGATCACGACGACGCTCGGGGGCGTGGCGACCGCCGGAGCCACTGCTCCCGCAGCGACCGATCGCATCGCCGTCGCCGTCGCACGCCGCAGGTGGGAGACGGAGGCCTGGAGCTTGGGAAAAGGACCCGCGCCCGTCGAGTCACCGAGCGGAGGTGGACCTTCGGCGCCCGCGAGCGAAGGGTCGCCGGCGGGCGGAAAGCTGGTGGCCGCGCGCATCCGCGAGCTGCTGCTCGGGTCGCGGCCGGCGCGCTGGTGCTCGATCTCGGCTTTCAGGTCGTCGAGGAGGGCGAAGACGAGGTTGGGGGGGACGTCCTTGCTGAGCTGGGGTGCGAGGTGGGCCCGGACGAGGCCGAGGAGCTCTTCGCCGTCCGTCGGGAGCTCGGCTCGATTCGCCGAGCGAAGGGCCTCCTGGAGGACTCGTTTGCATGCGCCTTCATCCGGGAGGGCAAGTCGAAGGACGCGTTCCAGCGCCTGTCCCGCAAGGTTGTTCGGGGGAAGGTTATCCAGACTCAAGTGCCCGCCTTCGAGATCACGACCGATACGCAACCCTTTACGTTGTCATCCTGCTTTGCCGACTGTCAACTTTGGGCGTCAGTTAGAGTGCAGCTCGTCTGGGCGCCGACCCGGGTACGCCATCTGCGTACCCTCTTCCCCCGCCGGCTCCCCCGCCGGCTCCCCCGCCGGCTCCCCCGCCCGGCCCCCGCCCCCGCCGGGGCCGCCTCGGCCATAGGCGTCTTCGGGCGGGAGCGCTATGAGTGGCCCATGGTCGCGATAGCTCAAGAGCTCGGTCCGTCCGTCGGACCGCTTGTCGGACGGTCGTTTGAGGCCCATGCAGCCACGGCGGAGACGGAGCTCGACGCCACCGTCGAACGGCTTGCGTCCAAAGCCAAGGAGTTCGCGCGGCTGCCCGTCGGCAGCAAGATCCGGCTACTCGAAGAGGCCCTCGCCGGCACGCGCGCCATCGCGACAGAGTGGGTAAAGGCCGCGTGCCAGGCCAAAGGGATATCGTTCGACGCGCCGGTCTCGGGGGAAGAATGGATCGCAGGGCCCGCGGTCACGCTCCGCAACATCCGGCTGCTCGCGCGGTCGCTCGGCGACGTGCACACTCGGGGCGTCCCGAAGCTGGCTGGGGACCGCATTCGCGACCTCGAGCACGGAGCCGTCGGCGTGCGCGTGACGCCCTACGACGCCTTCGACTCGGCCCTTTACGGTGGCCTTTCCGCCGAGACGTGGCTGCAACCTGGCATTCGGCGCGAAGAGGTGATGGTGGGCAGCCGCCAGGCGTCGTTTTACCGCAAGAGGGACCCCGAGGGCCGCGTGTGCCTCATCCTCGGCGCCGGGAACGTGTCGTCGATCCCGCCGATGGACATCCTCTACAAAATGTTCGTCGACGGGTGCGTGTGCGTCCTGAAGATGAATCCCGTAAACGAGTACCTCGGCCCCCTCTTCGAGCGGGCATTCCGGGGGTGGATCGACAAGGGATACCTTGCAATCGTGTACGGCGGCGCCGAAGTGGGCTCTCACCTTTGCTACCACCCGAGCGTCGGGGAGGTGCACATCACGGGCTCGGACAAGACCCATGACCTCATCGTGTGGGGCCCGCCGGGACCGGAGCGCGAAGACCGGAAGCGGCGCAAGGACCCCGTGCTCAAGAAGCCCATCACCAGCGAGCTCGGGAACGTGAGCCCTGTGATGGTCGTGCCCGGGCCGTACACCGACGACGAGCTGTCGAGCATGGCCGAGAACGCGGCCGGGATGATCACCAACAACGGGTCGTTCAACTGCAACGCCGCCAAACTCCTCGTCTTGCCGAAAGGCTGGGCCCTTCGCGAGGCGTTCTTGCAAAAGCTCACCAAGGTGCTCTCCGGCGTCAGCCCACGGAAGGCCTACTATCCGGGCGCGTTCCAGCGGTACGAGGCGCTGACGAAGGGTCACGCCGACGTCCGCAAGATTGGCGCGCCGACCGAGGGGCAGCTGCCCTGGACGCTCGTCCTCGGCCTCGATGCGAACGACGCCGCGGAGAGCAACTTCTTCACCGAGCCGTTCTGCGCCATCCTGAGCGAAGTCGCGATCGGCAGCACCGATCCACTGGAGTTTCTGCAGGCCGCCGTCCCCTTCGCCAACGATCGCGTGTGGGGGACGCTGAACGCGATGTTCTTCCTCCACCCGAAGGTAGAAGCCTCCCCCGCCGTGAAGACGTCCTTCGACGCCGCGCTTCGCGATCTGCGCTACGGGACGGTCTCGGTCAACGCGTGGCCCGGGATCGGATACGCGCTCGTCAACACGCCGTGGGGCGGGCACCCCAGCGCGACGCTGGAGAACGTGCAGAGCGGCATCGGCTGGGTGCACAACACGCTGCTGATCGAGGGGATCGAAAAGTGCGTCATCCGCGGGCCGCTCAAGTCCACGCCCAAGATGGCCTACTACCCGACGCACAAGACGCTGCACCATCTCGGGCGCAAGCTGGTCGACTTCGAAGGGTCGCCGAGCTGGCTCAAGGTACCCGGCCTCGCGATCGCCGCCCTCGGCGGATAGATCCCCGCGCGCTCGCATCGCTCGACTGTTCCCCGCGCTCGCTTTGCTCGACCAGAACCGGCGAATCGGGCATAAGCACGCCAATCCCCCGTGCTGCCGACGCGGATTGCCCGCCGACTGCTTCGCTCCGCGCGCGTCCATGACGCCGTGCCGCGTACGTGGAGCGCGTGGGGGCGCCTCGGCGCAGCGCTGGTCGCGTGGGCCGTCGTCCTGTGGATGATCGGCGTCGTCGTCGCGCCGGCGTTCAAAGACCCCCGGTCCCTCGGGAGCCACGACTGGGACCAGATGGAGGCGCACCGGTTCCTCGTCTGGAAGACGATTCGAGAATACCGGCAGTTTCCGTTCTGGAACCCGTACGGCTGCGGCGGCTGCCCGTCCTGGGCTGGGATGGAGTCCGGCTCCACCGTCGTGTCGCCGTGGCTCCCGTTCGTGCTTTTTGCCTCGCTCCCGATTGCGATCAAGGCGGAGATCGTGGGCACGGCGTTCATCTCGGCCGTCGGCACCTGGCTGTTCGCCGGGCGCTTCACCCGGAGCGCGGCGTTGCGAGCGTTCTGCTGCGCCGCCTTCGTGGTCAACGGGCGCTGGGCCCTGCAGATCGCGGTCGGCCACACCTGGCACCTCAACTACGCGTGGACGCCCTGGACGCTCTATTTCTTCGATCGCGCCGTGGCCAGCCAGCGCAAATTCTCGCGCGACGTGGTGCTCTGCGGCGCCAGCATCGCGATGATGGTCTATACGGGCGGGATCTACCCGCTGCCTCAGACGATCTTCGCCCTGGGCGTCTGGGCCATCGGGCTGGCGGCGCTGCACCGCACGTTCACGCCCATCCTGTCCGCCATGGCGGCGGGGCTCGTGTCGTTCGGATTGTCGGCGCCGAAGCTCATTCCGACCGTCGACATGATGCGACGCTTCCCGCGCCTCGTCCCCTCCACCGAGGTCATCGACTTCCACACGTTCCTCGTGACGCTCACGGCGCGAGAGCAGTCGCTTTCGTCGGGCCCCGCCCCCGTCTCGCCCTATGGGTGGCACGAGTGGGGTTGCTACATCGGGTGGGTCGTCTTCGTCGCGCTGCTGCTGGGCGCCGCGTTCGCGCGAGGGGTGCGCGAGTTGCCGCTGAAGTGGGTCGGGTTGCTGCTCGTGCTCCTGAGCTTCGGGGCGTTCCACGAGTACGCCCCCTGGACGCAGCTGCACCGGGTGCCGATCTTCAGCTCTCAGCACGTGCCGTCGCGGTGGGTCTACCCGGGCATCCTCCTCTTGGTCGTCGTCTTCTCGTCGATGGTGGAGCGACGGCTGCGAGCCTCGGGCCGCGTGCGGCCCTTGTGGGAGTTGGCGCTGCTCGCGGGCGTCGCATGGACGGCGTCGGACATCGCCAACGTCGCCTCGATCCCCATCGCACAGGGATTCATCGCCCACATGCCGAAGGCGGCCATCGAGACGCGGATCTACCGCACCGAGGCGAACGTCCCCGACAACGAATACTACGACCCGGCTGCCTACGGGCCTCCCTCGCTGGTGGCGGAGATGGCGAACGTCGACCCGATCGAGTGCATGCTGTTCCCGGGGCTCGGTGTCTTCTCGAAGAATGAGCACGGCGTCATCCCGGGCCTCGGCGCCAAGGGCCACGGCGATCCGAAATACCGTGGCGAGGCGTACACCGAGAGCGGCAAGGGGCGCGCGACGTTGACGTCGTTCACCCCCAACGTGATGACCGTGGAGGTGCAGGACGGCGTCCCGGGGGACTATGTCGTCCTCAACCAGAACTGGGACGACGGCTGGCGCGCCAACGGGGTACCCGCCATAAACGAGCATGACGTCGCAGCCGCCGTGATTCGCTCGCCGAACGAGACCTTCGTCTTCCGCTACCGGCCGCGCTATTTCAGCCTCTCGGTGGCGATCCTGGTGGCCACCCTGG
The DNA here is from genome assembly GCA_003139415.1 of Myxococcales bacterium. Lineage (GTDB taxonomy): Bacteria > Myxococcota_A > Polyangia > Polyangiales > Polyangiaceae > Palsa-1150. The sequence goes on along the minus strand of PLIR01000337.1, from coordinate 6,490 downwards.
GGATCCTCACAGCCGTGTTCGTACGCCGCAGGCGCGCGGCGCGCGCTACTCGGGCACGAGATCCGGGTTGGTCGGCTTGACGCTGGCTTCCTTGACGCTGTCCGACAGCTCGATCGGTGCTTCGCCCTTCATCCCGAGGAGCTCGTACGTCATGACCGGCCGGTTGCGGCCCTTGACGGTGATCTCCCGGATCGTGCGCGCCAGGATCGCGTGCTTCGTCAGCGCGTACGTGTCCTCGCTGATGGCGACGTCGACTCCCAGCTCCTTCGTGCTCGACTCGAGCCGAGAAGCCAGGTTCACGGCGTCGCCGATGACCGTGTACTCCATGCGCCGCTCGCTGCCGATGTTGCCGGCGACGACCTCGCCGGTGTGAATCCCGATCCCCGTCCGCAGGGGGGCGACGTTGCGCATGGCGAGACGCTCGTTGAGCGTGCGCAAGGCGTGCCGCATCCGTACGGCAGCGCGCACGGCGTTGACGGCGTCTTCCGGCTTTGGGACGGGCGCGCCGAAGACGGCCATGATGGCGTCGCCGATGTACTTGTCGACGACGCCGCCCTCGTCCATCACGATCGAGACCATCTCGGTGAAGTACTCGTTGAGCAGCCCGACGAGGTTCTGCGGATCCATCGACTCGCTGATCGTCGTGAAGCTGCGAATGTCGCTGAAGAGGACCGTGACCTTGAGCGACTCCCCGCCGAGCGCCACCTTGCCCGAGAGCAGGTGGTCGAGCACGGAGCTCGTCATGTACTTGCCGAACGTCGTGCGAAGGTTGTCCCGCTCTTTCAGCCCGTCGACCATCCGGTTGAAGCCGATGGCGAGGTGTTCGAGTTCGTCGCCCGTCTTGATCGGATCGACGTGGACGTACTCGAGCTGCTCCACCTTCTTCAGCGCCACCGTCACCCGCTGCAGCGCGTCCGACATCCTCGTCGCGAGACGCGAGCCGTACCCGATGGAGAGGATCCCCGCGACCGCCAGGACGGCCAGCGCGTAGAGCACGTTGTGGCGAACGATGGCGTAGACGTCGGTCACGTCGAGGGCGGCCAGCATCCCGACTTTGCCCATGTGTCCCGCGAGCTGGCGCGGCTCGAAGCGAGCCACGGCCCAGGAGCGGTTGCCCACCTCGATGATGGTCGCGACGGCCGATCCGCCCTTGAGAGCCCCCTGGGGAAAGTCCGTGGTCTGGCCGACGACCCGATGATCGTTGGCCTCATCCAGCACGGCGAGGGCGAGCTGCAGCCCCAGCTTCGCGCTGGAGTTTTTGAGGTACTCGGCGTCGAGCGGCATGCAGACGATGACGGCGCCGCCGCTCGGCAGCGATGAGCCGATGACGTACGCCGGGGGGGCGTCGGACGCTGGTGACTCGCAGCCATGCTCGACCACGGCTTGCGACGCGCGGCCCCGGGGCACCTCCGCCATTTCCTGGATCTCGTCGATCCGCTCGGGCGCATGATTGACGCCGACCTGGGCGAGCACGGAGCCGTCCGCCTCGACGAGGAGCACGTCGATGCTCGGGTAGACGTCGAGGAACACCTGGGCCAGGCGGCGCGCCCGCTGGGCATCGTGCCGCCCGATGGCGCGGCTGGTCGGCGCGTCCATCGCCAGCACGCGGGCCGCGAGCGTCACGTCCGCCAGATCGTCGTTGAGTTCTTCCTGGAAGCCGCGCTCGGCGCCCGCCACGCGGTCGTTGACCTCGTCAACGAGCTGCTTGCGCAGGAGCCACGACAGCACGAGGAGCGCGACCAGCATGGCCACCGCCGAGAGCGAGACGAGCGCCGTGAGCTTGGCGCGGACGGTCGAGAGGCGGACGGGCATACGGAAAGCACGAGCCTACCGAAGGTACGCCGCGGTTGGCGAACCCTTCGATGGCGCCGCCAGCCGGCGCCCATTCGACAGCCGCCAGCCGTCTGATAACCCGACTTGGTGCTCGTCGAACCCAACACCCTGGCGGCCTTCGGACCTGCGCTCCTCGTGCGCGCCGTCGCGGCGGTCACGTTCACGAACATCCGCGAGGGCGGAGTCGATCAGGGATGGGTGACCCACACCCACGAGGTCATCGAGACGTTGCCGGCGATCGAGCGAGACACGGAGCGTGCGGGGCTGTCCCGGAGGGCAGGTCGCCATCGCCATCCAGGCGGGGAGCGACCTCCCGGTCCGGGCGTTTCGGTCGAGTACCGGGAACGTATCTTCGGGATCTTTCAGAGTCTCGAGTCGGGCGACAGGGTCGAGGGAGCTGGAATCGGCCTCGCGATTGTGCGAAAGGTCGTCAAACGACGCCGAGGTCGCTTCACGTGGCCAGACCGATCGGCGAGCCTCGATTCGACCCTGTACGCACCTTCGGCAGCCGTCACGGAGCGAGCATGAGCGATGGGAAGGCGAACCACTTGCTCCTGGTCGAGGACGACGAGGTCGACGTCATGACGGTGGTGGCGATAAACCAGTACTTGTCGCTGGTGGAGCTGCCGTGAACCACGAGCGAGGGCGCCTGCGCATCCTGATCGTCGACGATGACGTCACCGATCGGACGGCGGGCGTGCGCGCGCTCGCGGCGACGGACCTCGGGGCCGAGACGACCGAGGCCGAGGACGTCGACTCCGCGCGCGAGCGGCTGGGCGAGGGCGAGTTCGATTGCGCGCTCGTCGACTACTATCTGCCCGGAGGGGATGGCACCGACGTCATCCGGGCCATCGCCAGCCGCGGGGCGTCGGTGCCGGTGATCGTGCTGACGGGACGGGGCGACGAGCAGCTCGCCGTCGACCTGATGAGGCAAGGAGCGTCCGACTACATCGTGAAGAGCGACCTGACGCCCCAGACGATCGCGCAGAGCATCCGGCGCGCGCTCCGGGTCGCCCGGGCCGAGCGCGCCGCGGAGTGCTTGACGGCCGCGAGCCTGCGCATTCACGCGGCGCTGTCGGTCACGGAGACGCTCGAGGTCACGGCGACCCAGGCGCGGCAGCTGCTTGCCGCACAGGCGGCCGTCACCCGGCTGGAGACTCCCGGGTCCGACCCTCTCGAGTGCGTGTCACTCGCCCCCAAGTTTGCTTCGCTCGACGCGGTCAACGCCGCAGGCGCGCAGTGGCTCCACGTCTCTCTCTCCTCCCACGACGGCGCCCCGCTCGGCAAGCTGTCCGTCGCCGACCCGGCCGAGGGCGCGTTCCGCCGGGGCGACGAGGCCATGCTGCGCCAGCTCGCCCAGACGGCGTCTATCGCGCTGGAAAAGGCCCGGCTGGTGAAGGCCGCGCAAGACGCGGCCCGGATGCGCGACGAAGTGCTCGCGATCGTGTCGCACGACCTTCGTAGTCCCCTCAACACGATCGCGATGAGCGCCGGGTTGCTGCGCGAGGGGGTGGGCAAGATGGAGCTCGGTCTCGTCGACCGCATCGACCGCGGCGTGAAGCGGATGAACCGCATGATCGCGGATTTGCTCGACGCGTCGTGCATCGACGAGGGCAGGCTCGCGGTCGTCGCGCGCCCCGAGAAGGCGCCGGCCATCGTCCGCGAGGCCATCGACAACGCGGAACCTATCGCCGGGGTGCGGGGTTGCCACGTCGTGTGCGGCTCGGTCGACGAGTCGGCGGTCATCCTCGCGGATCGTCTCCGGATGCTGCAGGTGCTCTCGAACGTCATCGGCAACGCCATTCGCTTCTCACCCGCCTCGGCCGACATCACGATCGACGTCGACGCCCAGGACGCCTTCGCCTGGTTCTCGGTGCGCGACCGCGGGCCGGGCATCGAGGCGGAGCACGTCGGCCGACTCTTCGACCGCTACTACAAGGCGGACCTCGAATCGCGCGAGGGCGCGGGCCTCGGGCTCTTCATCGCGCGCGGCATCGTCGAGGCCCACGGGGGCCGCATCCTCGTCGAGAGCGCCCTAGGCAGCGGCACGACCATCCGGTTCAGCATCCCCCTCGCCGCTCAGCGCGCTCCCTGATCCCGGGACGGGCGATCGTCTAACTGCTGCTGGAGCCGCCTTCCCAGCGATCGATCTTGCGGTGCAGGGTGCGGCGGTCGATGCCGAGGACTTCGGCCGCGCGGGTCTTGTTGCCGCCGAGGATCGAGAGCACGCGGTTGACGTAGCGTCGCTCGACCTCGGCCAGCGTCATGACCTCCGTCGCGTCGTTCGCGGACACGACGAAGGCGTCCGTGCGGTAGGCCCCGATCTTCTCGGGTAGGTCCTCCACGGTGATCTGATCGAACTGCGCGAAGGCCACCGCGCGCTCCATGCAGTTCTCCAGCTCGCGGACGTTGCCGGGCCAGTGGTACGCGACGAGCTTGCGCGCCGCCTCGATCGAGATGCCGAGCGGCGGCTTGCCGCTGCGCTCCGCGTGCCGGGAGAGAAAGTACTGCGCGAGCTCCGGCACATCGGCCGCGCGGTCGCGCAGGGGCGGTACGTCGATGCGGACGACGTGGATGCGGTAGAAGAGATCCTCGCGGAACCGCTTCTCCTCCACCTCTTCTTCGAGGTCGCGGTTGGTGGCGGCGATGATTCGCGTGTCGAACGCGATGTCGCTGTTGCCGCCGACGGGGCGCACCGTCCGCTCTTGCAGCGCCCGCAGCAGCTTGGCCTGCATCTCGAGCGGCATCTCCCCGATCTCGTCGAGAAAGAGCGTGCCCTTGTTCGCTTGCACGAAGAGGCCCGCGCGGTCGGCCTTGGCGTCGGTGAAGGCGCCTCGCGCGTGGCCGAACAGCTCGCTCTCGNNGCGACGAGCTCCTTGCCCGTCCCTGTTTCGCCGTGCACGAGGACCGACGCCTCGCTGGCCGCGACGCGCGCGATCGTCTCGTGGATGCGCTTCATCGGACCGCTCGACCCGATGAGGCCCGAGGGGACGGACGCCGCCGCGATGGCGCCCCTCAAGCGTTTGAGCTCGGCCGTGAGCTTGCGGTGCTCGACCGCACGTCCGACGGCCAGCGCGATGAGCTTCGGGTCGACCGGTTTGGTGATGAAGTCGTACGCGCCGACCCGCATCGCCGCGATCGCCATCTCCATCGTGCCCTGGCCTGTCAGCACGACAACGGGCAAAGACGGGTTGATCCCGGCGACGCGCTCGCAGACGTCGATCCCTGGCAACTCGGGCATGCCGAGGTCCGTCAGCACGGCGTCGAACTCCTCCGCCGCGATGAGCTCCAGCGCCTTGTTGGCCGAAGTGCATGCCACGACGGAAGCGCCCTGGCGCTCGAGCGCCATGCTGACCAGGTCGCACACTTCCTGTTCGTCATCGATGACGATGATGCGGGCTTCCATCAGCTTCCATCAACTCTCCAAGGGCAGCTTGCCGCTGCGTTCCAGGGCGCTTCGAAAAAGGTAACAGCCGACTCGACCTTCAGCGAGCGCCGTNNCTTCGCGACCCAGGTGTCGATGTCCTTGTACGCCTGGTCCTTCAGTGTGCCGTAGCGCTCGTGGAGCTTGCCGACGAGCCGGTCCCGTTTGCCGCTGACATAAGCGAGGTCGTCGTCGGTCAGCTTGGCCCAGGTGCTCTTCACCTCGCCCTTGATTTGGTCCCACTTGGCCTCGATTTGATCCCAGCTCATGGTTTTTGTCCTCCGAGGATTCGGATTGCCTGGGCGTGCGTTGGCGCACGACTCCGGTGCGCTCGACCCTTTTCGCCACGCCTGAGTAACGCAGAGCGGGAAGCGTGCCAGCGTCGTTTGAGGCCTAAAATCGGCTGGCACGCATGGGGTACCCCGTCCGTGAGAGGCAATCTGCCTCTATCGGGCGTGCGTACCTCCACCGGTGCCCTCGCCCGTATCGTCGTGCTCGCCCTGCAAGCGCAAGAAGAGAAAGACGGGCATGGCAACCAGACGAAAGCGGCTCGAACGATGCACACATGCTCGACCATGAAACCGTCGAAGACCGTCATCGCCATGGGACGAGGCCCGGCGGCGGCGCTGAGCGTCGCGCTGACGGCGCTTTGCGCCTGCGGGGGCGCGAGGACCGCGCCCGCGGCGGCACCCGTGGAGACCGTCAGCAACGACGAAGCCACCGTCGACGTCGCGGAGCACGACAGCCACCACCACTACGGCGGGCTCCCCATGCTCGTGGCCATGAGCCTCGACACCCTGGGGGTGGACGCGAGCCAGCAGCGAGCCGTCGACAACATCCGTTCGGATCTCTATCGCCGGATGGGGCCCGCGCGCAGCGCCGAGCAGGCGTTGCTCCAGACGCTGGCCGACGGGGTGGCCGCGGGGACGATCGATACGTCGAAGGTCGACGACGCGCTTGCCCTGCTCGCGGCCGTGANNGTCGACAAGGTCGAGGCGCACTGGACGCTCTGGCAGCGCGCGAACGGCGAGGACCCGAGCGGCGTCGGGCGACGCGCCCGCTTCGACCGGCTGGCGGCGGAGCTTTCGCTCACGCCCGCCCAGGTGCAGAAGGTTCGAGCCAGCCTCGACGCCGTCCGGGACGACTCGCGCCCGATGGCATTCGAGGAGGTCGATGCGCGGGCCCAGGCATTCGAGGCGTTCCGCGGGGACGCCTTCGACGCGGCACCCCTCG
>PLIR01000244.1 GCA_003139415.1 Myxococcales bacterium | reverse complement strand
CGCCCGCGCCCGCGCTTGCGTGCGCGCCCGCGCTTGCGTGCGCGCCCGCGCTTGCGTCCCCGCGACGGACTACAGGCGTTCCGCCCCGTGGACCTTACCCAGGTTCTTGTCGAACGCGCCGAGCGGGGTGTGCCCCGCCTTTCGTGCGACTTCGAGCACCAGGCAGTCAGAGAAGCCCAGCGACGGCTTCCGGCGGTATTGCTCGAGCGCCGCCGCGACGGCGTCCCCGTCCTGGACCGTCAGAGTTTCGTGGCTCATCAGCATCTCGACAGCCTTTGCGATGGCTGCGTGTCCGAGTCCGTAGGCCGCGCCGAGGACCCATGTCGTCTCGGCGAGAACGAGATGCGAGACCCAGGCGCCCCTGGCGACGAAGGCTTCGGCGGCGTCCACTTGCGCCGCGTCGTCGCGGGTCAGGAGCCTAACGAGGACGTTCGTGTCAACGGCGCGCATGTTTGTCCCGTACGGCGCGACGTACGGCTTCCTTCAGGTCTTCGACCGTCCGGGCGCTGGGGCGCGCGGTGAACAGAGCCCGGTGGATGTCGTGCGACGAGTAGCGACCGGCTTTGCGGACGACGACCTGGTCTCCTTGCTGCTCCCACTCGAGCACGGACCCCGGACCGATGCCGAGCTGGCGGCGAATCTCCGCGGGAACGGAGATCTGCCCTTGCGCCGTGAGCTTGGACTGCGGGAGCGGCATCCCGATTATAGTACCAGGGTAATGGATATCGGCAACGGCCTCTCAGACCCGAATGCCCGGCGCCGGATACTTCGCGCAGACCTCTTTCACTTCTGCGGCGATTCGCGCAAGGCTGGCGTCGTCCGTGGGCTTCTGCGTCACCCGGTTGATCCAGTCCGCGATGCGGACCATCACGTCCTTGCCCATGCCGCGTGTCGTGACCGAAGGGGTGCCAATGCGGACGCCGGACGGGTCGAACGGCTTGCGCGGGTCGAACGGCACGGCGTTGTAGTTGAGAACGATCCCCGCGCGGTCGAGCGCCTGAGCGAGCTGCTTGCCCGTCGTGCCCTTGCTGGTCACGTCGACGAGCAGCAGGTGATTGTCCGTCCCGCCCGTGATGACGCCGAAGCCGGCGTCGGTGAGCGCCGCGCCGAGGGTCTGCGCATTCTCGACCACGTCCTTCGCGTACGTCTTGAACTCCGGCCGGCTCGCCTCGTTGGCGGCGCCCGCGATCGCGGCCGTGACATGGTTGTGCGGACCGCCCTGAAGGCCGGGAAAGACCGCCTTGTCGATCGCCGCCGCGTGCTTCTCCTTGCAGAAGATCATGCCCCCGCGAGGGCCGCGGAACGTCTTGTGCGTCGTCGACGTCACGACATCGGCGATCCCCACGGGCGAGGGGTGCGCGCCGCCGCAGATGAGCCCAGCCAGGTGCGCCACGTCGGCCACGAGCAGCGCGCCCACTTCGTCGGCGATGGCGCGAAACGCCTGGAAGTCGAGCGTGCGCGGGTACGCCGTCGTGCCGCACCAGAGGAGCTTGGGCCGGCTCTGGCGGGCCAGGTCGCGCACCTGGTCCATGTCGATCCGGTGGTCGCTCTTGCGTACGCCGTACTGCACGCTCTTGAAGTACTTGCCCGTGATGGACACGGTGTGGCCGTGCGTCAGGTGCCCGCCGGCGGGCAGCGCCAGGCCCATCACGGTGTCGCCCGGGTTGCAGAACGCGAAGTACACGGCGAGGTTGGCCGGGCTGCCCGAGTAGGGCTGCACGTTGACATGCTCGGCGCCGAAGAGCGCCTTGAGCCGGCGGACCGCGAGCTCTTCGACCTGATCGACGACCTGCTGCCCCTCGTAGTACCGCTTGCCCGGGTACCCTTCCGAGTACTTGTTCGTGAAGACCGAGCCCGTCGCTTCCATCACCGCGCGGGACGCGTAGTTCTCGCTCGCGATGAGGCGGATCTTGTCGTTCTCGAGGCGGTTTTCTTCCGCGACGAGGCGCGCGATTTCAGGGTCGGACTCGGGCAGGGTCGGGTCGAATGCGGGCATCCTCCCGGTTCTACCAGACGCCGTGCCCCCATGCGATGCGGCGTGCTAAGACCGGCCAGGCCCATGCTGCATGCGCTCGCGATGCTGCCGCTGGCGCTCGCCGACACGCCCCGGGCATCGTCCGTCTTGCCGGCGGGCGCAGACAGCTCGGCCACCGCCGACTTCGACGGACCTCCCCGGCGTCGCACGGGCATTGCCCTCGGGTTGAGCCTCGGCTTCGGCCTTGGCAGCGCCAGCGGCTACCCCAACAACTCCGAAGAGATCGGCACCGCGGCGGACTACTCGGCGAGCGGCGCGATGCTCGGAACCGGTTCGGCGCTGCTCATCATGGGCGCGCTCGCCGACGACCTGAACTTCGGCGTGTGGTTCGGCCGCGCGTCGTTCAAGAGCGGCACGTGGCGCTCGAACGGCGGGGGCGCGGGGTTGCGCGTCGAAGTCTTTCCCCTCGCAGTGCTCTACGCGCCGCTCCAGGGACTGGGCGTCTTCGGGCAGTTCGGTCTCGGCTCGGCCAACCTCAGCTCGACTGTTCCCGGCACCCTCGAGGCGTCGGGCACGCAGTCGTTCGCGGCGACGGGCGCGTTCTACGAGTGGTCGGTGGCCAAGATCTTCGGCGGACACTTCGGCCTCGGGCCAAGCCTCGAGTACGACGAGATCTGGTCGCGTCCGTTCGAACGCAGCGATCTGCTGGCCAGTTTGCGCATCGTCTTCTACGGAGGCCCTTGAGGCCGCTGTCTCATGGGGCCGCCGGCTCTGGGGGCTGATATCGTCAAGCCGGTGGCTTCTCCCGACCCGTTCGGCCTCGTCGGCCAAGTGCTCGACGGCCAGTTTCGCGTCGACCGCTTCGTTGGCGAAGGCGGCTTCAGCTCCGTGTACAAGGGCACCCACGTGGGCCTGAGCGAGCCGATCGCCATCAAGTGCCTGAAGCTCCCACCGGCCCTCGGCTCCGCGCTCGTCGAGTCGTTCATCCGTCGGTTTCGCGACGAGAGCCGGCTGCACTACCGCCTGTCGCAGGGCAACCTGCACATTGCCCGCAGCATGGCGAGCGGCACCACGATCGCCCCGGCGACGAGCGCCCTCGTGCCGTACACGGTCCTCGAGTGGCTCGAGGGGCACTCGCTCGACGCGGAGTTCACCGATCGGCGGAGCGCGGGTCACACGGGCCGACCGCTCCGCGAGGTCGTCCAGCTGCTCGACTCGGCGGTGGACGCGATCGCATACGCCCACGCGCAGGGCGTCGTGCACCGCGATCTCAACCCGGGAAACTTCTTTCTCGCCAAGACTCCTCTCGGCACCAAGCTGAAGGTGCTCGACTTCGGCGTCGCCAAGCTCATGGCCGCCGGTGGCGCCACCGTCAACGGCACCCAGGCCGGGGCGGTGATCGGCACGCCGCTCTACATGTCGCCCGAGCA
>PLIR01000148.1 GCA_003139415.1 Myxococcales bacterium | reverse complement strand
CGCCTGGTCGGCCGCCAGCGCGCGACGCCCGAAGCTACGACGTCGTACCGGCGGAAGAGCGACGAACGATACGGACCCCTCCCGCATCGTATGTCTGGGAGGATCATCGGCCGAGACCGACCGCCGGCTCCGTTCCCAAACGCCCGACCGTTGCTGACCCCACAGGCGGTTCTCGGACGGGCTGCCCAGCTGATGTCGTTTTCTTGGCCGCTCGGGGGCCGGACGTCGACCATCGCGCACATGGAGTGGGCCGTAGTCCTGGCAACCTTCTTCGGGCCGATCTTCGCCGTGCAGGCGCAGAAGTGGATCGAGAGCGCACGGAACGCCAGGGAGCGTCGCGAAGCCGTGTTCAAGGCGCTCATGTCGAGCCGCGGTGCGGGGCTCTCCCCAAAGCACGTCGAGGCGCTCAACATGATCTCGTTGGAGTTCCCCGCCGACAGATTCCGAGCAGTCAACGAGGCGTGGCGGACGTATCACGCGCACCTCTCCGAGCCGGTCCACACGGACACCGCGGCCGCGAGTGTTTGGTCGGCGAAGCAGCCCGATCTGTTGACTAACCTGCTCGCCGCGATGGCCTCGGCGCTCGGGTACAGGTTCGGGGAAACGGACATCAAGAAGGGCAGCTACGCGCCGATGCAGTACATGAGCGACGAGCAAGAGCAACGACGCCTTCGCGCAGCGTTCATCGACGTGCTCACAGGCAAGACGAGCGTGAAGACCGACGTGGCCTCTCTCCCGAAGGACGTGCGGGACGAGCCGATTTAGGCACGCGCGCGACGGTCTACTTCGCCGAGGGTTGACGTCGGGAGGTGGGGTACACTTGTGAGACAGGGTTCCAGCCACGCCTCACCGGGGGCCCAGCGGCTCGGGCGAGGACGTGGACGCCGGATGCTCCTGGAGCCACTCGAGAATCCGGCGGACGATTATCTCGGCGCTTTCGCGTGCAGCCCGCGCTTCCTCGGGCCGGAGGTCGGGGACCCTGGTTTTGTAGTCCGACAACATCCGGCCCGCGTGAATCCTCTGGCGCACCTTGATCAATTCGTTCGCCCGGTGCCGCGTCGCCTGATCGAAGATTGCCGCGCGCTGGCCTGCACTGGCGCTTGAGACCAGGTCGTCGATCTTCCAGGTTCGAGGGTCGCGATCGAAGTCGCTAGAGGCGAATACGCCGAGCCCGAGCCCACGCGCATGCTTCACGACGAAGGCGAGCGCGCCTTCGACGAGCGCGGCCGAGAACACCGCAACTGTAGTCGGTGAGAACGTCGGCTCTGCGTGGCGAAGCTCGGCCACCGTTCGATTCCACCAGACGCGAAAGGCTCCGTAGCCCAGCTTGTCCAGGGATTCCGCAAAGGCGTCGAAGGGCTCTGCGGCCTTCGGCCGCCCGTCGGTGCGGCGTTCGATCACATCGTTCACCAATGGATAGGCCTGCGCACGCTCCGGGATTCGTCGAACGTGCTGCGCGACCCGCGTTCCCTGAGCCTGGCCTAGCTGCTCGCTCGCGGAAGGGTAGTTTTCGCGTCCCTGCGCGAATCGGAGCACGCCGTCCTTCTCGAGAAGATGCTGGTCGATGACCATGATCGTGACAGCTGCCTCGATGTCGCGCTCCCGGATGCCCTTCGACAACGCCTGGGCGACGAGCACGGCTCGATCGATTCGTGCCCGCGCGTCCGTCTCGGTCCGCGCGATCGCCTTCAGCGTCGCGGTCACGAAGTCGAAGGCGTCGACGTTGCGGTAGTCGGGCTCCTCGGGGAAGTGAAACTGACTCCACGTGATGGTCTGTGCCGGAAGCAGCCGCGCGACACCGATGTAGGACTGTGCTCCGGTGCTGCGCAGTGCATCGAGAATCTCCCCGCGCTCAAGGCCGACGCGCTTGCCGACCTCGAACAGCTCCTCGAGCGTCAGGCCGGTCTCCTTCGGAGCGATGTGGACGCTGCACTCCAGGGCCGCCCTGAGGAACTTGGCGATTTCCTGCTGCTGCAGCAGACCGTGCATCGACTAACGTCGCCCCCGGGCGCTGCGTTCCCGGACCATCACGCTGCGCTGGCGAGGCGGCCGTAGAACGTGGTCCACGAGCCTGAATCCAGGCAGCGCCCGACGTCGTCGCGCAGGCACACGTTCCACGTGAGCTCGATGTCGAGGCCCATGGCCAGCCAGTAGCCGAGGACGGGGTCCCGATCGAGCGCTGCGGGCGCAACGCGCAGCGGGCAGTCGAACACCATGGCCTCGGCGCGCGGCACGACGGTCTCGCAGCCTTGCGCCACGACGGCGCCGGTAGCCGTCACCGCACTCCATTCCATCCGCGTCGCCACGTGCCGCCGCTCACGCGTGTTGAAGCGCACCGTGATCGCAGGCCGGGACGGGATGATGTGCGTACTCACCAGGGACGCACTCCCGGCGGGGACCTGCCACTGCGAGCAGAGCAGGGGGAGCGTTCCGGCAGGATGGCGCGAGAGCAGGCGGGGCCGCGCTGCGAAGGGAAATCGCTCGGCGATGATGCGATGCGCGTGGCGGAAAGCCATCGCGTCCGAGACGAAATAGTGCCCGTAGGCCCAGATGTCCCCCGGCGCGGTGCGCAGGCCCCGCAGCCAGGCCCAGGTGAAGACGCCTCCGCGCAACCCAGGGTCCTCACGCGAAAGCTCGGTCGGACCGACTGCGGCGAAGATGCGCAGGTCCGGGCACGCGCGCCGGAGGGCCTGCGCCCACGCAGTGTCGAGCTCCTCGCCCCCGAACCCCACGACAGGCCGGTCATGCAGTCGAATCGCGGAGCCGGCGTGGCAGGTGTCTAGGACGACCGTCGTGTGCGGCGAGCGGAGGTCGCGCAGCAGCTCGCCGAGCTCCTTGTAGGTCAGGATGTCGTCGGCGAGCGCGATGCCCTCGGGCCCGCCGTGGCCGCTGAAGTAAAGCGTGAGCTGGTCGGGCGGCAGCAATGCAAGGGAGGGCGAGCGCAGGAGGCGAACGACTTCCTTGCATGTGGCGTGTGCGCCCAACCGTTGCTGGGCGCTCGTCACGCAGCCGAGGCTCCCGGTGAGCAACTCGTGCACGCGCCGGGCGTCGTCCTCCGCGTAGCGCAGCGGGTGGCATTTCGGCGCGACGTTCACCCCGAGCGCGAGAAGAAAATGCTCCATCGGGAACCCCTTGCCGGTGAGCCTGCCAAGCGGCCGCATGGGGGTCAAGGCACCCTGTGGGGGTCGGACGGCTGAGCGAGGCGACGGGAGAGTTCGCAGTGGCGCGTCGGGGCGAGGCCTTGCAGCGCACAAGGCGGTGGTTAATTTCCTGGTCCTTCGGCGAGGTGCGCCTTCGATCACATCCTCTACTGCGACGAATCAGGGAATTCCGGCTCAAACTACGTCGATCCCGCTCAGCCCGTGCACGTGCACGCGGGCTGGCTGGTGCCATCGTTCACGGCGCGTGGCTTTCGCCTCGCCTGCGACCGGCTTCGGGAGGCGGTGGCCCAAAGAGAAGCAAAGGGAAGCACGCTGGGCAAGCATCCCAGGCGGCGCGCCGCCGCGGTCGAGTTCATCGGACGCGCTCTTGGGACCGGAGCGACGCCGGTGTTTGTGGTCGCGGAGAAGCGCTTCTGCATCGTCGCCAAGATGGTGGAGGCCTTCGCCGATCCGTTTTACAACCCGGAGGCAGCGTGGATTCCGACGGGTGCGGACGACCTGCGCAAGAGCATCTGCGAAGCGCTTCTGTGCATCCTGTCTCCGCGGACGCTAGAGGCCTTTAGCAATGCCCAGCGCGATCCGACGGTGGAGTCGTTCCGAGCCGTCCTCGAATCCATCGTCTTCGCGTGCCGCTTCGCAGGGATCGACGAGCTCGCCGCTACGTTCGCAGGCTGCATTCCCGGGCTGGCGGAAGTGGTGGACGCGGAACGAAGCGTGGCTGTGGGCTCGCGGAAGCACGCCTCCACAGCCGTCAACCTCTTCGCGTTCGTCGCCTTCATGATGCAGGCGGACCAACACATTGAGCAGGGCCTTCGCGCGCCGGTGCGCCTTGTGCACGATGAGAGCCTCGAGTTCGAGGACGCCTTCCGGGCCGTACACGAGCTGTTTCGCGGGTCCTCAGCTCTCTACGCGCCGTATCTTCTCGAGAGTGGGCAGGCCCCGCGGCTTGGGGTTCAGTATCTGCGTGAGCTCCGCATGGCGCCGTCGAACGTCATCCCGGAACTCCAAGGCTCCGACATGCTGGCGGCCGTGCTCCGCGAGGTGGCGCGCGATGCTGCGGCCGGCATCGCGAACGACTTGTACCAGCCCGCGTGTGGCTTGGTCGGAGCAGCATTCCCGAGAAGGGCACGCTTCAACATCATCGGGTCGAGCGCATTCATCCACACCTTCACCCGCGCGTTTGCGGCTTAGCTGCGCGACCAGGCGTGGCGCCGCGAAGGCATAGGGAGCGCCTCTCACGACCGCGAAGGTAGGTGGCACATGCACGATGTTCGTGACGATCCGTACTGGCTGGACCGCTGGCTGCTGCCGGACCTAAGCCGCGAGAGCGAGGTCTTCGAGACGATGCTCGAGGCGGTGGAGGGGCGCCTCGCGTCGGTGAGGACCGCCTGGAAGGCGCTTCAAGACGAGCCGGGATGGCCGGACGGCGCGGAGGACTCGCTGGTGGACGAGGGGACCAGCGCGGAGGCGATGCGGATCGACATCGCCGAGATCGCGCTCACGCCCGTCCGTCACTGGATCGAGCGGCGATGCACGCTGGTGCTCCTGCGTAAGTCGGCGGCAAGGCACGACGACGCGGCGGCCAGGGACAAGCTGGCCAGGGCCACCTTCGAGGCCAAGATGAAGGCGCTCGCGGCCATGGGCGTCGACGTCGAGAGCCAGCCTTACTTCGCGCTCATCAACGAGGTCCTGCGGGAGTTTGCGAACTCGTGGAAGCACCGCGACCACCCGAAGCGCGAGCTCC
>PLIR01000215.1 GCA_003139415.1 Myxococcales bacterium | reverse complement strand
GCCCTCCTGAGGGTGCCCATGAACCGAACCTTCGAAAGACTTGCCGCGGCCGCGCGCTTGGCGCCCCTCGCCACCGTCTTGGTGGCAGCCGGTTGTTACGCCGACGTCGAAGGGCCTCCGGGCTACTACCCGCCGCCCGCTTACGTCGCCACCGTCGACCCTGTCTTCTACGAAGGTCACGCGGTCTACTGGTACGGGGAACACTGGGCCTACCGGGAGGGCAGCGGNNCGAAACGATCCGTCAGGGGGCGCGGGCCAGAGCACGGCGCTGCTGCGAACCGTAGCGATGGACATGAGGGGCGCCGCGCGCCGGAACACGCGTGCGACCGGGAACTTGCTGGAGGCCGGCGTCGGCCGCATCGGCCGTGGAAATGACGGCAAACGGCCAGTAGTGCGCCGCCGTCGGGTTGTCGGGATCCCCCGAGAAGGAGATGATCGACCCGTCGGCCTCGAACGTCGGGAGCGAGCCCGGGTCGGCCAGCAGCGTCGCGGTTACTTCGATCCTGGACCCGTTGTGCACCTGGATCTGCGGCCCCGCGTCGGTGTTCTCGCCGCCCGCGATCGAGAGTTGGAGGTAGACCGGGTTCGGCTCCGTCCAGTCCTGGGCGATGAGTGTCCAGTCGCTGATCGGGCCACTCGAGAACGCGTCCACCTCGAAGGTGACGCTGCCACCGACGTCGACGACGAAGAACGCCGTCTTCGGCGCCGCGTTGAAGTAGGCCTCGCCGGCCGGGGCGGGGACGCACGGGTCGATCCCGGCGGCGGCGCGCGCGTTCGACCAGATGCGCTGCACCGTGTACGGGCCGTCCGTCGTCTCGTCCTGTTCGAGGCCGAGCGGATCCACGCAGAGGTCGGCCGCCTCGGTCCCCACGATGTCGTTCCACCCGTAGTTATTGAGGTTGTTCACGTTCGTCAGGTAGTCGAGGTCGAGGGCGAAGCCCGAGGGGGGGATCGGATCGCTGGAGGCCTCGAAGACCTCGTGGCTCGTCGTGATCGTGGTGTTCTGCAGGAGGTCGATCGGCGGGACCGAGGGGAACAGCGGCGGCAACGGCGCGCACTCCATGATGACGGCGTACGCGACCGGCTGGTGATTGACGGTGAGGTAGTTGTGGTAGCCGTCGAATCCGCCCTCGATGCAGCTGCCCATCCCGTCGAGCGTGACGNNGGGGTCGGGAACGTGCCGTTCGCGAACTCGGTCGCCATCCAGGCTTGAAGGCTCGACGGGCCACCCGTGTCCGAATCGGTATATGTGGACGCGGGGGACGTCGTCAGCATGACGGACGCGCCCTGCGGGCCATCCCCTAGGCACTGATTGGGGCCGTCGCCGCAGTACCCGGCGCGAACATCGTTCCACCACGCCGACGAGGTGACGGACGCACCGAACGCCTGGACCTGGGACGCGAGGCTGTCACCGGCAAACGTGATCGTCACCACCTTGGGGGCCGTGAGAAGCTCGCCCATTTGGTATTCGAGCTGGGGGAACGGAGCGTGCTGCACCGCCGGTGACGACCCGCACCCGACCAGGGCCGCGGACAGGACCGCGGCCGCGTGAAGCCTTCGAAGCATCATCATCTCGCGATCTCCCGACCCACGCGTCGTCGCCGCTATGCACGTACCGAGCCGTGCGAATTCTTTGTTGCGACCATGCGACATACATTCGACGCAGCGCGAGTGATCGTCGCGCCTCGCACGGCGCCTCGCCGGTCTACCTCGCTCCGAGGCCGCGCTCCAAGCGTCGTGCTACGCCGCCGTCCTGGGCCCGTGGTAGGTTCGCGCCGCGCGCCTCGCGGCCTCCCCCCCAACCCCGAATTGCCATGACCGACGCCCCGCAAGCCAGCCTCCCGACGCTGGAGTTCGTCCTTCGAAACTTCAAGAATTTCAACGCGAGGGCCACGCGCGACGCCTTGCTCGCGTACTGGCGCCACATCGAGGGAGGCGGCCGCATGTTCTGGGCTGTCGCCGGTGCGATGTCCTCGGCGCAGCTCGGGATCACGCTGGCGCCGGCCATCCGCGCGGGTCTCGTCCACGGTCTCTCCGTCACGGGCGCGAACCTCGAGGAGTCGCTCTTTCGGCTCGTGGCGCACCACAGCTACATCGACTTCCCGCACTACCGGTACTTCACGAAGGACGACGACACGCGGATCTTGAACCAGAGGATGCGGCGGGTGACCGACACGAGCATCCCGGAGGACGAAGCGTTCCGCGCCGTCGAGAAGTACGTCGTCCCGATGTGGAAACGCGCGACGGAGAGCGGCGAGCGGCGCTTCTGGCACGAGTACTTTTACGAGCTCGTGGAGAGCCTGCCCGCGACGTCGTACGAGGGCAACCCCGACGAGTGCTGGCTGCTTGCAGCCGCGCAGGCCAAGCTGCCCATCGTGGTCCCAGGGTACGAAGACTCGACCTTCGGCAACATCTTCGCCTCGCACGTGAAGCTCGGCGAGTGCGGCGCGCAGATCGCAAAGTCCGGGATCGAGTACATGGCCGCCTTCTACGACCAGTACCGCGAGCTCTCGGCGGGATCCGGCATCGGGTTCTTCCAGATCGGCGGCGGCATCGCGGGCGACTTCCCGATCTGCGTTGTCCCGTCGATCAAGTACGACCTCGAGGCCCCCGTGAAGCCGTGGGCCTACTTCTGCCAGATCTCCGACTCGACGACATCGTACGGCTCGTACTCCGGGGCGACCCCGAACGAGAAGATCACCTGGGACAAGTTGACGGCCGAGACCCCGATGTTCGTCGTCGAGTCCGACGCCACGATCGTGGTCCCCCTGATGCTGAGCGCGTTGCTCGAGTGCAAGCGGGCCCCGGAAGCGGCGGGAAAGCTCGTCTCCAGATTCATCGGTTGAGGGAGATCGCGTGAAGGCGATCGTGCTCGGAGGGACGACGGGCATGGGGCGGGCGATCGCACGGCTCCTCGCCGAGCGGGGCGACGGTGTCTTTCTCATGGGTCTCGATGCTCCCGATTTGGAGCGGAGCAGCGCCGACCTCGTCGCACGGCATCCGGGGCGCGGAGCGATCGGCTTCGCCGTGTGCGATCTCGAGCGGCCCGAGGGCTTCGCCGGCGCACTCGACGCCGCAGACGCGGCCCTCGGCCAGTTCGACACCGTGGTGGTGACGGCCGCGATGTTCGCGACGCAGGAAGCCCTGGAGCAGGACGTCGAGCTCACGCGGCGCCTCGTGACGGTGAACTACGCGAACACGGTCGTCTTCTGCGAGCACGCCCGCAAACGTCTGATCGCGCGCGGGGGCGGGAGGCTCGCCGTCTTCTCGTCGGTCGCGGGGGACCGGGGCCGCAAGCCCGTCATCATCTACGGATCGAGCAAGGCGGGCATCACGCGCTATCTCGAAGGGCTGGATCACAAGTTTTACGCTGCAGGCCTGCGCGTGCTCTGCGTGAAGCCTGGCTTCGTGAAGACGGGGATGACCGCGGGGCTCAAGCCGCCCCCCTTCGCCGGCGAGCCGGACGCCGTGGCCCTCCGGGTCGTGCGCGCGATGGACCGACAGAAGCCCGTCGTCTACGCGCCCGCGATGTGGGCTCTGGTGATGCTCGTCATCCGCTTTCTTCCACGCTTCGTCATGCGCAGGATCGGCTTCTGATGGGCACCGGCCCCGAGCGCGTCGTCGTCTTCGGCGCCACGTCGGCCATCGCCGCCGAGGCGGCCGTCATCTATGCGGCCCGCGGAGCTCGTCTTCACCTCGTCGGCCGAAACGCCGAGAAGCTCGAGGGCGTCGCCAGTCGGTGCCGTCGCGAGAGGGCGGCCGGGGCGGAGATCTCGACGCAGGCGGCCGACTTCGCCGAGCTCGATGACAACGCCGCCGTCGTGGCCAGCGCCGTCGCCGCCCTGGCCGGGATCGACATCGCCCTCGTCGCGCACGGCGACCTCGGTGACCAGCTCGCGAGCGAGCGCGCCTTCGAGGACGCGGAGCCCATCTTGCGCGTCAACTTCACGAGCGTCGTCTCGCTGCTCGTTCCTCTCGCCAACCACCTCGAGTCGGTCCGCTCCGGACGTATCGGCGTCATCACGTCGGTGGCCGGAGAGCGCGGCCGCCCCCGCAACTACACCTATGGCGCCGCCAAGGGCGCCCTCAACGTCTACTTGCAGGGCCTGCGCACGCGCCTTTACCGGAGCGGCGTCAGCGTCACGACGCTCAAGCTCGGACCGGTCGACTCCCCCATGACTCGCGGCCACTCGAAGCACCTGCTGTTCGGCAAGCCGGAGTCCGTGGCCCGCGGCATCGTCCGGGCCATCGACGCCAGGCGGCCCGAGGCTTACCTGCCCGCCGTATGGGGAGCCATCATGCCCCTCATCAAGCGCGTCCCGGAGGGGCTCTTTCAACGGCTACCGTTTCTCTCGGGCCGCTGAGGCTTCGGGCGCGCGGTGATCCTCCTCCTTCGCTTCTTGAAGCTGCTGGCCGTCGCGGGCCTCTTCACGGGGAGCGTCGGCGCCGTCGTGGCGACCGATCTGCGCGAGCGGCGGCGCTTCGCCTACGCCGTCGCGGGGCCGTCCTTCGGCGCGACGTGGGCGTGCGGGTTCGGCCTCGTCGCGCAAGAAGACGTCGCGCTCCTGCAGCCGTGGATCCTCGGCGGGATCGCCCTGTCGCTCTTCTCCCTGCAAGCCGTGCTCTTCGCCGTGGGAAAGGACGGCCGACGCGGCCCCGGCACGGCCATCGCCGTCCTCGCCCCCCTGGTCGCGACCGTCGCGCTGATGGTCTGGAGGCCGTAGCGCAACACCGTCGTGATGCGGCGAAGCGCCCCCTCGCTGTCATCCTGAGGCCGAAGGCCGAAGGACCCCACGCGGACCGAGGATCTTCCGGCAAAGTGGGGTCCTTCGCTTCGCTCAGGATGACAGCAAACGTTTGACCGCATCTCGACGACGAGACGTCAGCCCGTTGCGCCGCGGCGCTTGCCTTTTGCCTTCTCGGGCTTCTCTTCGGCGGCGGCCTTTTCCTTGTCGTCGGACTTGGCCTTGGCGGGGCCCGGCTTGGCCGCGACCTTGATGGAGCGCGAGAGCAGCTCCGCGAGATCGATGACCTGGGCGCCCGTCGTCGCGCCCGCGGTCGGTGCGGCCTCTTCGCCGGCGGTCGCGTCCCGCGAGACTTCGCCTGCTTCGACCTTCTCGTCGACGGCGGCCAGGACGGCGCTGCGGTATTCGTCCGGGTGCTTGGCCGGATCGAAGGGGCCCGAGAGTTCGTCGATGAGGTGCAGGGCCAGCTGCTTTTCGCGGTCGGTGACCGCCTTGCCCTCGGCAGGGGCAAGTTCGTCGGCGGGGAGCAACTCCTCGGCGTAGCGCATCATGTCGAGGGCAAAGAGACGCCCGCGCGGGCGCACGAGGGCGAGGCGCGTGCGCGTCCTTATCTTCACCTTCGCGAGGGCCACCTTCTTCGTCTCCTCGAGCACCGATCGCAAGAGCTGATAGCCGCGGACGTTCTTGCTCCCCGGGCCGATCCAGTAGCTTTTCTCCAGGTACGCGAGGTCGACCTCGAGGGGATCGACGAACTCGACGATCTCGATCGTGCCCTTGTCGTCGTCGCCGTCGAGCTTCGCCAGCTCCTCCTTGCTGAAGAGGGCATACTCGCCCTTGGCCACCTCGTACCCCTTGCCAATCTCGTCCCACCGCAGATCGCGGTTGCACTTGGGGCAGCGGCGCACCAGGTTGACACGGGTGCCGCACTCCCGGTGGAGCTGATGGAATTGGGGGGTAAGGTCCTTCGTCGCCGTGTAGAGCTTGGCGGGGATGGTGACGAGCCCAAAGGCGATTTCACCGGACCAGAAGGCACGCATCTTGGATTCTCCTCACGCGAAGCGTGAACGATGCCGAAGGCAACGAAAAGCACGAATCGAAAAAACGATACTGAAAGGGCGGGCAGCTCCGAGGGGCGGCTGGCGCGCTACGAGGCCAAGCGCCGCTTCGAGGTGACCCCCGAGCCCCGATCGTCGCAGGCCGCGGGGCCAGCGGGAAAGAAAGCGACGGCGCTCGCCTTCGTCGTCCAAAAGCACGATGCGCGCCGATTGCACTACGACTTCCGTCTCGAGGTCGACGGGGCGATGGTCAGCTGGGCGGTGCCCAAGGGCCCGAGCTACGACCCGTCCGTCCGCCGGCTGGCCGTGCAGACGGAAGATCACCCGATGGAGTACAACGCCTTCGAAGGGCGCATTCCAGACGGCCAATACGGCGCGGGCGACGTCCTCATCTGGGATCGCGGCACGTACGAGACCGTGCCGCGTGGCGTCGAGCGCGCGATGCTCGACAAGGGCCACATGCACGTCCGTCTCTTCGGCGAGAAACTCGTTGGCGAGTGGCACGTCATCCGCACGAACCGTTCGGGCGGCGCCGACGACGGGGCGGGCAATGCGGGCAAGGCGCAGTGGCTCCTCTTCAAGGCCAAGGACGCAGAGGCGAACGCCGCATACGACGTCGTCGCGGATCGGCCCGAGTCGGTCGTCAGTGGCCGAGCGGCGACGCGGGGTCCGCGCCGAGTCGGGCCGTCCGAGCAGGGCGGCTCCGCGCAGACGTTGCTAAAGGCCGTCGGGGATCCCGCGCTGGCCGTCGCCGGCGGCGACATTGGCGATGGGTCCCGGTACCTGTTCGAGGTCAAGTACGACGGCTACCGCCTCTTCGCGAGCAAGGCCGGCTCGGAGGTGCGCCTCACCACGCGCCACGCGCACGATTGGAGCGAGCGCTTCGCTCCCATCGTCGCCGCCGTCGCCCGGCTGCCCGCGCGCGAGTGCGTCCTCGACGGCGAGGCCTGCATCGTCGACGACCGTGGACACCCTTCGTTCGCTGCGCTGCAGGACTGGCTGGCCGGAGGTTCGCGCGATGCGCGCCTCGCGTACGCGGTCTTCGACCTTCTCTGGCTCGACGGGCGCGACCTGCGCCATGAGCCCATCGAGAAGCGGCAGGAGCTCCTCGACGGCTTGCTCCGCGGTCAGGGGGCCCCGTTGACGCTCTCGCGCGCGCTGCACGGCGATGTCCGAGCCCTGCTGCAAGCGGCCAAGGAGGGCGGTCTCGAGGGGCTCATCGCGAAGCACAAGGGATCGCCGTACATCGCGGGCCGATCGGGGCAATGGGTGAAGCTCCGCTTCGACCGCCGGCAGGAGTGCGCCATCGCCGGGTTTATCCCGTTGAAGGGCACCGAGCACGAGGTCGGCGCGCTGCTCGTTGGGGTCGTCGAGCGAGAACGTCCGGGGCGCCTCGTCTACGCGGGGCGAGTCGGTACGGGGTTCGACGCGCGGACGCGCCGCGAGCTGGGCCGCAAGCTCGAGCAGCGCGCCGCGAGCGCGCCGGGTATCGAGGGAGCCCCGCACGTGAAGTCCGTGCGCTGGGCCGCGCCGGAGCTCGTGTGCGAAGTCGCGTTCACCGAGTGGACGCCCGACGGCTCGATGCGCCATCCGAGGTTCATCGGACTACGCGAAGACAAGGGTCCGCTCGAGTGCGTTCGCAACGGGGACGTCGCTCCCCGCGCGGACGTCTCGTTCGATTCGGAGAGCGAGGACGCAGCTCCCGCGCGCCCGGCGCCGTCACCGCCCGCCGCGGCGGCAAAGGTGAAGCTCGCGAACCCGGACAAGGTGCTGTTCCCCAAGGACGGGATCACGAAGCGCGACATCTGGGACTACTACACGTCCGTCTCCGACGCGATGCTGGCGCACCTCGCGGGACGTCCGCTGACGCTTCAGCGCTACCCCGACGGGATCGAGGGACAGGAGTGGTATCAACAGAACGCGCCGGACAAGACGCCCCCATTTGTCCGGCTGATCGACACCGGACCGCGCCACGAGAACAAGAAGCGCATCGCCTGCGACAACCTCGAGACGCTGCAGTGGCTCGCCAACCTCGCGGCCCTCACGATCCACTCGTGGTGCTGCCACGCCCCGCCCTCGGCCACGACGCGCGCGGCCATCGATCGAGCCCTAGCGCTACCCGACTACGTCGTCATCGACCTCGATCCCGGCCAGGGCCCGTGGGCGCACCTCGTCGAGGTCGCCCGCGCGCTGCGGACGCTGCTCGATGCGCTCAAGCTGGAGAGCTGCGTCAAGACAAGCGGCAAGAGAGGCGTGCACGTCGTCATCCCCATGGCGCCGGGCCCCACGCACGCGCAGGCCACGCGCTTCGCCGAGCAGATCGCCCGCGCCGTCGCCAAGGTGCTCCCCGACGTGGCCAGCGTCGAGCGCATGAAGGACAAGCGGGGCGGCAAGCTGTACGTCGACTATGGGCAAAACGGGGAGGGGCGAACGATCGTGTCTCCCTACACGATCCGCGCGCGGGACGGAGCCGTCGTGTCGACGCCAATCGAGTGGGACGAACTGGACGAAGCCCTCGATCCGCGCGCCTTCACCATTCGCTCCGTGCCGGGCCGCATCCGAGAAAAGGGCGATCTTTTCGCGCGCGTCCTTCACTCCCGCCAGACGCTGCCCGACGTCTAACCCCCGTCTCACTTGAGGGCGAGGCCTCCGGCAGGCCTCTTGGGGGATGCGTCACCTCCTACCTTGGCACCCCGGGATCATGTACGCTTCTTGGCGAGCGCCTTGCTCGCGCGGCCAGCGGCTCGAGATCTCCGAATGTCAGGTGTCGACGATGACGAGGTAGTCGCACGTGCGAACGCCCGCCTCGGGACGCTCCTTCGAGGCAAGTACCGCCTCGACCGGGTCCTCGGTATCGGCGGGATGGCGGCCGTCTAC
>PLIR01000567.1 GCA_003139415.1 Myxococcales bacterium | reverse complement strand
GTGGATTCTCGCGGCGAGGCGCGCCTCGTCGAGGAACATCTCTATGAACTCGCTGTGCTTGGCGAGGTGCTCGTGCAGCACCTTGATGGCGTAGAGGCGCTGAAAGCCCCCGGCGCCGCCGAGGCGCGCGAGGTACACGGTGCCCATCCCGCCGCTGGCGAGCTCCGTGACCAGCTCGAAGCGATCGAGCCTCTGTCCCATCATTTCCGACACGACGCGCGCGCTCCTCGGTGAGAATTCTGGCTTCTCTCTGTGCCATTAGAGCACCGTTTTTACGACGGCGCCTGCCGGCAAATCTGACGGCGCCGGGGCCCTCGTGTAAGCTTGGGCACACTTGAACTGGGACATTGCGCGACGCGGGCTGGCCGCGGTGATGGCGCTGGGGCTCGTGGCGCTGGGGTTCGTCGCCTCCACGGCCAACGAGGGGTGCATCTACGACACCTCGCTTCTTCTCCCGGACGCCGGGCCGAGCGCGCCTGCCGAATGCGCCGGAGACGGCGGCATTTCTGCAACCGTACCCAAGCCGCCCCTCGCGGACGACCCGTCCAACCTCGACCTCACCGTCATCCTGGCGTTCCAATCGATCGACGTCGGCGTCGGCGTCGGCCCGGACGGCGGGCTCACGACGCCGGACGGTGGGCTCATTCCGCCCACGGACCCGCAGCCGCACATCGGCGTCAACCTGGACGGCAAGTGCACGTGCTGCGGCGACGGGCCGACCTGCATCGAACCGCCAGACGCGGCGACCAACTGCGACGACAGCGAGGGCCGCGACAACACCGGCATCAAGCTCTTTCGTTTTCTCCAGGCCTCGGCGCAAACGGGAAATCAGGACGTGGATCAGTCCATGTACAACGGCCTCTACGGCATCGTGATTCAGATCACCGGGTACAACGGGCAACCCAACGACCACTCGGTGACCGTGGCGATCTACGCGTCCAATGGCGTCCTCGGTCCCGACGGCGGAGTCCCGACGCTGCACCACGACGGGACAGACCCGTGGACTGTCGATCCTCGGTACGTCCAAAATGGGATCGAGGGCACCAACTGCGGCGCCGTATCCAATCCGTGCACGCCCAACTACTACGATCCCTACGCCTACGTGTCGTGCGGCGTCCTCGTCTCGCAGCCCACTGTGGTGCCGTTCACCTTCGGCGGCCGTGCGGCCTTCGGCGGGACGGTCATGAAGCTGCAGGAGCCGTACATCGTGGGCAACCTCGTGCAGACGACATTGCCAGGGAACACGCTGGGCTGGAGCATCGCCAACGGGTCCGTGACGGGGCGCTGGGAATCCGCGGACCTGCTGTCGAACATGGCGTCGATCCCGGACCCCACGCAGGACGGCGGCGTGTTCCTTTGCGGCCAGGACCCTCTCTACGGGTTCCTCAAGCCGTTCATCTGCGGGTTGCAGGACATCACGTCCAACTCGGCGAAGGACAACATGAGCCTGTCCTGCAACTCGATCTCGATGGCCTTCGGCTTCACCGCGGCGCAGGCGGTGCTCGGCGTGGTGGCGCCCATCCCGCCGACGCCCGCAGGTTGCAGCATGAACGGTTCGCCGTTCTCGGCCAACTGCGACTCGCCGTGACCTGACGCCCATGCCTTCGCGCTCCGCGGCCACGGATGCGATGAGCCTTCGCGCCCTCAACCGCGCCACGCTGGCGCGGCAGATGCTGCTTGCCCGCGAGAAGGTGAAGCCCCTCGCGGCGATCGAACGCGTGGCGGGGCTACAAGCCCAGTGGCCGTCGCCGCCGTTCGTCGGCCTCCTCGCGCGGGTCGACGGCTTCGCGCGACTAGACCTGGCCCGCCTGCTCACGAAGCGCGACGCCGTGCGCGCGACGATGATGCGCGGGACGATCCACGTCGTCAGCGCCCGTGACTACATGGAGCTTCGCCCGGCGATCACGCCCGTGCTCGAGCGCGGCATGCGATCCATCCTGCGCGGGCGGGGCGCGGAGCTCGACGTGGACGCGATCGTGCGCGACGCGGCGGCGTTCCTTGCCAACGGTCCCGCAACCTTCACGGCCATCCGCGATCACCTCGCCTCGCTGCATCCGCGCGAGGACGAGCGCGCGATGGGCTTCGCGGTCCGGATGCGCGTGCCTCTGGTGATGGCGCCGACGGCCGCCCGGTGGGCGTTCCCTGCGGACGCCGAGTTCACGATGGCCGAGGCCTGGCTCGGTCGGGCGTTGAAGGCCTCGAGCGGGCCTCGCGCGCTGATTCTTCGCTACCTCGCCGCGTTCGGTCCCGCGACGACGAGCGACATGCAGACGTGGTCGGGTCTGCAGGGGCTCGCGAAGGTCGTCGAGGAGTTGCGGCCGGAGCTCTACGTGACGCGCGGACCGCGCGGTCGCGAGATGTTCGACCTGCGCGGCGCCCCGCGGCCCGACGAAGACGCGCCCGCGCCGGTGCGCATGCTGCCCGCGTTCGACAACCTGCTCCTCGGTCACGCGGACCGCACCCGGGTCGTGTCCGAAGCCCATCGCAAGTGGGTCTTCCCGTCGGGCCTGCGCGTCGAGCCGACGTTCCTCGTCGACGGGTTCGTCGCGGGCACCTGGCGCATCGAGCGCAAGAAATCGCTGGCCCACATGACGCTCTCGCCTTTCGCGGCGCTGTCCAAGGCGGCGCAACGCGACCTCGCGGCCGAGGCTTCGGCGCTCGTCCGCTTCCTCGAGGAAGACGCCTCGAAGTTCGACGTCGCCTTCGCGAAGCCGAAAGGCTGAGCGCTACGGGCAGCGCGGGGCGATGCCTCCATGTCTTCAGAGATCGATCTGCATCCCCAGTTCGACGACGCGGTCGGGCGGGATACCGAAGTATTGCGTGGCAGACCGCGCGTTGCGCGAGATGAACGAGAAGAGAGTCTTTCTCCAGCGGAACATGCTGCTCTCGCCCGTCGTCAGCAACGTCTCGCGGCCCAAGAAGTAGCTCGTCCGCTCGGGCGCGTGCGGGACGCCGAAGCGCGAGGCGGCCACGCTCATGATGTACGGCACGTTGGGCGTCTCCATGAACCCGTAGTGCGCCGTCACCTGGAAGAAGCCTTGCCCGAGGGACACGCTCGCGACGCGATCCTTGGCCCTTACTTCAGGGACGTTCTCCGAGACCACCGAGAGCAACACCACAGTCTGGTGCAGCACGCGGTTGTGCTTGAAGTGGTGCAAGAGGACGATCGGCACGCCCTGGGGGTTCGACGACATGAACACGGCGGTGCCCGCCACGCGGTGCGGCTTGTGGGCCTCGACGTCGGCAATGAAGACGTCGATGGGCAGCAGCCTGCTCGCGATGTT
>PLIR01000230.1:25514-25756 GCA_003139415.1 Myxococcales bacterium | reverse complement strand
GACGTCCTCCGGATCACCTCCGGCCGCCTTCGAAAGACCACCGCGGCTCGCAAGCGTCGCAGCGACTTCGCAGTAGGAGTGCGCGATCGGGCTCGATGTCCTCACATCCCCGGTGCATTCTTGGTTGCCCTTCGGGACTCCTTCGCGACCTACACTGCGTCGGCCACCTGGGCCCTCGGGAGGGATCGAAGCTCAGAACCAAGCCGACGACGTCGCATGCGAGGGCCGTCAGCAGAACCACG
>PLIR01000230.1:0-25479 GCA_003139415.1 Myxococcales bacterium | reverse complement strand
CGAAGACGGAGGGCAAGATAAAGGGGAGGCCCCTTATTTGAATTATCGATTGGAAATAAGAAGAGATTATCGGCCCCTTTGAGGTCTCGGCATGGACTGGCTGAGCTGCACCTCGGGGGTGCCGTGGGATGGGTTCCGATGGGCAACCGCGGTAATTCTGACGACAAGCTCGACGACTTCCGACCCCGGATCGGCCGCACCGATCGCGGCAGCGAACGGGTCGCCTCGAGCCCCCTTCGCGTGGCGGCGCTCGTGCGCCGAGGTCACGGTCGCCTCGGCAGCAAGGGGGCGGCAAGGCTCCCACCGGCCGGCGGCTTCGGTCCTCGGCAGAGCGCCCGCCGTGTCGTGGTCAAAGCGCACGTGCAGAAGCTCGGAGGGCACGGCGCCCAGGCGGCTGCCCGGCACCTGCGGTACATCGAGCGCGACGGCGTCGAGAAGGACGGCTCGCCGGGCGTCCTCTACGGCCCCGAGGGCCCCGCGGCCCGCGAGACCTTCGAGCAGCCTCGCTTTAGCGAGCGGCACCAGTTCCGGTTCATCGTGTCGCCGGAGGACGCGCGCGATCTCGATCTCACGGGCTACGTCCGGGAGCTGATGAAACGCGTCGAGTCCGACCTTGGACGGTCCGTCGAGTGGGCAGCGGTCAACCACCACGACACCGACCACCCCCACGCGCACATCGTCGTCCGCGGCGTCTGCCGCGAGGGCCGGCAATTACGGATGGACCGCGCCTACATCGCCCGGGGCCTTCGGTGGAGCGCCCAGGAGCTGGCGACCGAGCGCTTGGGGCCTCGCCTCGAGAACGAGATTCGGCGGACGCGTGAGCGGGAGGTCACCCAGGAGCGTTTCACCTCGCTCGACCGGGAGATCGAGCACGCGGCGACCGAACGCCGCGTCGATGCCGAGTCGCTGGTAGAGCGACGCTATGGCCCGGAGCCGGCGCTCTTGGTCCACCGGCTCAAGCAGCTCGAGAGCCTTGGCCTCGCTGAGAAGGTCGCGCCGACCGGCTGGATGCTGGCCGAAGACTGGCCACGGCGCTTGCGAGAGCTCGGCGAGCGAGGCGACATCCTCAAGCAGATACACCGCGCCGTGCACGGTGGCGACGCCCGGCGCTTCCACGTGGTGCGCCCCGGCCAGGGGCTCCCGGATGGCAAGGGCGGCGTCGAGGAGCGGACCCTCGTCGGGCGCATCGTCCGCAAAGGCCTGGGGGACGAGCTCAACGGACGCACGTTTTACGCCGTCATCGAGACGCCGACGGGGGACGCCTACCACGTGACCGTCGCTGCACGCGTGGCCGACGTTCTGCGCGTCGGAGATCTGGTCTCACTCGGGGCCAAGCGCGAGCCGGCCGTGCAGCCGGTCGATCGGCACATCGTCGAGGTCGCCACCGCCCACCGCGGCGTCTACGAACTCGCGGGCGACGCCGACCGGCGGAATGCTGCTCGATTTGCGGCTCGCCGCCTGCGCGAGCTCGAGCGCCTTGGCCTGGTGACCTGCGCGGCGCCGCGCCAATGGATCGTTCCTTCCGACCTGCTCGAGCAGCTCGAGAAGCGACACCGCGAGGCGCCCGCTCGCTACCGGGTTTCCCTTGAAGCGCTTCCGCTCGCGCTCGACGCGCAGGTCGGCCGCCGGGGGCCCGTCTGGCTCGACACTCTCGATGCGGGGCGTCTGGCGACCAAGGGGTTCGGTGCCGAGGTCCTCGCTGCCTTGGAGCGCCGTCAGCAAACGCTTCGGGAGCTTGGCATCGCCCCGGACGATCCCGACCGCGACGCCAAGATCCGAGATCTCGAAGGGCGGACGGTAGGAAGGGAGATGGCCCGGCAGAGCGGCCAGGAGTTCCTCGAGAGCGCCCCGGCTCGCTTCCGGGGTCGGGTGCAGTCGGGGCCCGAAGGCTCCCCCTACCGGGTGGTCACCGACGGAGAGCGCTTTGTCCTGGTCCCGGACGCGCGCGAGATGCGCTCCCGGATAGGACAGCTCGTCGACGTCGTTCGCGATGGCTCCGGACGACCTCTGCTCGCTGAGCCGGTTGCCGATCGCCAGGAGCTCGCGCGTCGAGCGGCCGGCGAGGCGTTCGCGCGCGAGAGGCGGATGACGTTCTTAGAAACCGTCCCCGAGCGGTTCGCCGGACGCGTCCAGGCTGGGCCTGCGGGGTCGGGCCACCTCGCCGTCTCGGACGGCGCGCGGTTCGTCCTCGTCCCGACGACACCCGAGGCTCTCGCGCTCGCCGGCAGGACCGTCGAGGTGATGCGCGATGCACAGGGACGCTCCGTGGGCCTTCGGGCACCGAGCCTCGACCGCGGACGCTGACCCGGCGCTTCTCCGATGCCTCCCAAGCCACTGCCCCACCCCCAACCCCCCCGCGGAGCCAGTCCGATCATGAGCCCTGCCGCATCGCCGAGCCCCACCGTCCCCAAAGTGAGGCGCGTCCGCATCTACACGCGCTTCAGCCATGCGCTTCGAAAGCACCTCTTCGCGTACTGCGCCGCGACAGGGCGTTCTGAGCGCGCGGTCATCGAGGACGCCGTCGCGCGCTACCTGGCAAACCAGGCCAAGGACCCTTCGACCTCAGGTCCCCTCGACCGCCTCGCGCAAGCGATCGACGACGACCGGCGGCTGCGCGAGCGCCAGCACCGCGACCTTGAGCTCCTGTCCGAGGCCTTCGGGCGATTTTTGCGCCTCTGGATGATCGTGCACGGCCCGACGCTCACGCAGCCCGACACGCCCGAGGGCGCCAACACGCTCTCGCAGCAGCGTGCCACCGGGGAAGCCTTCTACAAGAAGCTCGCCGCGGCGATCGCCGACCATTTCCGCCGCGGTCACCGCTTCGTTCATGACTTGCCTGGCCTCGAAGGCAGTCGCTCGGAGCGCGATGGCAAGCCCTGACGCGGCGGCAAGTGACCCCGCTCACGTCCCCTTGTTCGTGGGCCCAGAATCGTCGTGCAGGCCGAGCGCGCGCAGGGCCGCCCTCACCGTCACGCGCTGCTTGCCTGCGGCCTTCGCGATCTGCGAGAGGTTCCCGCGGAAGCGGACGTGGAGCGCCGTATAGAAGCGACGATCAAAGTCTCTCTTGGCTTCGTCGTACATGCCCGACCTGCGCTCTGACTCGGCATGGGTAGCCATCCCGTCCAGCGCCCCGTCGAGTACCAGGTGCTCGCCGTCGGATTCCACCAGCGCGGCTTGAACGATCGTTCGGAGCTGGCGAACGTTGCCTGGCCAGCTGTACGCCCGAAGCACCGACAGGCTCGCCTCGTCCACCTTCATATGCGGGCGTTCGAGCTGCTGCAGGATGTCCGCGATCAGGAGCGGCAGGTCGTCCACTCGCTTGCGCAGCGGGGGGATCTCGACGGTCACCTGCGCCATGCGAAAATAGAGGTCCTCTCGAAAGGTGCCTCGGTTAACCGCGTGGCGAAGATCCACGTGCGTCGCGAAGAGGGTGCGTACGTTCACCTTGCGGCAGCGGCCCGTTCCCACCGGCCGAACCTCTTGGTTTTCGAGCACGCGCAGCAGCTTCGCCTGCATCGCCGCCCTCATCTCGCCGACTTCGTCGAACAGCAGCGTCCCGCCATCGGCCTCGACGAAGACGCCGTCGTTGGCGCGGTCCGCTCCCGTGAACGCGCCTCGTACGTGCCCGAACAGCTCGCTCTCCAGCAGGGTATCGGCCATCGCAGCACAGTTGACGGGGACGAAGCGCTTGTCGCGCCGGGGGCTTGCGGCGTGAATCGCCTGCGCGACGAGCTCCTTGCCGGTGCCCGTCTCGCCGCGCAAGAGGACCGTCGCGTTGGCGTCGGCGACGCGGCGCACGAGGTGCCGGACGGTCTCCATCGCGCGCGACGTCCCGACGATGGCGCCGAGGCCCCACGCGCGATCGACCTTTTGCCGCAGCTCGGCGACCTCGCCCCGGAGCGCCAGGCGCTCGCCGAAGCTCTCGACGATCGGCAGGATCATCTCGGGCGAGAGCTCGTCCTTCAGCACGTAGTCCTGGGCCCCGTTGCGCATCGCCTCGCGGATCTCCTCGAGCTCCACCAGGGACGTGACCATGA
Source organism: Myxococcales bacterium (assembly GCA_003139415.1). Lineage (GTDB taxonomy): Bacteria > Myxococcota_A > Polyangia > Polyangiales > Polyangiaceae > Palsa-1150. The sequence goes on along the minus strand of PLIR01000230.1, from coordinate 21,442 downwards.
TCGCCGGGATGTTGGACCCGTTGGCCCGGAGCTTCCTCAGCAAGTCCAGGCCGCCGCGGTCGCGGGCATCGTCCGAGAGGCGGATGTCGAGCAGGAGCAGGTCTGGCGGGGACCGGTCGATGGACGCGAGGGCCTCCTCGACGCTCGACGCCTCGCTCACCTCGAGCCCGTCGAGGGCCGAGAGCATCATCCGCAGGACGCGCCGTGCGCTCCGCTGGTCGTCAACGATGAGTGTCTTCATGGTCTCGTAGGGGCGACGCGATCCGCCGTTCGCCCATCTCCGGTGCGCCATTTTCGATCTCGACGGACACGACGTCGGACATCGGGATCGCCACGACGAAGCGGGTGCGCCCGTCCACCCGCAGGGCGTCGATGCTCCACTTGTGCGCGCGCACGATGCGCTGCGTGATCGCGAGGCCCAGGCCGGTGCCGCGCGGCTTGGTGGTAAACCAGGGCGAGAAGAGGCGCGAGGGGTCGCTCTCGAAGCCCGGGCCGTCGTCCCACACGACGAGGTACGCGCCATCCGCGTCGACGGTCCATTGGACCCCGATGCGGCCCCGCGCGCCGCTCGCGTCGATCGCGTTGGCGACGAGGTTGACGAGGACCTGCGTGGTCTGGTCGGTGTCGCAGCGGAGGGCGGCAGCCGCCGGGATGTCGAGGTCGAGGTCCCGGCCGGCGAGCTCGTCGCGCAGGAGCATTTCCACGCGGAGCGCGAGGGCCCTCACCGTCACCACGCGGCGTTCGATGCGATGCCCCACGAGCCGGCGCAGACCCGACACGAGGCGCTCGAGGCGATCGACCTCCTCGCGCCCGATGTCGATCTCCTCGGCGTCGAGGGTCGTGTCGCCCGGACGGCGGTGGAAGACCGATCGGAAGAAGTTTATCGGGTAGCGGACCTCGTGCGCGATCTCCGCGGCGACGGTCTCGACGAGCGCCCCGCGCTCGGTCTGCCACGCGGCGGCCTGGTCCCTGCGGCGCCGTTCGAGCTCGGCGTAGTCGTGAGCGTGGGCGAGCGCGAGGCCGGCCTGATTGGCGATCGTGGCGAGCAAGTCGACGTCGTCCGTCGTCAGCAAGGCGCCCCCGCGCTTGGGTCCGACGAAGAGGGTGCCGAGCGTCCGGCCGCCGAAGGTCGCCAGGATGCGCAGATCGTCCTCGAGGCCGATGTCGCCGCCCCCCCCCGAGCCATGGTCCGCGGCGTCGCGGAACTCGACGCGGTCGCACGGGAGCCACCGTCGCACGGTCCGCTCGACGGCGACGCCGACGTCCTTGGGGTGCGTGATCGACGTGAGCTCTTCGCTGAGCTGTCCGATCGTGGGCTTGTACTCGGTCGCCGCAGGGAAGAACCATCGCTCGACGCCCCGTGTCACGTAGTTGACGAGGGCGGCCGACACGACGGCGCCGGCCGCGGCGCCCACCAGCGCGCTGTCGAACGAGACCCCCAGGGACGTGGCGAAGGCGGCTCCGACCCCGACGGCAACCACGCAAGCGATGGCGCCTGCCAGTGCTCCCGTGAGGACGCGCGAGAGCAGGGCGCGGCTCCCCCAGAGGTCGTGCCGGACGAACGCGACGCCCGTCGCGATCGGCGCGAGCGCCATGGCGGGAATCGCAAAGAACACCATGACGGAGCTCCGCGAGCTCAGCGACGAGACGAGCACGCCGACGCCCACGAGCGCATACGGCCAGGACATGGCCCGGAAGAGGACGCCGATCGTCGCGCGTCTCGTGCCCTTGGCGCGCGCGTAGCGCAGCCCCATGGTCGCGACGAACCCGATCAGCGCGCCGCCCAAGAGGTACGAGCAAGCCATTTGCAGGGTGGCCACCCCCCGGTCTGCCAGGTCGCGCGTCACGATGACCGCCGCCATGAGCGCTCCCGCGACACCCAGCACGCGCGGGATCCACGGCCGCCTGGCGACGAGGGCGACGTCGTCCGGCAGGCGCAGCGCGAGGTCGACGATCGCGAATGGCACGCACGCGAACGACGCGAAGAAGAGCGGCACCATCGTGCGCGACGTCTGAAAATCGAAGAACGTCAGGAAAAAGAGCGCGGCCAGCGTGGAGCACTTGGCGAAGGTGCGCGCGAGTGGCCGGTGCGAACCGCTGCGCAGCGCCACCACCGCAGCCAGCGCATACAGCGCGCCCGTGAAGATGTTGCCGCCTCCGTAGAGCCACCAGGAGATGGCGTCGACGCGTCCGAGATCGAGTTCGACCTCCCGCACTCCCGCCGACGTGACGATCCTGGCGTGCACGGAGCGCGCCCCCCTGCGCGCCGCGGCCTCGACCGCCGAGTCCCAGACACGACCCGGCCGCGCGCCGCCGGCCTCCACGACGGGCGCTCCGTCGATCGAGAGGACACGGTCCGGGAATCTCAGCCCTTGCTCGATGCCGCTCCAACTCGGCATTCCGACGCTCGAGATGACCCCGTCGGGGTTGAGGAGAACGCCGGCGATCGGCCTTTCGTACCAACGCGAAGCTTGGAGGACGGCGTTGCAGGTTACGATGACGGCCGCAATTGCGATGAGCCACGCGGCCAAATAGCTTCGCGTGCGGGAGCTCATGGCAAATCAGGGCCCGTCCGCATCGGCGCGACGAGACTATGACCGGACTACGTCCGAGAAAACAGTGTCCTCTATGCTCGGTATGTCCCTCCGGTCGAGGTCGCGGAACAGCGCGTAGACCGCCCGCTCCAGCGCGGCGTGGGCGCTGCCCGAAGCGGCGCTCGTGAGGCGGTCGAGCGCACGCGCCACTTCGACTCGAACGCGAGGTGGAGGATGCATTCGCGAGAGTTCTCGAAGGACGACGGCGAGCTGCCGTGCCATCGCGCCTCGAGCGTGCGCGGCGTCGCGCGACGGCGCCGCGGACACCAGGCGAACGTGTCGGAGCACGATCCGCAGCCCATGCTCCAGATCCGGGCGCGCGAGGATCGCGCGGACCGCCCAGCGCGCCGATGCCCTCGAGTAGGGACGACGGCGAGTGCACCATGACTTGGCCAGATCGTCGTGGCCCATCGCGCTCAGTTCGAGCGCAAGCGGGTCGCGCGCGCAGGCACACGCGCGCGCCGCGTTCAGGCGGCCGTACCCGGACTTTGCGCTGTGGCCGTCGCGATCGATTCCCCGCGGCAGGACGTCGGCGGGGTCGACCAGCGCGTCCACGGCGTCCTCCGAGGGGACATCGACGGTCCGCGCGAGGATCGCGTGGAGCTCGTGCAAGCGCAGGCCCGGGTTGCACCCCAGCACCAGGAGCATGACCCCGGCGGCGATGGCGGACGCGCCGCTCGACTCGGAGTGAAAGAGCCTGTCATGCGACGAGAACGGGTGGGCGATGTCGTCGCCTGGCGTCATCCATCGGACCGCGGGGCCGCGGTTGGCGAACGGCCGAACCTGCCCGCGCGGGTTTTGCCAGAGAAACCACCCGCCGTCGCGTCCCCCGGGGGCAATGCAGTGAACGCGCGGATCGCTCGCCGGATCTCCGAGACCGAGCGAAAGGCTTGCGTGGATCGAGTCCCCTGGGCTCGCGGCTTCTCGGCCCGTCGGGAACACGACGGCGGTGCCGCGGCCTCGACGACCGAGGTGGGACGCGACGTCGAGCGCGTCGTCGAGCATCGGGCTGACCGTCCCCTCGACGTAGGTCGCGCAGACTACGACGTCCGCGCCGTCGAAGACCGCCGTCGCGAGCGCAAGCGGCAACGAGACGACGTCGACCCCAGGCTTGGGAATGCAGTAGAGCCGCGCCGAGGCGTCGGGGGCCACGCCGACGAAGGGGGGCGCCAGGGCGGGCGCTGCCCCCGTGGACCAGGCCACCATGAGGGCGGCGTGCCCCATGGTTGCCGGAGCACCCTCGACGCCGACGCAGCACACGCGATCCAGCTCGAGGTGCTCGACGTCCGCGGTCTCGTTGTCGATGACGGCCAGGCGCGTGCCCGCGCCCGTGCCGCACACCCGACGCTCGAGGCCGATGCCGCCGCCGCTGCCCCCGAGAAACCACCGGCCGCCCGTTGTCGACTCCGAGTGCCGACGAGCCCTCCGGTGGACGGCCCACGCGGCCTTGCCCGACGCCGGCTCGACCCGTTGTGCGCGCGACAGGACGAGGGGCTCGGCGGCCAGCATCGTCTCGCTCCGGGCGGAGGCGACGTAGCGAACGGGCAGCCCGGAAAGCAGGGTCGCGACCTCTTCGGGGGTCGCTCGGCTTTGGGATCGTACGCGGCTCCAGTAGAGCGGCGCGCGCGCCACCAACGGCTCGACGATGACGTCAGGGCCGAGGGGCCTCAGCGCCGTCGCCAAGGCTTCGGCGGCGATCTCGACCCGCCCGGCGACCACGACGTCGAGCGGCGGACCCTCGGTGTACGGCTGTTCTCGCCTCGCGGGCTGGTAAGGGAAGTCCCAGGCGGCCCTCGGACTCTTCACGCGAGGACCTCGCCCGCCCAGGCGGCCAGCGCGTGCGCGCGAACGGCATATCCCGGGCTGCGTGTCTCGGCCGCGACCAGCGTCTCGAGCTTTCGCTCCTGCGCGAGCGCCCAGGCCGAGAGCCTGTGCGCGTCGAGAGTCGTCGCCAGCCGTCGCGCGGCCCGCATGTCGCGCAGTGCGCGGGCGAGCATTCGCTGGAGCACGCCGGAGTCGAGGACCCGTCGCCGGACCGACGGTGGTGCGCGCAGCCGGCTGCCTGACGAAGGCGGGCTATGGAGGCCTTCCATGAGGCAAGCGGCCCATGCCCCGCCGCGCTCCATGTCTTCTTCCCAGTCGACGACGTCGTCGGCCATTTGCAAGCCCAGACAGATCGCCTCGAGGGTTGTCCTCACGGCGTGGCATCGACGATCGTCCCATCCGGCCGCGCGGGCAAGCGCCACGCTCGCCACGATGGCCACGCCCTGCTTCTGCAGCGACGTGCGCTCGTACTCGGAGAACTCGACCCCCTTGCCCGACCGGAGCACCTGGCGCTCGTAGCGCATCGCCTGCGTCGCTCGGACGTCTGTGACCTGGAAGTCCATGGAGGCGCCACCTTCGGCCCCGAGGAGGCGACCCAGCGCGCGGTCACGTTCGCGACGCGCCTGTCCGAGGACCGCGAACACGGCCGGAGTCGCTTCGATTTGCTCGTCTTCGATTCGATCCGTACCGAAGGCATCGACGACGGCGAGTGCGTGAGCCAGAACCGCATCGCGGACCTGGCCCCCTGATACGTTGAGCATCCCCTCTGCGAAGAGCGCGGGCGCCCCCAGCGTGACTTCGTGCGAAAACACACGGCTCCACGGCACGGCCTGCGGGGCGAGCCGCAGAGCGCGCGGAAGACTCCGCGCGCTCTCGGACAGCGGCGCTCCGATCCGGTCGGCGAAAGCCTCGTAGAGCTCGTCGACTAGATCAAGAATGTTCATCAGTAGACGTTTGCCTCTTTCCAGGGCGAGAGCGAGACGTTGAAGCGCTCTTCGACGATGATGGCACGCCACTGCAGCGTTTGTGTGGCGCTCAGGCCTCCGAAGTCGCCACCGATCCACGCGCTGATGCGCTGGTTGAGCGCCCGCCGGGCGGCCGCCGCATCGCTCGGCTCAGCGTCGTCGCGGTGCGGGTCGAAGTTGTAGAGGGCCAGCATGCGCTTGAACTCATCGAAACAATCCTGACTCGAAAGGAGTGCCTGGTAGAGCGCGCGGAGATGGGCGTGCGGATCGATGGTGATTTGGGCTGCCATGTCGTTTCCTCTTTGGGTGTTTGCGGTTTCGTGGACGCGCCGCCGTACGGCGGGCTGTCTTCACGAGCAGTCCCAAGAGCACGCTTCGTGCTAGCCGCTCCGTTGACGAAATCGTTTGAGAAAGTCGCATTCGCCCTCACCGCGATTGCCCGGATCCGACCAAGGCTTGCCCGGATCCGACCAAGGCGCGGGGGCGACCTCGAAACGCGCAGCCTCAGCGCGCGCTGGGCTCGGCCGACGCCGCCGTTCGCTCGACGTCCTCGATCGACCGGCGCGACACGATGAGCCGCGAGCCGCGCCGGTACGTCAGATACGACCAGGCCCACACGACCATCACGACGATCCGATTCTTGAATCCGATCAGGTAGAAGATGTGCACGAGCAGCCACGTCATCCACGCGACGAAGCCGGAGAGGTGCACCCGCGCCAGCTGGGCGATGGCGCGGACGCGGCCGATCGTCGCGAGCTGTCCCTTGTCGACGTACGAGAAGACAACCGCAGGTTTGCCCTCGAGCGCGCCGCGGATCGACTTGGCGACCGTTCGCGCCTGTTGCATCGCCACGGGGCTCAGCCCGGGCAGCGGCTTGCCGTCGGGCCCGTCCAATCGCGCGGCGTCTCCGATGACGAAGGCGCGCGGGTGCCCGGGGATACTCAGGTCGCGCTCGACGAGCACACGCCCGCCCCTGTCGACGGCGACTCCGAGGCGCGATGTCAGCGGGTTGGCCGCGACGCCCGCCGCCCAGAGCACGACGGAGCATTCGATCCGATCGTGCTCCAGCTGCACGATGCCTGGTTCGATCCCCGTGACCCGGGCCCCCGTGAGCACTTCGACACCAAGCTGACCCAGCTGCGCCACGGCGCGCTCCGAGAGGTCTGGCGCGAAGGACGGCAGGATGCGGGGGCCGGCCTCGATGAGCCGGACCCTGGCCTTCGACGGGTCGATCCCGCGGAAGTCGCGCTGGATGACGCGCTTCGCGAGCTCGGCGACGGCGCCCGCGAGTTCGACCCCCGTGGGGCCGCCGCCGATGACCACGAAGCTCAGCGGATCCCCGCGGTGCTCCGTCACCGCCTCGTTCTCGGCGTGCTCGAAGGCTTCGAGCACGCGCTCACGGATGACGAGCGCGTCCTCTACGGATTTGAGCCCGGGCGCGACGCTGCGCCAATCGTCGTGGCCGAAGTATGACGTCTCGGCCCCGCAGGCGACGATCAGGTAGTCCCAGTCGACGCTGTCGCCTCCGACGAGGTGCACCCGTCGCGCGTCGAGGTCGACCCCGCTCGCCTCGGCCATCAACACCGTCGTGTTGCGGTGGGCCCCGAGGATCCCCCGGATCGGTTGCGCGATCTCCGACGCCGAGAGGCCGGCGGTCGCGACCTGATAAAGGAGCGGCTGGAAGGTGTGATGGTTGGTGCGATCGAGCACCGTGACGCGAACCGGCACCGATGCGAGCGCCTTGGCGGCCGTGAGTCCGCCGAAGCCTGCACCGAGGACGACCACGTGCGGGCGGTCGTCGACCTTTTTAGCGTCGGGGCTCATCGTCTTCCCCTCCGGAGTTGTCGTCGCTGATCGACGATGTTTAACTAGGGCGAGCGCGGGGCGGTGACCAGTAGCCGGCCTTCGTGAGGCAGAGCGTGTTCGAGCGGCAGCGAACGCCAGTGAGCGCCAGCGAACACGGCCGGCAGCGGGCGAACGCAGGGCCCCCGTGATAAGAGCCCGCCGATGGCCGAAGAAACCGCCGAGGACCGGCCAGTCTTACGCGAGAACGTGCGTGAGCTCGTGGTGCCGACGTCGCTCGCCGGCGTCCGGCTCGACAAGGCGCTCGCACAGCTTCTGCCGGAGCTGAGCCGCGCGCGCATCAAGCGGGCGATCGAGCTCGGCGCCGTGCGCGTCAACGGGCGCCGGCTCGCCAAGGGCGGCACCGTGGGCGATGGCGATGCCCTGCGCATCGATGTCGCGCAGGTGGCCGACGCCCCGGCGGTCGCCACGCCGGGAGCCCCGCTGCGGATCGTGTTCGAGAGCGCCGAGCTGGCGATCGCCGACAAGCCCGCCGGTCAGCCGACGGCGCCCCTGCGCCCAGGGGAGATTGGGACCCTCGTCAACGCCGTGCTCGGCCGTTACCCGGAGCTCGTGCCCGCGGGACCGGAGGAGTTCATCGGTCATGCCGCGCGCGAGCCGGGGATCATCCACCGGCTCGACACCGAGACGAGCGGCGTCGTGGTGATCGCGCGCACGGCCGCGGCCTTTGCGACGCTCAAGACGGCTCTCAAGGACGGCCGCCTGGACAAGCGCTACCTGCTCGTTTGCTCCGAGCAGGGGCTCCCGGACGAGGGTTCGATCGAGTTTCCTCTCGCGAACCACCCGAAGGACCAGCGCCGGGTCTACGCGTGCGTGCACCCGCGAGACGTCGTCCGGTACGAGCCCCGCGCGGCGATCACGCGTTACCGGGTGGTCCAGCGGGCCGGTGCGTGGGCCCTCGTCGAGGCCTCCGTCGAGAAGGCGCTGAGGCACCAGATCCGCGCCCACTTTGCCGCTATGGGGCACCCGCTCGCGGGCGACGAGCTCTACGGGGGAGTCGTGATCCGCGCGCTGGGGAGACACGCGCTGCACGCGTCCCAGGTCAGCTTCGCGGGCGGCGATGGCGTCATGGCGTTCGACGCCGCGGCGCCCCTGCCCAAGGACATGACGACGCTGCTCGAAGCCGGCGCGCCCTCCGAGTAGTCCTCGCCTCGCCTCGCCCTCCACGCGGGGACGAATCGCCTGCCCTCCCGGCCAGTTAGCCGATGGGTCGGCTCGAACTATCGTCACGCCTCTTCGAGCGCGCCGGCGTCAGACAATCGGTAGGCCTGGTGCTTGCTTGTGCTTGTGATCGTTGGATGGGGACGACGCTCGAGCGGCTCAATGGACTGGGAATCGATCGCCAATCAACTTTCACACGAGGCGCAGCCTGCTCTAGCCGTCGACTCCGGGGGCCGGGTCCGCGTGGTCAACGCTTCGCTCGAAAAGCTCGTGAGCCGTCGCCTCGACGAGCTCTCGACGAAGCGGTGGCTCGTCAGCTGCGTTCCGCCGAGCGGGTGGGCGGGCGTCAAGCGCCTGTTCGACGCCGGGCTGCGCGGGGAGGCGCGAGACGGCGACGTCCCCTTGCTGACGCGAGGGGGGCGCCGCCTCATCATGCACGCAGAGCTCTCACGGGCGGTCCGGGGCCGCAGCCGCGCCCTCATCGTCGTGGGCCGCGACCTGCGCGAGACGGAGCCGATGGTCTCGGCGGTCGGCGACTGCTGGTGCGTCATCGAACGCGGCGCGACCGGTCCGCCGGTGATCCGCACCCTGCGCTTCCTCGATCCATCGCGTGACGCATCGACCCTCGTCGGCGGTCCGCCCTCCGAGCTGATGCGCGCTCTCTCGGCGAGCGACGCCCTGCAAACGGTGGAGGACATCGTGGCGAAGTCCTCGGCGGAGGCGACGAGCGTCATTCTTCCCGACGCCGACGACGCCTTTCGCATCGTGACCGCCCGCACCCTCGACGAGCGCGCGGTCCTCGTGACGATTCGCTACGTCGACGCTGCCCTTCTGCCCGAGCTGGTCGACGCCAAGGCCGCTCGCATCGCCGGCGTGGGCGCCCTCTCGGAGCGCGAGCGGCAGGTGCTCACCCTGCTGCTTCGGGGCCACGGCGTCGAAGACGTGGCCTCGATGCTCGAAATCGCGCCCCGCACCGTCAAGTTCCACCAGTCGAACGTCCTGCAAAAGCTCGGCGCCGACTCCCGCATCGACCTTCTGCGCGTCGTTCTCTGAGCGACCTACTCGTAGCGGAGGCCGTCGACGGGGCGGAGCTGGGCGGCCTGTTTCGCGGGGAAGATCGTCGCGACGGTGCAGATCGTGAGCGCCGCGAGCGTCACGGCGCCGTAGTCCCAGCCGCTGACGTTGATCGGTAGGCGGTCGATGTAATAGACGTCCGGGTCGAGACGAAGGCCGAACCAGGCGAGCCCCGTGCAGAGCCCGAGCCCCGTGGCCACGCCGAGGAGCGTGCCGATCGCGCCGATGATGACCCCCTCGGTCATGAACGTCCGCAGGATCATGCCGTCGGTGGCGCCGAGCGCCTTCAGGATGGCGATCTCCTTCGACTTCTCCGTCATCATGAGCAGCAGCGTGCAGACGATGCAGAAGCTCGCGACGATGATCTCGATCGACAGGATGAGAAACGTCGCGATGCGCTCGAGCTTCAGCGCGCTGAAGAGGTTCTTGTTGATCTCCCGCCAGTCGCGCACGGTGAGGTCCGACCGATCGACGGCCGCCGTCACCGCCGACGTCAGGCGGTCCGCGTTCTCCGCGTCCTCGACCCGGACCTCGATCGTGGTGATCCGGTCGCCGAGGCCGAAGTAGCTCTGCGCTTCCTCGAGCGTCGTGTACACGTGCGTCGCGTCGTATTCGTACATGCCGCTGTAGAAGATGCCCGCGATGCGATACCGCCGCGTCTTGGGCATGACCCCCATCGGACCGAGGTCGCCGAGTGGCGACACCAGCGTCACTTCGTCGCCTACGTACACGTGCAGCGTCTTCGCGAGCTCGCGACCGACGACGAGGCCGGGCCGGAGCGGGGGCCCGCCAAGCGCGGCGCGGACCGCCGGATCGAGGTCGTCGCTCAGAGGGGGTAAATCGGTCCCTTTGGTGTACTCCTCGCCGCCGGGGCCGATCCCGATGACCTCGTCCTCCGACAGGTGGCGGAGCTCGTCCGGTGACTCGAGGTACGCGAGCTTGTCGGCCACCTTCGTGGGCGCCTCGATGTTCAGGCGCAAGTCGATCACGTTGCCGATGGTGGCGGTGTCGATCCCGTGGACGATGACGCCCGCGAGGTTCGACGCGCTCGAGGCCATCACCTCGCCCTTCACGACCGGCGTCGCGCCGACGACGCCGCCCACGGCGCGCAGGCGATTGAGCACGGGGGCGTAGTCGCCCCAGGCGGACTGGGCGGCGGTGTCGATGACGATGTGCGCGTTGTTGCCGAGGATCTTCCGCTTCAAGTCCGCGCTGAAGCCGCCCATGACGCTGATGGCCCCGGACAGCGAGAACGAGCCGAGCGCCACCGCGAAGATCGACAGGCCGCTGACGAGCGTGAGAAAGCCGCTCTTCTTGGCCCGCACGTGCCGCGCAGCGATGTACGACGAGAATGAGCCGCTCCGCTCGAGCCTGTCGAGGCCCCAGGGCACGAGCGCCACCGTGGTGCCCACGAGGAAGATCACGCCGGCCACGATGGCGCCCGCGCGAACCGCCGCGTCGCGCACCGTCCACGCGGATCCCCGCAAGATCGGCAGCCGAATCGTCCAGTATGTCAGGCCCACGAACAGGGCCCCGACGCTCGCGCAGATCGCCTCGAGCAGGGCCCGGGCCTTCTCGCCTCGAAGGACGTCGACGCGCGCGCGCCACAGGAGCGTCCCCATCGTCGCCGTGATCGCGGCCACACCGATGGCGATCGCGGGGACCGGAAGCGGCAAGCCGGACGTCATGTCCCCCCCTCGCCGCGTGACGTCTCCGGACGGAGCAGCGGAAAGAGGATGACGTCGCGGATGGATGCGGCGTTCGTCAGCGCCATGACCAGGCGATCGATGCCCATCCCGAACCCCGCCGTCGGCGGCATGCCCTGCTCGAGCGCCCGGATGTAGTCCTCGTCGTAGTCCATGGCCTCTTCGTCCCCCCGCGCCTTCTTCTCGACCTGCGAACGAAACCGCCGGGCCTGATCGTCCGGATCGTTCAGCTCGCTGAAGGCGTTGCAGAGCTCGCGGCCGTGAACGAAGAGCTCGAAACGATCGGTCAGCTCCGGGCGGGCGTCGCTTCGCCGGGCGAGGGGCGACGTCTCGAAAGGGTAGTCCTTCACGAGCACGGGCACCGAATGCGCGCCGTTCGCCGTCCGGTAGTCGTCGCCCAGGAACGGCTCGGCCAGGTACTCGTAGCAGGCGAAGAGGCGCTCGCCGTCGCTGTCGCAGCGAAGGAGGCCCTTGCGGAAGTTGCTCCAGTCGATGGCCTTCGCGCGGGGGGAGGCCTTTGCCCAGGCCTTGATGTGTTCTCCGAAGTCGTGCCGGAGAAGCGCGACGAGAGAGGCCCCGCCGCCGTCCTCGACCGCCCCGACCCACTCCGGGATGGCCGTGCGCTCCGCGGCGGTGCTCACGGCTCGGTCCATCGGGACGCGCGCGAAGGGCTCGTCGAACGTGAACGGCCGCTCGGCCTTCCACCGCGCATGCGCCTCGGGCATCGCCGCCGCGAGCTGCGCATCGATCCCCCGCAAGAGCACCTCGGCGAAGTCCATCAAGTCCGCGTACGTCGCGTACGCCTGGTAGAACTCGAGCATCGTGAACTCGGGGTTGTGACGCGTGCTGATCCCCTCGTTCCGGTAGCAGCGCCCCACCTCGTAGACGCGCTCGAGGCCGCCGACGACGAGGCGCTTCAAGTAAAGCTCGGGAGCGATGCGCATGTAGAGGCGCATGTCGAGGGCGTTGTGGTGCGTGATGAACGGCTTCGCCGCCGCGCCCCCGATGAGGGTGTGCATCGAAGGCGTCTCCACCTCGAGAAACCCATGCCCGTCGAGGATGGATCGCACCGCCCGCACCACGTGGCTGCGCGCGCGAAACACCTCGGCGACGGGTGCGTTGGCGACGAGGTCGACGTACCGTTGCCGGTAACGGAGCTCGACGTCCGTGAGGCCGTGCCATTTCTCGGGAAGCGGCCGGTACGCCTTCGTGAGGAGGCGGACCCGGCGGGGCTCGATCGACAGCTCGCCGCGCTTGCTCGCCGTCAGCGTCCCCTCGGCTTCGACGATGTCGCCCGTATCGATCTCGGACAGGCGAGCGTAATCGTCGCCGAGCGTCGCCTGGCTCACGAGAAGCTGGATCTCGCCCGTGCGGTCGCGCAAGCGGAAGAACGAAAGGCCGCCGGTGGACCTCATCGCCATGACCCGCCCGCGCACGTGCAGGACTTGATGGCTCGCGGCCGCCCGGACGCGCTCCTCGTCGTAGCGTCCCGCCGCGTCGCCCGCTGCGCCGGCCAGGGCCCTCGCCACAGCGATATCGACCGTGCGGCCGCCCAGCCGCGGCGTGACGTCGTTGGCGAACGGATTGTCGCCCCGCGCGCGCGCCCCGTCGGCCTTGGCGCGCCGCGCGTCGATGATGGCCTGCTCGGCCGTGCCGGTTTCGCGCTCGTGCTCGGTCACGGGGTGTCGGCGTCTTCGGTGACGCCGCCTTTCTTCAGGTTGCCGCCCGCCGCCGCGAGCAGGTACGACTCGATGAACGCGTCGAGGTCGCCGTCGAGCACCGCGTCGACGTTGCCGTTCTGGTGCGCGGTGCGAAGATCCTTCACCAGCCGATAGGGCTGGAGCACGTAGCTGCGGACCTGGTGGCCCCACGCGATCTGCGTCTTGCCCGCCTGCTGCGCCGCAGCCTGATCCTCGCGCTTCTGCATCTCGATGTCGTAGAGCTTGGCCTTGAGCATCTTGAGCGCCAGGCGGCGGTTCTGGTGCTGCGAGCGCTCGGCCCGGCACACGATGACGATGCCGCTCGGCAAGTGCTTCAGGCGCACGGCCGTCTCGACCTTGTTGACGTTCTGGCCGCCCTTGCCCCCGGCGCGCATCGTCGTGATCTCGATGTCTTCGTCCTTCACCTCGATGTCGATCTCGTCCTCGATGTCGGGCGTGACCTCGACCGCGGCGAAGGCCGTCTGACGGCGGGCGTTGCCGTCGAACGGCGAGATGCGCACCAGGCGGTGCACGCCGTTCTCGCTGCGCAGGTAGCCGAACGCGTGGTCGCCGGCGACGCTGAAGCTCGCCCCGTCGATCCCGGCCTCGTCGCCCTCCTGGTAGTCGATCATCTCGGTCTTGTAGCCGCGCCGCTCGCACCAGCGCAGGTACATCCGAAGCAGCATCTGCGCCCAGTCCTTGGCGTCGGTGCCGCCCGTGCCGGGGTGGATGCTCACGATGGCGCCGGCGTGATCCACGGGCCCCGACAGCATCCGCCCGAGCTCCGCCGCCCGCACGCGCGCCTCGAACGCGGGAACCTGAGCCTCCGCCTCCTCGACCGTCGCGTCGTCGCCCTCGGAGGCGCCGAGCTCGAGAAGGACGTTCAAGTCGTCGCCGTCCCGAATCAGCTTCTCGATGGACCCGATCTGCTGCTCGAGGGCGGAGCGCTTCCGGGTGAGCGCCTGCGCCTTTTTCTGATCTTCCCAGAAGCCTGGGATAAGGGTCTGTTCTTCGAGCTTCTGGAGTTCGGCCTTCAGCTTGGGGAGGTCAAAGGTGCCCCCTTAGCGCCATGAGGCGCCGTTGGAGGTCGGCCAGGCGGTCGCGGGTTTCGCTGAGCGTTTCGCTGAGCATGGGCCCTCGCGTACGTACCGGCCGTGGGGGCGCCGGTCAAGGAGCGGGTAACGGCGCGGGCGGCTCGTTCCGGCGCGAGAACCACCCTCCCGTCAGCACCTCGAGCGTCGCCTCGGCTTCGGCCTCGCGAAGACGCGCGTCTTGCTCTTCGCGCGAGCCCTGACCGGCCCGGCGCGCCTCGTTGCCGGCGCGCTCCCACGTGAAGAGGACCTCGAGAGTCCGGGTGGCCACGCGGGTGCGCGTGTCCTGCCGCTCCATCCGCAAGCGCTCGAAGGTGGCCTCGTCTCCGGCGTAGATCAAGCGATCGAGGCGCCAGGTGAGGCGGAGCTCGAGGATCAAGTTCGCGCCGAGGGCGTCGTAGTACGTGGCGTCGTTCGTCGTCGTCGGGACCGTCGTCTGCGCGGAGTCGTCCCAGAGGCGCTCGGCGCGAAAGCGAGTCTCGGGAAACCAGGCGCTCGCGCGCGAGCGGGCCACGATCGCGTCGATGCGCGAGTCGTCGTCGCCCAGGCCCGCGGTGCGCCACGCGGCGGCTACGCACCCACGCGCGAGCCGGGGGGAAGCCGCCGTCGCTTCGCGCTCGTCGGTGGTCTTCGCCACGGACGCGGGCGCCGCCGGTGTGGGATCGGCGAGCTGGTGGACGGGCCCTTCGGCCAGCCGATCGAAGGCAATCGAGACGACCAGCAGACCGCCGCTGTCGACCACGCCGCTGAGGAGCTCGCGGTGGAACACGGACACGCTGACAAAGCTCTGTCCGTGGACATCGGAGGCCCCTGAGTGGCTGCCGACGTGCATCGCGATTGCGTCTTCTTCGTCGATGTCGCCGTCGAGGTACGCGTCCTCGAGGGCGTTGTCGCCGGAGCCGAACCAAGGGTCGGCACGGGCGGAGCGCGGGACGAGAAGCGAAAGGAGGACGACGAGCGATGCAACGAGGTGGCGCATGGCCCCCTGAACCATCAACGTCCGTGCCGCTCGCCGACACACGAATTGGCGCGCGTTGCCGCGAGAGACGTCTCGTCCGGGCCGCACGGCGCGTGGCCCCGGACGGCCCGCCGCGGCGCTACTGCGCGAGGCACGAGCGGTCGTCGCCTGCCGCCATGCAGTCGTACGCCATCGTGTTGTACCCCGTGTACCAGAGCCCCGCTTCGCGCCCTGTCTTCGACTCGTTCGGCGCGAGGTTCATCGTGTGGCAGGCGGTCTTGTCGATGTCTTGTCCCCTGGAGGGGCACACGGAGCACGTGACGGCGCCGTCGCAGTGGTCGGTGAGCGTGCCTCGGACTTCGGCCACGTTGCGCTGCACGAGCTCCAGCGAAACGCAGGACCGCATCTCGTGGCACTGCACGGGCGGGGCAACCGGTTGCGGCGGAGGGGCAGGGCGGGGCAGAGGCGGAGGCGGCGGACTCGCCTTCGGCGCCGTGGCCACGGGCGTCGTGTCGGTCTCGATCCCGAAGGACCGCGCGCGCGCGCAGCTGCTCTCGTCCCCGAGCTTGCACGCGCGGACGAAGAGCTGGGCGGCGTCGCTCCTGCTCTTGGGCTCGACCTTGAGATAGAGCTCGGCCGTCCGCACGCAGAGGCCGGGACGAGGGTCGGTCCCTTCGGCGCCGAACACCATGCCCGAGCACGCGCGCTCTCCCGCGGTGCGCGCGTCGGAGAGCTCGTCCGGCTGCATCGACGTCTGGCTGGCGACGAGCGACAGGTACTCGCTGCACCCGAACGCGTCCTCGAGCAGGCACGCCTTGCGCGCGTAGCCGATCGCCTCTTTGGTCTTTTCGTCGATCGCGAGCTCGTGGGCGACGAGGCCGCAGGCGACGCCCTGGCGCGTGCGATAGCCGTCGTTGCCGTCGGCGACGCCCAGCGTGCAGCGGTCGAGTTCGGCCTTGGGGATGCTCGATGCGCACCCCGTGAAGGCGAAGAAGGCGAGAAGGGCAGCGAAGGGCAGGGAGCGCAGAGCCGCCATCCGCGGCAGGGTAACAAACAAAGCCGCGGGCTGCCCCGCGAGCCCCCGCCTTCAGAACGTGCCGGCCACCGCCATCGACCCGCCGTTGGGCCCGAACGACGGCAAGAGCTTCAGCCCGCCGAGCGTTCGCTCGGACGCCTTCGTGTCGTACTTGTGCGGGCTGTCGCCCGTGAGAAGAAGCACGGTGCCCACGACGAGCGTGGCGCCGCCGACGCCGGCGCCGACCCAGCCCAGCGTCCGGAGAGTCTGGTCGCTGTTGACGGTGTTGTTCGCGTTGGTGAGCTCCGACGAGCAGGTCGCGAGCTGCATGTCGGAGAGGTTCTGCGCGGGATCGCACGCCCGGTTGGAGAAGCGGACGAACGTCGCGTTGACCGCGTTGAGGTTGCTCTGCGCCGTCGTGAGCTGGCTCCCTTCGACGACGGCGAGGACGACCCCTCCGGCCGCGATGGCGGCACCGACGCCCATGGTCACCCACGACCACGTCCGCCGGCTCTCGGCCGCCGAGACGTACGCGCTCCTCGTCTCGGGCGTCGGCTCGAACACGATGGTGATGGGCTTCGATTGCCCGAGCGGCACGTCGACGTCGCGCTCGGCCGGGATGAATCCGCCGCTCTCGAGGCGCAGCCGGTGGGGGCCCGCCGGGAGCTGGACCGGACCGGCGATGAGGCCGAACTCGTCGCCGTCGACGGTGAGGATCGGCTGCTTCTCGCTCGACGTGATCGCGAGCCATCCGCCCTCGGTGCTGAGCGCCGTCTTGTCGACCGTGGGCTCGAGCGTGATGTCCGTCTGGGCGCCGTCGGTCAGCGTGACCTCGCGCTCCGCGGGTAAGTACCCCGCGCGGCGGACCTGGACGCGGTGCGTGCCGGGGGGCACCGTCACCGTCGCTTCGAGTGGCGTCTTGCCCACGTGCTCGCCGTCGACCAGCACTTCGGCGGCCGGCACGCGAGACTTCAGCGCGATGTGCCCGAGGAGCCCCTGAATGGCCGCGAGCTGCAGGTCGACCGCGGCGTGCTCGTGCCCCGCGACGGTCACCTCGCGGCGCGCCGGCGCGTAACCCGAAGTGACGATGCCGATGATGTGCGGGCCGGCGGCGACGTCGAGCGGGCCTTGAAGGGGGAGCTTGGCCGCCTCGACGTTGTCGATCTCGACAACGCCCTCTTTCACGTTGGTGGTCACCGCGACCTGCCCGATGGTTTCGGTCTGCTCCTGCACGACCCGGCGGGCACGCGTGACCTCGTCGGGGGTGAGGGATTCGGCGTGCGCGAGCGCCGAGTCGAGCGCCGTCACAGCGGCGACTGGCCGGTGCATCGCCGCATGAACGAGGCCGATGTTGTAGAGCAGCACCGACGACGGCACGAGCTTGTACGCCCGCTGGAACTCGGCCAGACCGCCCGACAGGTCGCCGGCGTTGACGAGGCGAAGCGCGCGGTCGTACCGCTCGGCCGCCTCGGCGCGCGTCGGGTCGACGTTGTCGGCGGCGCGCGCGAAAGATGTGGTGAAGACGGCCAGGGAGAGAAGGGCTGCAGAGGCAGCGCGTGCAAGCTTCATCGAAATGGATTGTCCTGTCGCAGGCCCAGACCCTGGGCGGCGGAAGAAGCGGGGGGTGTGGCCGGCGGGGCGGAAGGGGCGCGGCCGGAGACCGCGGGGCGCGCGACGGGAGACCGTACAGCGGACGGCGTCGGCGCGGCGGGCGGCTCGGGTGAAGGGGCGTGGCTCGGCTCGGGGGGCGCGAGCGTCGCCGTGGGCGGAGGGGGAGAGCTCGCGGGCAGCGCCGTGACGTGCGTCTCCGGCGTCGCGACGTTGACGTGCGGCTGGGGGCGGACGACGAGGAACGCCCCGATGCCCCCCGCGAGCGTCGCCGCCACGGCCACGACGGCCCACGGCCAGCGCGCCTTGCGCGGGATGGCCCCGCTCGACGACCAGTTCTGCGACGAAGTCCCGACGGCACCCGGCGAGGGAGCCGGCGCGGCCGTCGTGGCGGCGAAGCTCGCTTGCATCACCGCCGTCTGGGGCGACATCGGCGCCGGCCCCGGGAGGCTGAGGGCCGTGGCCGTGAAGGCCATCGGCTGGATCTTGCGGATCGACCCGAGCGCATCGGCCAGGGCCTGCGCGGTCGGGAACCGGCCGGCCCGCTCCTTGGACAGCGCGCGGTTCACGACCGCGACGATGTCCGGCGGCAAGCCCGGGAGCAACGCTTCCAGCGGCGTCAGATCGCCCGTCAGCAGGCGCAGCGTCAGCGCGTGCAGGGTGGGCGCCTCGAACGGCAGCGCGCCGCTCAAGCATTGGTACAGAACGACGCCGAGCGCGAAGACGTCCGTACGCGCGTCGATGTCGGGATCGCCCACGATCTGCTCGGGCGACATGTACGACGGGCTCCCGACGATGGTGCCCGTCCGCGTGGCCCCCATCGGGCCCGTCGCCGTCGTCGTCTGAAACTTGGAGACCCCGAAGTCGAGGATCTTGACGAACGGCCGCCCCTCGCGGCTCGTCACGAACAAGTTCTCGGGCTTCAGGTCGCGGTGGATGATCCCCGCCTTGTGCGCGGCCTCGATGCCCTCGGCGGCCTGCGCGACGAGCTCCGCGGCGTACGGCGGCTCGAGCCGGTGCTGGCGCTCGAGCACGGCCCCCAGCGTCTCACCGTCGAGGAGCTCCATGACGACGTACGGCTCCCCGGTGGGCAGCGTCCCGGCGTCGAACGTCTCGACGAGGTGCGGACTGCCGGCGCGCCCCGCCGCCGACGCCTCCGCCAGAAAGCGCCGGACGATGTCCGGCACCTGCACGACGTCGGGGTGCAAGAGCTTCAGCGCCCGCCTGTGGTGCGTGAGCTCGTGCTCGATCGCGTACACCGCGCCCATCGCCCCCGCGCCGAGCAGCTTCTCGATGCGGAACTTGCCCGCGAGCAGCGTGCCGGGCGGGAGCGACGGCGTCGGCGTCTCGGTCAAGGGGGGCCTAGGGGCATGTGATCGGCGTGGTCACCGGGTCGCCGTCGAAGTTCAGGTTGCCGTTCAGGTCGATGAAGGTCGGGTCGCTCGTGCCGTTCGGGCAGAGCATGAACGTCTGCGACACGGCCATGCTGTTCTGACCATACTTCGTGGGCAGGTAGCTCTCGGTGCTGGAGTACTCGCCCCAGCACCAGATGGAGCCGTCGGCCTTCCGCGCGCATGGGCTGCCGTAGTAGCTGTTGGAGACTTGAACGCTGACCGCGCCGCCGAAGGGGGCGCCGGCATCCCCGTCGCCTGCGAGGAGCACCTGGAATGGCGCCGGCACGCTGGACGATGTTCCACCGGTGCCGACGGCGCCGTACTCGTTGTAGCCCCAGCAATAGACGCTGCCGTCCGTCGTCGTCGCGCACGTGAGGTACTCCCCGACGCTGACGTTGACCGCGGTGCTGAAGAGGTTCGCTACCTTCGTGGGGTAATAGTAGTACTGGGTGGTAGTGTTGTTCTGCCCGATCTGGCCGTAGTAGTTGTAGCCCCAGCAATAGACCTGGTAGCCACTGCTCCCGAGCGTCCCCGTGGTCGTCGCGCAGACGTGATCTTCGGCCACGGCCAGGCTGATAGCGCCCGAAAAGGGAGTCGAGCCGTCGCTCTCCGTGACTTGGACGGCGATATCGGAGTTGTAGCCGCCGGGTCCGTCGCCGAGGGCTCCGTAGTAGCCATAACCCCAGCACCAGACGTCGGTGTTGGTATCGATGGCGCAGGCGACATAGCCTTCCGTGTTGTCGACGTAGACGCTTTTGATGTTTGTAAGGGCGACGCTGCCGACGGCGTTGGTGAGCACCTCGACCGGCACGAGGCTGGACGCGAGCGTCGACGAGGCGACGCCGTGGCCGAGCTGCCCTTCACTGTTGGAGCCCCAGCAGTACACGTTGCCCCCCGAGACGTAGCAGCCTAGGCCGCTGGCGCTGCCGCCGCTCGTGTTGCTGGTCGCGGTCGTGTCGTAATACGCCGAGAAGCTCGTCGCGACGACGTTGACGCTGTTGCTGTCCTGCACCGGCGTCGGGGTGTCGTCGTAGTAGTCGGTGTACTGCCAGAGCGTCCCGTCGCTCCGTTGAACGATCGTGCCGCTGCAGGCGACCTGGCACGTGCAATCGACACCCGCGCACTGCAAGGCGCCCGTGCACTGGGCACCCGCACCTGACGGGCAGCACGCCGCTCCGGCGGCGCCGCAAGCGCATACGCCGCCGCTGCAAGTGACACCGTTGTTGCAGCTTGAGCCGCTGCAGCACGATTCGCCGGGGCCACCGCAAGAGCAGGTTCCGTTCACGCACGTCAGATTGCTGCCGCAGGTTGCGCCGCTGCAGCACGGATCGCCCGACGCGCCGCAGGCGACGCACGCACCACCGTCGACGCTCACTGTCTCCCCGGTGCAGCCACCGGCGCCCGAGCCGGAGCTCGAACCTCCACTGCCGGACCCACCCGAGGAGGCGCCGCCCGATCCGCTCCCGCCGGAGCTCCCCGACGACCCGCTCGTCGTGGCGTCGGGAGACGACGATGTACTGCCGTCGGGCTCGGTCACGGTGCCCGTGGCGCCCGACGGCGCCTTGTCGGTGATCACGTAGATGGTGCCCCCGTCGCCCCCGTCGACCACCTCCGCGGTCACGTCCGACATCGACGCGCAATAGTGGACGCCTTGTAGGTCCTCGGCACAGACGTCGCCCGTGATTCCCAGGACGTTGCAGTCCCCGTCCGAGGTGCAGAGGTTCCGACATCGGTAGTCCGTCGCGCATGCGAGCGGCGCCGGGCAGTTCGCCTGCGTGTTGCACGCTAGGGTGCTCGACTGGCACGAGGCGACGTTGCCAGAGTCCCCGGGGCCGGGGCCGATGACGCAGGTGCCTCCGGGGCAATCGGCGTCCGTCTGGCACTGAGCGCGGCATTTGCCGAAGGCGCAGACCAGGGTCGCGGCGCAGTCGCTGTTGAGCGCGCAGGTCTCGCTTTGCTGGTTCGCGGGGCCGGCGCTCGAACTGTTGCACGCGGGCGCGGCCAGGGCGACGACCCCGGCCAGCGCACAGCAAAACGAAATGGCGCGCCGCCCGTGGCCCGCAACCGCAAATAGGCTCTTGAATGTGATCACGACGTCTCTCCCTCTGGCTCTTAAGTCGATCCCTGGAAAGTCAGGCGGCCGCGCGGCCGATCGCCGGCGGCGCCTGGGTACTCACGGACACGAGACCTGTGTCGTCTGGGAGCCGTCGTAGTTCATGGCCCCCGTGTCATCGATGAAGCTCGGGTAATACGAGCCGTTCGTGCACAGCTGGAACACGTTGGTCACGGGGTAACCGCCCTGGGCGTACTTCGTCGGGATGTAGCCGTTCGAGCTCGCGTTTTCACCCCAGCACCACATGCCACCGCCCGATGCCTTGACGGCGCACACCGAGCCGTAGCTCGACGCGCCGACTTGCATCGCCGCGACCCCGCCGAACGGCGATCCACCGTCGCCGTCCGCCACCGTCTGCACCTGGACAGGCGCGGGA
>PLIR01000280.1 GCA_003139415.1 Myxococcales bacterium | reverse complement strand
ATCGCCAGGATCAGGATGATCGCGCCGGCCAGGCTCATCGAAGACTTCGCCACGCGGACGAGGTCCTTCTTCCAGGAGAGGTCCTTGTAGACGAAGAACTCGATGATGACGACGTAGGCCGCCACGATGCCGGCGGCCTCGTCGATCGACGTCAACCCCGAGCCCATGGCGCCGAGCAAGAGCGCCGGGATGCCGAGCTCCCACTTCATGTCCCAGATGGCGGCCGCCATCTTGTGGATTTCGGGCGGGTCCCGATCGATGTTCTCCCGGGCGCCGACGTACGCCGCGTAGATGCTGAGGAGCACGATGACGAGCATCCCGGGGACGAGGACCGCCTTGAACAGCTCCGTGAAATCGACGTGCGCGACGAGCGCGTACACGATGAGCGGCACCGACATCGGCAGGAGCAGACCGACGGAGCCGCCCGTGGTCACGAGGCCGAGCGCGAACGAGTCCGAGTACTTTTGCTTGCGCAGCGCCGGGTAAAGGAGGCCGCCGATCGCGATGATCGTGACGCCGCTGCCGCCCGTCAGCACCGTGAAGACGGCGCTCGCGATGACGCAGACGATGGCGAGGCCGCCCGGCATCCAGCCGAGCACCGTGCGCGCCGCGGCGACGAGCCGGTCGGGGGTCTTCGCCTCGGCCAGGACGTAGCCGACGAAGGTAAAGAGCGGGATCGTGACGACGATCGGCGAGTCGGCGAAGCGCTCGTCGAGCACCGTCGGCGCGACGAAGCGCAGGTGGTGGTACGCCACGTCGGGGTGCATCAGCCACAGGATCTCGGCCGACCCGCCCATGACGGCGAAGAGGGGTGTGCCCAGCAGGGCCAGGGCGACGACGACGGCGGCCGTGACGCCACCGAGCACGGCGATGGCCAGGACGGCCACTCCGGCGATCCCGATGCCTGCTTTCGCGAGCGTCGAGGCGCCGCCCTCCGCGGCGTCGGGGGTGCTCATAGCGATTTACTCACGATCTCGGAGGCGCGCATCAGACCCTCGTCGACGAACTCGGCGTCAGGCTCGACGCTCACGTGTCCCGAGAGGATGAGCAGGATGCGGACCAGAAACTTTATCGCGATGACGATCAAGCCGAACGGAAAGACGAAGTCGAGCTCGCGCGCCAGAAGACCGCGCGCGTCGCCCGAGCCGGGGACCTGCACGGCGGGGGCCCGCGTCGGGCCGTTGGCGTCGGCGCGCTGGGCGTCGACGGCGACTTTGGGGAAGTGCGCCGTCCAGTCGGCGCTGTCGAGCCAGGCGTTCCAGTCGGAAGCCGTCAACCAGCCGTCGTACGGCGTCCCGGCCAGGACGTGGGGGAGCGCGCGGACGTCGAGGGACACCTGGCGGCCGAGGAGGAAGAAGTCGTCTCCCACCAGCTTGCCCATCGACGCCATCTTCTCGCCGACGGGCGTGTCGCACCGCTTGGCCGCGTTGCCCGGACAGGGCTGCTCGGCGTTCACCTGGAACATCGCGATCGCGATGTAGTCCATGAAGCCCGCCGCCGCGGAGACGCACACCACCGTGCCGGCCACGAGGCTCAAGATCGCCGTCGGCGCCCGCAGCTTCGTCGGGATGTAGTGCAGCAGGACGTCGACGTGGATGTGCTTTCCGCGCGACGACGCGAGCGAGGCGCCGAGAAGGGCCACCCACAGCGTGAGCCGCGTGGCCAGGCCGCGCAGGCCCCCGATGAGCATGAGCACCGACGCGCCCTGAAACCAGTTGAGCAGGTTCGACGACCACGTGGTGCCGACGTGCTTCCACGCGAGGCCGCCGAGGAGGCCGAGCACGATCGCCGTGCTGACGCTGGCCGTGTGGGCCGCGCCGCCCCGCTTGCGCGTCGCCAGGTGCGCGGCGATGGCCAGCGCGGTCATCGTGAGCAAAGAGCGGCAGACGATGCCGCCCGCGCCGCTGCCCGAGTTCGTGTCCGTGGCGAGGCCTCGGAGCGTGACCCAGAGCGTCAGCGACGCGATCTCGGCGATGAGGACCGAGGCGCAGAGGACGGCCTCGATCCGCTGCCACGCGGTGTCGACGCGCCAAAGCGGATCGCCCCAGGCCTTGCCCGCCGGCGTCGCGTCATCGTGCTCGAGCATGAGTCTCCCGCGGTCGAAGGTAGGCCGCTTCGATCAGTTGGCGAGCGGGTTGCCCGACAGCTGCACGATGCGGTCGAAGACCGCCGGCGTGAAGACCGATCCGCGAAGCTCTTTGGCCACCTTCACGAAGACCGCCCGCCACTCCTGGCGCTCCGGCTCCGTCAAGTCGTACGTGTGCTTCGTCGTCTTGAGGCGTGCCCACGCCTGGGCGTCGAGGTTGCGGATCGTCTTGGTCAGGCGGTCGGCCGATTCGGCGCCGCGCGTGACGATGATCTGGCGCAGGTTCGGCGGCAGCGACGCGAGGCGCGCGGACGACGCGAGCACCGCGCCGATGACGAAGGTCACCGTCTCGGTGCAGATGTCCGTGACGCGCGAGCTCCACTGGAGCTGCTCGGCGCCCATCGACGGCGCGAGCAGGACGTTGATGGATCCGCCGGTGAGCATCGGCAAGACCTCGTTGATCGTGAGCTGCTTCGGCGTGATGCCGCCGATGGCCGAGTACATCTTGGGCGAGACGACGTCGCCCGTGTAGTAAAAGACGCCCTTGCCCTGCAGGTCCGACGGGTGGTGGATCTCGAACCCGACGCTCATGTTCTTGCCGGCGCCGACGTCGCCCCAGCCGAGGATCGTGAAGCCCTTGGCCTCGAACTGCTTGTTGAACTCGTCCTTCATCGCGTCGCGCGCGGCGTCGAGCTTGGCCCAGTTCTGGAAAAGGCCCGGGAGCAGGAAGATGAGGATGTCGGTGACGCCGGTCTGCGCGAGGCCGACGGCCGTGATGGCGGCGGCGTCGAGCTGGCCCGAGCGGATCTTCTGCACCATCAGGTTCTCGTCGCCCGCCTGACCGTTCCACTGGAAGTCGAGTTGGAGCTCGCCGTTCGAATCGTCGGACACGATCTTGGCGAACTTCTTGAACTCCTTGCCCCAGGCCGAGTCCTGCGGGGCAACGGTTCCGACCTTCAGCGTCGTGACCGCGCCGGCCACGTCGGTTACGCCCGACACGAGGGCGACGGCGGCGAACATCATGAGAGCCTTGCGAAACATCTGAAACCTCCGGGGGGATGCTTAGCCGAGCCGAAGCGCGGGCAGTGGTCTTTACGTCTCGCGCGTCGTACTCGCGAACGCGCCGAACCTCAATTGGCCATCGGGGGCGCCGGCTTGGCCTTCGGGGCACCGCCAGCCTTGCTGGGCTTGGCGGGCTTGGCTGGCTTGCCCGAGGGCGGGGGCGTGGCCGGCGCGGGCGGGGGCACGGGTGGCGAGGGAGACGCCGCGGCGGGCGGGGTTGAGCTCGGGGGCGGCGGGGGCGGAGGAGCGGCGGCGGAGCCCGAAAGGTCGAAGCCACACTGGTCCTTCACGCGGTGCTTGCCGAGCCATCGCTTCGCCTGGCGCTTGGCGATGGTGTTCTCGAGGCGCTGCTCCGGGTCGGGATCGTCGGCCTGGAGCACTTCGTTCAGCAGCGTCTGATAAAGGACCGGGTCGCCCTTCGCGCACGCGTACTTCGTCGCGTAGACCATCTGGACGACGAGGTCGCGGCGCTCGGTCTTGGCGAGCGCGCGCTCGAACATCTTCTTGCCCTGATCCATCTCGGCCATCCCGCTGCGCGAGTGATAGGCCGCGAGCATCACGAGGCCCATGTAGCGGGCGGCCGTCTCGTCGAGCTCGACGGCTCGCTCGAGGAGGGGGATCGCGACGAACAGCTCGGAGACGAAGGCGCCGCCCTCGTTGTCGTCGGAGGCCATGAGCCCAGCGCGCAGCAGCCACGCCTCGCCCGTCCAGAGCAGGATCTCGGCGTCGTCTTTGCTGGTGAAGTTCGCCTTCACCCACTTGGTGAGCGTCTCCTGGTTCTTCTTTGCCTCGACGAAGCCGGGGGCCTTGAGCGCGATGAGCCGCGTGCCGTAGTAGACGGCGCGGTCGTACGCCATGCGTGCGCGCTTGCGATGGTACTCGACCAAGTCGTCGTCGCCGGCGTCCTGGGCGACTTGCATGTCGTCTTCGGCGAACCCGACGCCATAGCCGACCCACGACTTGGCGAGCATGAANNAGCGCGTTGGGGTTGTCTGGTGCGAGCGCGTGCATCCCTTCGAACTGGATGATCCCCGCGGCCGCCCCGGCGCGGGCGACCTCGTAGTCTCCGATGGTATCGACCACCACCGCGGCGCTGCGGAAGGCCTCGATCTGCCCGTTGGTGAGAGTCTGCTTGATGCAGCCGCTGGTGCAGAGCGAGGCGGCCGCCGCAAGCACCAGCGTGAGAGTGTGTGCGCGCATGGCGAGCGCAATTCGTAAGGGAATGGCGGACCCAGGTCAACGAGCGCGATCGGACGGTGCCCCTTGGAGACCTGCATAGGACGCGCAGCGCGTCAATATGTTCGAGCGCGCCGGTGGCTCTGTGCCGGGGGTTACATGCCGCCCGATCGTGCTCCGCGACCCGTCGGCGGATCCCTAGGGGGACCTCGAGCGGGTCACGCGATTGGCCATGAGGAGCGTGCACGCGGCTCGGACCCGGACCGACGGGTCGTCGTCGTCGAGCAGGGGAGCCNNCGCCGACGCCGAGGTCCGCGAGGGCGGGCGCCGCGCCGAGCCTGTCGGGCGGCGCCGGGCTCGTGAGATCCTGCTCGAGCCACGCTTGAATGCGCCTGTCCCCCGCGCTCGCGAGCGCGAACCGTACCTGCGGCCCCACGGCTGACCCAGGCTGGGCCAGCGCCTCGAGCCCCTCGACGGCAGCGCGTGCGTCGGGCCCGGCGCGCCCTGCGAGCCGGTGGAGCGCACCGATACGTACCTGGACGTCGCTGTCTTTGGCGGCCGCGCGCACGGCGTCGAGCAGTTCGGCGCGATCGAGAGGTGCCTCGGCGATGGCTTGAAGACGAGTCACCCGCGCACCGGCCTGGATCGATCGGACGAGCCGGCCGACCGCCAGCGATGCGAGCTCCGGTCCCGCGTCGGGTTGCCGCAGTGCGGCGGCGGCGCCCTCGACGGCGCCAGGTCCGCGACCGGTCGCGACGAGGATGCGCAGCGCCTCGCGCCCTCCGGCCTTCCACAGCCATGGAGTCGACCAGGCCAGCGCGATGTCCTCGCGAAGGCCGTCGTCCCCGGCGGTCCACAGGTCGCGCAGCGCGTCGGCAACCTCGCCGGCCGGGGCGATGGCCAGCGACGCCATGGCGCGGACCGCTTCGGTGCGGACGATGGGCTCCGGGTCGAGGCGCGCGGTCTCGGAGAGGGGTCGCACGTCGGCCGCGTCCGCCGCATCACGCATGGCGCGGACGGCTTCCCGGCGGACGAGCGGGCTTCCGTCGACCAGGGCGACCAGACGCGCGCGCCGATCGGCGCCGCGGACCAGGGCCCTTGCCCCTACGGCACGCCAGGCCGGCTCGGTGTCGCCGGCGTAACGGCGCGCGTCGTCGAGGTCCCATCCGCGGGCGTCGAGCCGAGCGAGGGCCGCGGCCGCGCCTGCTGCGTCGTGCGTGGCCATGCGCGCCGACAACGCGCCGTCGAGCTCACGCGCGCAGGGCAGCGCGTCGCGCACACGAGCGACACCGTCGCCCGGGGACGTCGTCTTCAGTTCGCGCTCGGCGACGGCCCGCGCGAGGGAGGCCGCTTCCCTGTTCGAGAGCGAGCCGCGCGACTCGCGCGCTGCGATCATGGCCCGGAGGCTCGCGCGATCTCCGTTCTCGGCCGCGCGCATCGCCGGGGACGCCGAGCAAGCGGCGACGCCCGCGACCAGCACAGCCAGCCATCCCCGCGTCATGCCGAACGCTCCGCGCACGGCCGCAACGCGTAGCCCGATTGGGGTGCGCGTGCTAGCCCGCGGCGGCCTTGAGCGCGGACGTCGACGTCATCGTGAATCGCGCCGCGCACGGGGGGCCTTCGCTCCCGGCGATCGCCGCCGACGCGCGCCGCGCCGGAGCCACAGTGCACGAGACGCTCGATCTCGGGGACCTTGNNTCGCGACGCGCGGCGCGCGTGCCGTCGTCCTCGTCGGCGGCGACGGATCGGTCATGCGCGGATTGAGCGCGCTCGCGTCCGCGTACGGGGGCGCGCCGCTTCCACCGGTCGGACTCGCCGGGGGAGGGACCATGTGCACCATCGCCCGTAACCACGGAATGCGCGGCGACCGGCAGGCCTGGGCTGCCCGCGTGGTGCATGCCGCGTGTGAAGGCACGGGACGGCGCGTGGACGTGCCCACGCTGCGAGTGCGGCGCGGCGCGGACCCTCGCGCCGGTGTCGCCGACGACGATCACGTCGGCTTCATCTTCGGCACCGGCCTCGTCGCGCGCTTCTTCGAGGCCTACGACGCGGCGCCTCGCCCCGGGGCCGCGACGGCGGCGTCCCTGGCCGCTCGCGTCTTCGCCGGGTCGCTCGCCGGATCGTCCTTCGCCCGCCACGTCCTCAGCCCGATGCGCTGCCGGCTGGCGGTCGACGGCCAGACGCACACCGCTGGCGCGTGGAGCCTGGTGCTCGCGGCGACCGTGCGCGACGTCGGCCTGCATTTCCTCGTCCCTTACCGGGCCGGCGAGGATATCGACCGCTTCCACGTCGTCGCGAGCGGCCTCTCCGCCCATGCCCTCGGCGTGCAGTTGCCGCGCGTCATGGCGGGAAGGCCGCTGCAGGGAGAGCCGCGGGTGGACGCTCTGGCGCGGTCGCTTCACGTCGCCTTCGACGAGGTCGAGGGGGCGTACATCTTGGACGGCGATCGATTTCAAGCGCACGAGGTGACGGTGACGGACGGCCCGCGCGTGACGCTCGTCGTGCCGGCGGGGCCGTGATTGGCAGCCTCATGCCGCCCTCTCCACCCCCTCCTCTCCCCCAATCCACAGGACGACGTCCGCGATCGCCAGCGGCTCGGATCGGTGCGTGACGAGGATGACGGTGCGGCGCCCGCGCAAGCTTGCGATGGCGTCGAGCACTCTCTGCTGGGCAGCGGCGTCGAGACCGCTCGTCGGTTCGTCGAGCAAGAGCACCGGCTGGCGCGTGGCGATGGCACGAGCCAGCGCGATCCACTGGCGCTCGCCGCCGGACACGACGCGCCCTCCTACGCCGAGGCGTGCGCCATCCAGGGCGCCCACGAGACCGGCGGCTCCGATGGAATCGAGGACGCCCGCCGCGTCGGCACCAGGGGCCCCCAGGGCGACGTTGCCCTCGAGCGTGTCGGCGAGCAGCGGCGCGTCTTGCGGGACCCACGCGAACGGCCGGGAGCGCGGGCCGGCGGGGGCACCGTCGAGCGACTCGAGACCGAACCGGATCTCGCCGCCCACGGCCGCCTCGAGGCCGAGCAGCGTGCGAAGCAGCGTCGTCTTGCCGGCGCCGGTCCGACCGGCCACGACGACGACGGCGCCCGGCTCGATGCGCGCGGTGATGGGCCGGAGAGGCCCATGCGCGAGGCGCAACGCGCGAAGCTCGAGGGCGGCGAGGGGCCAGAGGCGGGTCGGCTGGGCAGTCGCTTGCGCGGGCAACGTTTCTTGGTCTTGGTCGGGTTCTTCCTCCTCGCGAAGGGCTGAGTGCGTGACTTCGCGAAGGTCGTCGTAGGCGCCCTGGGCACGGGCCATGGCCAGGCGCGCATCGGCCAGCTCGCGAAGAGGCCGGTACGAGAGAAAGAACGCGACGGCGAACGACAACAGCGTCGCCCCGTCGCGCACGCCCCCGAGCCATCCGGCGCGCGAGGCGGCGATCGCGGCCACCAGCGCGCCAGCGCCGAGCGCTTCGTTGGCGCTGCTCAGGGCAATGCCCCGCACTTGCAGGCGCGCCGAGCCCCGCGCGAGGGCGGCACCAAGCACTTTCGCCGCGGTGCGCGCCTTCGCCTCGGCGCCGTACGTCACCCACAGGTCGGCATGGCGGACCGCTTCGTCCGCAGCCTCCAGCAGGCGCTCGCGATCGGCTGTGGCGCGCTGCGTCGCCCGCCGATACCCGGCGCGGGCCTTACCCAGGAGCCAGCCGAACGCCGCAAGCGCGAGGCCGGCCGTCGCCGCCATTCGAGGCGACAACACCACGAGCAAGATGGCGATAGGGACGATCTGCGCGATGGCGCGCGCGCCGCCGAGGACGCCCTGCTCGAGGCCCGCCTCGACGTCGCGGACGCGGTCCGTCAGCGACAGGACCGACCGGGCAACCTGTGTCGAGGGCGGCGGAGCATGATCGCCGTGTCGTGGTCTTCGCAACCGGTGAATAGCCAGCATCGCGTCGAGGAGCTCGAGTCGGAGGGCGCTGCCTACCTCGCCCGCCAGTCGGGCCTGAACGAACGTCGCGTAGGCGCCGGCCGCTCCCTTGACCAGCACGACCCCCAACCCCAGGAGAGCGAGGGCGAGGGCCTGGTCTTCGGGCGTACCCGCGGACGCCGATGGGAACGCTCTCGGGAGCGCGGGGACGCCGTACCGCCGAGCCAAGCTCAACGCGATCCCGGCGGCGACGAGCGCCACGAGGGCGTGGCCGGCCGCATGCAACGCCGATCCGAACGCAAAGCCGATGAGCCGGCCTGGCCGTGCGGCCAGCCGGCGCAATCGCAGGAGATAGTACGAGGTTATCGAAAGCGAAGGCATGGCCACCCCATCCGCGTGCGCCGCTAGCGCACCTTGAGGCAACAGGCCAGCAAAAGAGCCGAACGTGGAACGGCCACCGCTCATCCAACGTAGTATTGGACACCTAAAGAAGAAGAGGCGGCTCGAACGCGAGACCATGTCGAAAACCGCGCGCCCATCTTTCGCTACGTCGCACGACGCAGGGACGAATCCCGAACGCGCGGATGCCGCCGCCGAGCCGAGCGCGCGCACGCGCGGCAAGGGTACGAGAGGTGCAAGCAGTAGAGGCTCGCAGTCGCTTGCGAAGGAGGGCGCTCCGGTCATGGCGAAAAGCAAAAGCAGCGCGGCTGCGTTGACGACCGAGCGCGGTGACGCGCCGCTTCATCCCGTCGCGGCGAAGGGCTCGGCGTCTCCGCGCGCCGGGGCTCCGCCCGTCAAGGCGCACGGAAAGGGCCGCAAGGCGGCGGCCGAGACGCCGNNGTTGAGCCCGGCGGCGACGACGAGTTCGAGAGCACCGACGACCGCGCCTCGGGGGACGCGAGCCGTGAGCTCGAGATCGTGGAGGAGGACTTCGACCTGGAGACGGCGCCCGAGAGCGTCGAGGCCGCGCCGGGCCCGCGAAAGCAGCCCACCGACCGCGAGATCGAGGAGGGCGGCGGCGACTCGATGCTGGCGCGGTACTTCCGCGAGATGGCCACCCACGCCGTCATGGGGCCCGACGAAGAGCTTCAGACGGCCGTCGCGGTCGAAGACGCCGAGGTCGACCACTGGGTCTCGATCCTCGGGTACTACTCGGCGGCCGACGCGGCGCTCGACGCGCTCGAGAAGGACCTGCCGACGGGCGAGGAGGCGCTGGATCTCCCGCAGCTCCCCGAGATCCGCAAGGCGCTGCGCTACATACCGGCCGAGAAACTGATCGTATCGAGCGACTGCGGCTTCGGCCGGCAAGGCTGCAACCGCGAGATCGCGTTTTATAAGGCGAGCGCCATTGCGCAGGGCGCCAATATTGTGAGGCGCGAGTTGGGTTTGCCGGCCACATATGTGCCCGCCGCG